>JAITLM010000107.1 GCA_031277885.1 Microbacterium sp.
GAGCTGACCGGTGAGCTCGTCCGCGACCGCCTGTCCCAGCCCGACGCCGAGGCGGGCTTCCTCCTCGACGGCTACCCCCGCAACGCCGCGCAGGTCGTGCACCTGGACGCGTTCCTGGCCGAGTCGGGCACCGCGCTCGACGCGGTCATCCTGCTCGACGTGCCGCGCGAGGAGAGCATCGCCCGCCTCGAGCTGCGCGCGACCGAGCAGGGCCGCGCCGACGACACCCCCGAGGCGATCGCGCACCGTCTGGACATCTACGAGGCGCAGACCGCCCCGATCCTCGACGCGTACGGTGCCCGCGGCATCGTCGACACGATCGACGGCGTCGGCAGCCTCGACGAGATCACCGAGCGCATCTTCGCGGCGCTGGGTGCCCGCGGTCTCGTGCGCACGGCTGCGGTCTGACGTGGCGTTCCGCCGCTCCATCTACAAGAGCCGTGCCCAGCTGGGGACGATGGTCGAGCCCGGCCTGATCACGGGCGCGGCGCTCACCGCGGTGCGCGCCGCCGTGCGTCCCGGCATCACGACGGGGGAGCTCGACGCGATCGCCGAGCGCGTGATCCTGGATCGCGGCGCGGAGTCGAACTTCAAGCTCGTGCGCGGCTACCGGCACACCACGTGCATCTCGGTCAACGACCAGGTGGTGCACGGGATCCCCGGATCCCGGGTGCTGCAGCCCGGCGACATCGTCTCGATCGACTGCGGTGCGCAGTTCCGCGGATGGAACGGCGACAGCGCGATCACGGTCATCGTGCCCGATGAGGCGCAGGCGGAGGTCGTCGCCGCGCGACAGGCCCTGTCGGACGTGACAGAGGGATCCATGTGGGCCGGCATCGCCGCGATGGCGTCCGCGAAGCACCTGGGCGACATCAGCGCGGCCATCGAGGACCACATCCTCGGGGCGGGCCCCTCGTCCGTCTCCGGGAAGCCCTACGGGATCCTGCGCGAGTACGTCGGCCATGGCATCGGCCGCAAGATGCACGAGGCGCCGAGCCTGTTCAACTACCGCACGCCCGACCGCGGCGCCGAGGTGCGCCCCGGCCTCGTGCTCGCGATCGAGCCCATGGTGACCGCGGGATCCGACCAGACGTATGTCGAGGACGACGACTGGACCGTCTCCACGACGGACGGATCCGACGGCTCGCACTGGGAGCACAGCGTCGCTCTGCACGACGACGGCATCTGGGTGCTGACCGCCGCCGATGGGGGAGCGGCCGGTCTCGCCCGGTTCGGCGTCACGCCTGCGCCCATCGCCTGACGGTCGGCTCGCGCTCGAACGAGAAACCACTTCCCGCACGACACACCACGCCTGGCACGGTGTCTCATGCCGGAAGTGGTTTCTCGCGTTCGGCGCGCACGGCACGAGGTCGGTGTCGGAGCGTGGCGAGCATCGCGGGGTGCCGCGGACGGACGAGGGGGACGCCGGCAGCCAGCAGAGCACGGTGGAGGGGGACGACGCGCCAGGCGTCGTTCAGGTCCCAGCGGGCGAAGGGGTGGCCGCGACGGCGCAGGCGATCCTCACGGCGCTTCTCGTCCCTGAGGCGCACGGCGGCCTTCGCCGCGTCCTCGAGGTCGTACTTGCCCCAGCCGTCGCTCTCGCCGATCGCGCCGACTGACGGGAAGAAGAAGTCGACGCGATCCCGCACGCCCTCGCCCGCGAACTCCTGCTGGAGCTCAGGATCCTCGAAACCGCACCATTCGATCACGGCGCGGCTGACGCTCTCGGCGGGTGACTCCGCGCGCCCGTCTGCGCGGTCCCAGAGCCAGCGCTGCCGAGCGGATCCGCGGGTCGTGACCTGGCCCGACGCGTGATCGTGCAGCTCCGCGAGGTCCAGCGCGCCGCCCTGCGTCCGGGAGATCGCCGCGTCCACGACCGTCAGCGCCTCGGCGGGAGGCAGGACGCGGCTGAGATCGACGACCGTGTCGATCATCGACGTGCACAGGAGCGGGCCGCGGCGCACGACCGCCCGTTCGTCCGTGCTCGTGTGCACGGCGACGTCACCGAAGCGCCGCGACCGGCCGCGCTCCGGATCGAAGACGTGGACATCCCGTGTCTCGCCGAAGAGCGGAAGGCCCCAGACGATCGCCGCCGACTCCAGACACAGCACCGCGTCGGGGTGCGCCAGGGCGAAGGCGTGCACGCGCGCTTCGTAGCGCTCCCAGGGGCGCAAGGCGAGATACGCGGCGCGCGGTGCGTAGATCCCCGAGCGCACGCGGAGTTGCGCGGCGGACGCGGCGCGGATCCCCCGCATGCGTGCCTCGGCGTACGTCATGAGCGGTACGGGCGCGGTGAGCGCGGCGCGGTCGGCGAGGAGGAGCGGCATGCTCGCATCCTGCGCCTGTCGAGCTCCCCGGATCGGGCTCCCCGCGCAATCCGTGTACAACCTCGGTGCCCTCCGTCGCGCGCGGACCGAGAGGACGTCCGCGAGAAACCAGATCCGGTGTGAGACACCACGCGTGCCACGAGGTCTCACGCGGGATCTGGTTTCTCGCGAGAAGCGGGCCGAGGGAGCGCAATTTCTCGGCTCCCACGACGCTCAAAGGCGGGACACGGCACAATGGGAAGACATAGCTGAGCGGATCCGCCGGGCGGGTCTGGACAAGGAGACACACACATGGCCGCTGCCAAGGGCAGGACCAACGGGTTCGCCATCGGAATCACCGCCGCCGTCGTCGCCGTGCTCATCGCACTCGTGGGCGTCGTCGTGTACCTGAACAACAAGGCCACGGATCCTGGTGCGGCCCCGAAGAGCGCGATCATCAACTCCGACACCGGCGCCGTCACCACCGGCTCCGGCAAGGACAAGGTCGCCGTCTTCGTCGACTTCCAGTGCCCGATCTGCAAGACGTTCGAAGGCCAGTACGGCTCGCAGCTCCAGGCGCTCGCCAAGGAGAACAAGATCACGCTCGAGTACCACCCGATCGCGATCCTGGACCGGTTCTCCCAGGGCACCAACTACTCGTCGCGTGCGGCCGCCGCAGCCTACAGCGTCGCGCAGGAGAACCCGGACAAGTTCCTCGACTACCTCAACCTCCTGTTCGAGAAGCAGCCCACCGAGAACACCCCCGGCCTCACCGACCAGCAGCTGATCGACTATGCGAAGCAGGTCGGCGCCGACAAGGCCGAGGCCACGATCAAGGCGAACACGTTCTTCAAGTTCCCGACCGCACAGGCCACCGCGCACAAGATCCAGGGAACGCCGACGATCGAGATCAACGGCCAGCGCCTCGACACCAGCAAGCAGAGCGACGTCGCGAAGCTGCAGGCGATCGTCGACCAGAAGTAACCACGCCGCATTTTGCGGATCCGCGGATCCGGACTACCATAGATCCTTGGTGCTTTGCGCCTTGGTCCGGCGTGTCCGGATCCGCACAGCTCCACCACCACCCACCCACCGCAGATCGACCGGTCTGCAGAAGCGTCAGCGAGGCTATGGCTAAGAAAGACGGTGTCATCGAGATCGAAGGCGTCGTGTCCGAGGCGCTGCCCAACGCGATGTTCCGCGTTGAGCTCTCCAACGGACACAAGGTCCTTGCAACGATCTCCGGAAAGATGCGGCAGAACTACATCCGCATCATCCCCGAGGATCGCGTCGTCGTGGAGCTCTCGCCCTACGACCTCACGCGCGGCCGCATCGTCTACCGCTACCGCTAGGCCGGTCGAGAAGTAACACCCCAGGCGTTCGCGCCTGCCCGGTGAAGACAGCGATAAGGAAACAACATGAAGGTCAACCCCAGCGTCAAGCCGATCTGCGACCACTGCAAGGTGATCCGCCGTCACGGCCGCGTCATGGTGATCTGCAAGAGCAACCCGCGCCACAAGCAGCGCCAGGGCTGAGCAGCGGGCCCCGGCCCGTCACTCTCGCAATCTCACAACTCAATATCTGACAGGCAGGATCAGAACCCGCAAGGGGGACACCTCGGGCGGAGGCCCGGGCACCGATCCTGCTCCACACCTCCACAACACTCCAGGAGTTACCGCATGGCACGTCTTGCCGGCGTCGACATCCCGCGCGACAAGCGCGTGGTGATCGCCCTCACGTACATCTACGGCATCGGCCGTACCCGTTCGGTCGAGATCCTCAAGGCCACCGAGATCGACGAGTCGATCCGCGTCAAGGACCTCTCCGACGACCAGCTCGTCGCCCTCCGCGACTACATCGAAGGCACCTACAAGGTGGAGGGTGACCTCCGCCGCGAGGTCGCCGCCGACATCCGCCGCAAGGTCGAGATCGGCTCCTACGAGGGCATCCGCCACCGTCGTGGCCTGCCGGTCCGCGGTCAGCGCACCAAGACCAACGCGCGTACCCGCAAGGGCCCCAAGCGCACCGTCGCCGGCAAGAAGAAGGCCCGCTAAGCGGCGGCCAGGGAATAGGAGAAAACTTTCATGGCTGCACCCAAGGCCGCCGCGCGCAAGCCGCGCCGCAAGGAGAAGAAGAACATCGCGCTGGGCCAGGCCCACATCAAGTCGACGTTCAACAACACCATCGTCTCGATCACCGACCCGTCCGGCGCCGTCATCGCCTGGGCGTCCTCCGGTGGCGTGGGCTTCAAGGGCTCGCGCAAGTCCACCCCGTACGCCGCCGGCATGGCCGCGGAGTCGGCCGCCCGTCAGGCCGCCGAGCACGGTGTGAAGAAGGTCGACGTCCTCGTGAAGGGTCCGGGCTCCGGCCGCGAGACCGCGATCCGCTCGCTGCAGGCCGCCGGCCTCGAGGTGGGTTCGATCCAGGATGTGACGCCGCAGGCGCACAACGGCTGCCGCCCGCCGAAGCGCCGTCGCGTCTGACGCGTTCTGAGGATCCCCGGTCTCGACCCCGTCGAGACCGGGGATCCTCACCCGCGTTTCTTCCACAACTCAAGACCTCACCCACACGTGTCATATAGCGGGCACGTGATCGAAAGGAACACACAGTGCTCATCGCACAGCGTCCCACTCTCACCGAGGAAAAGATCTCCGAGAACCGCAGCCGGTTCGTCATCGAGCCGCTCGAGCCCGGCTTCGGCTACACGATCGGCAACGCGCTGCGTCGCAGCCTGCTCTCCTCGATCCCCGGCGCGGCCGTGACCAGCGTCCGCATCGACGGCGTCCTCCACGAGTTCAGCACCATCCCTGGTGTCAAGGAGGATGTCACCGAGATCATCCTCAACATCAAGCAGCTGGTCGTCTCCTCGGAGCGCGACGAGCCCATCACCGCCTACCTGCGCAAGACCGGCGCCGGTGAGGTCACCGCGGCGGACATCTCCGCTCCGGCCGGCGTCGAGGTGCACAACCCCGAGCTGGTCATCGCGACCCTCAACGAGACCGCCAAGTTCGAGCTCGAGCTCACCATCGAGCGCGGCCGCGGCTACGTCTCCGCGGCGCAGAACCGCAGCGAGTACGCCGAGGCCGGCCAGGTGCCGATCGACTCGATCTACTCGCCCGTGCTCAAGGTCAGCTACCGCGTCGACGCCACCCGCGCCGGCGAGCGCACCGACTTCGACAAGCTCGTGCTGGACGTCGAGACCAAGTCGGCGATCGCCCCGCGCGACGCCGTCGCTTCGGCCGGTCGCACGCTGACCGAGCTGTTCGGCCTCGCCCGCGAGCTGAACGTCGAGGCCGAGGGCATCGAGATCGGCCCCGCGCCGGTCGAGGCCGTGCTCTCCAACGAGCTGTCGATGCCGATCGAGGACCTCGATCTGTCGGTCCGCTCGTACAACTGCCTCAAGCGCGAAGGCATCAACACGGTGTCCGAGCTCGTCGCCCTCTCGGAGACGCAGCTCATGAACATCCGCAATTTCGGACAGAAGTCGGTGGACGAGGTGCGCGACAAGCTCGTCTCGCTCGGCCTGTCGCTGAAGGATTCGGTGCCCGGTTTCGACGGCGCCCACTTCTACGGCGGCTCCGAAGACGAGTCCTTCTGATACCCGAACCTTTCCGATCCAGGAGTAAGAACAATGCCTAAGCCCACCAAGGGTCCCCGCCTCGGAGGCGGCCCGGCCCACGAGCGTCTGCTGCTCGCGAACCTCGCCGCACAGCTGTTCGTTCACAAGTCGATCAAGACCACCGAGACCAAGGCCAAGCGCCTGCGTCCGCTGGCCGAGCGCCTCGTCACCTTCGCCAAGCGCGGCGACCTGCACGCACGCCGTCGCGTGCTGACGGTCCTGCGCAGCAACAAGGAGGCGACGCACATCCTGTTCGCCGAGATCGCGCCGCTGGTCGCCGAGCGTGAGGGCGGCTACACGCGCATCACCAAGGTCGGCAACCGCAAGGGCGACAACGCGCCCATGGCCGTGATCGAGCTCGTTCTCGAGCCCGTCGCCCCCAAGGTGAAGAAGGCCGCCGCGAAGCCCGCCAAGGCTGAGAAGGCCGCTCCCGCCGCCGAGGCTCCGGCCGAGGTCGTCGAGACCGAGGCCGTCGAGGAGGCCGTCGAGGCCCCCGCCGCCGAGGCTGCTGCTGAGGCTCCGGCCGAGGCTGCCGCGGAGGAGAAGGCCGAGTAAGGTCTCCCGCTCGTTCGAAGCCCGTCGTCCCCCGTGGGACGGCGGGCTTCGTCGTTGTACGGCCCGCGCCCGGCACCCCGTGCCCCGGTCGCTCCCGGTGCCCCGGCGGCCCGGCCGCTCCCGCAGCCGCCCCGCCCGCTCTCACCCCCGCACCACTTCCGAGTCGTCCCTGTGAGCGCACCCTATGGCGTGCGCTCACAGGGACGACTCGGAAGTGGGGGAGGAGAAGTCAGGGGGCGGGGCAGATCACGATGCCGTTGGCGGCGGCGAGGGGGGATCCGGTCGTGCACGTGCCGTAGCCGAGGGTGGGCGTGCGGCGCATGGCGGGGGCGTCGAACAGGCCCAGGTGCGCGCCGGTGAGCACGACGGACGAGACCGGTCCGCCCCAGGGCTTCGCGGCGAGCCACTCCACGTCGTTCTCGCGCACCCACTCCGCGAGCGGCGCGACGGCCGCGCGCTGCTGGGCGAGCGTCTCGGCCGGGGTCTGCGTGGCGCGGACCGTGTCGCCGACGGCGCCGCCCGACACCACGGCGGTCAGCGCGAGGGCCGCGGCGAGAGCCGTCGCGCGCCGGAGGCCGGGCGCGCCCGAGGTCCCGTGCCGTCGCCACAGTGCGACGACGGCGCGGACCGCGATCGCGGCGAGGATCGGAGCGAAGGCGAACACGCCGACGGCGGGATGACGCACCCACAACGGCAGCTGCGCGGCCTGCGACCACCAGCCCACGAACGCGAGCAGGCCCACGGCGGATCCGAACCCGAGCGCGAGCAGCTGCGGATCCCGCTCCCACCAGCGCGGCCGCTGCCGCTGCGGGAGGGCGTCGGCGCCCTGCGACCCCCGCGGGAGCGTGCCGAGTCCGGCCTCCGCGCGACGACCGGGCAGCGCGGCCCACAGCACCACGACCGCAGCGAGCAGGACCGCGAGGGCGGCGAGCCACCACGGAACGAACCAGGATCCGGCCAGCGTGCCGAGCTTCTGCGGCACCGTGGTCGGCTCGATGTGCTGCCCTCCGCTCAGCAGGAAGCCGCCCAGCGCGCGCACGTGGCGGGCGTAGCCGGTGAAGCCGAGCGACACGAGCGCGATCAGCTCCATCAGCATGGTGGGCGCGGCCACGAGCACCAGCGGCAGGATCGCACGGCGCAGCGTCGCGCCGAACCGCCGCCGGAACGGTGCGGTGGGGGTGAGCAGGAACAGCGCGACGGCGAAGGCGGGCAGCGCGAGCAGGGCGATGAGCTTCGCCTGCACCGCGAGCCCGAGCAGCAGCCCCGCGAGCCAGGCGCGGCGCGGGAGCACGATCAGCGCCCACACGATGAGCGCGGCCGCGGCGATCTCGCCGAGCAGGTCGGCCGGGCCCTGGATCGGCGAGACGCTGTCTGCCGTGTTGAACGCGAGGGGGAGCGCGACGGCGATGAGCGCGCCGTACCGGCCGGAGAGGCGCCGGCCCAGCACACCGAGGCCGATCAGCAGCAGCACCCAGTACGCGAGCGGTACGAGCCGGGCGCCGATCACCGGATCCGCACCCAGCGCCAGCACTCCGGCGACCGGCAGCAGCACGACCGGTCCGGTGGAGATCCGCGGATCGAACGGCGTGAGGGTCGAGCCGGACAATGCGCCGTCGCTCGCGTAGCCGAGCCCGGCCACGAGGTTGCGCGGCACCGTGAGGTTGAAGGCCTCGTCCTCCCAGAATCGCAGCACGGTCAGGCTGTGCCACATCACGATCGCGTTCGCGACGATCAGCAGCCCGAGCAGGATCCAGAACGCGATTCCGGAGAGGCGCCGGGTCATGCGGATCCGGGTCCCTCGAACTCGAGCGCCCGCAGCGGAGCCCCGGGGCGCAGCGACCACATCCAGGCCTCGCGCAGCGCCCTGAGCGCGAAGAGCACGAGCTTCTTGGGCGGCAGCGACGGGCGCGCGACTTTGCCCCACATCGTTCCGGTGCTCGAAGAGCCGCGCCGCGGGATGCTGCGCACGCTCAGGTAGCGCACCGCGAACCCGGCGCGCACCTCGGCGAAGGAGAAATGAACATGCGGCACGAGCGCGTCCGAGGGCACGGCGTTCACGAGGATCTGCAGGGCCTCGGGGCGGTACGCGCGCAGCGGGGTGTTCACGTCGGGGACGCCGCGTCCGACGACGACGGCGGTGAGCAGGCGCACGCCCGCGGTGAGCAGACGCCGGTACCAGGCGTCGGTGCGGGAGTGGCGTACGCCGTGCACGACGTCCGCGCCCGTGCGGCCGAGGGCTCGCACGGTCGATGCGATCTCGGATCCGAGGAACTGCCCGTCGCCGTCGACGTGCACGATCGCGTCGGGGGAGAGCGCGAGCCCTCCGCGGTAGGCGGCGAGGGCGGTGGGGCCGTGGCCGCGGTTGGCCGGCTGGGTCTGCACGTCGATGTCGTCGATGCCGGACAGCGCGTCCGCCGTGCCGTCGGTGGAGCGGTCATCGGCGACGACGAAGGTCACGCGTTCCGCCAGCGGGGCGACGGAGGCGCGGATCTCCTCGATGAAGCCGCCGATGCCCTCGGCCTCGTTGTAGGCCGGCATCACGACGGCCAGGTGGGCGTACTGCACTCGAACCTCGAGCCTTCTCATGGAGGGCCCGTGCGGGCCGGGGCGGGACCCGTCGGGGCCACGGCGGCACCGGCGCAGTCTTCGCGGAGGAAGGAGCGGGGATCCGCCTGTTCACGCCAGACGTCCTGGGCCGCACCGTCCCCCGGGTATTCTAGTAGGGCTATGGATCGCCGCTCCCGGTTGCGCCGTCTGGCGGGAGTCGGCACCCGCTTCCTGATCGTCGGCGGCATCAGCACGCTCATCGAGATCGGCGCGTTCAACCTCTTCGTCTACGCCTTCGGGTGGGACCTCGTCGTCGGCAAGATCGCCGCGAGCCTCGTCGCGCTGGTGAACGCGTACATCGGCAACCGCGAATGGGCGTTCCGTGGACGATCTCGGCGCGGACGCGTCGCCGAGATCGTGCTGTTCCTCGTGGTCAACCTGGTCTGCACCGGTCTCGGGGCGGGGATCGTGTGGCTCGGCGCCGACCTCGTCGAGGGGCTGACCGGACACGGGCCGGGGCAGGCGATGGTGAACCTGATCAACCTCGGCAGCATCGCGGTGATCGTGCTCGTGCGCTTCGTGCTGTACCACTACATCGTCTTCCGCCACACGCCGAAAGCGGAGCCGGCCGCGGCCGAGACCTCGCGAGACTCCTGATCTTGCCTGAGACACCACGCCTCGTGCGGTGTCTCACGCCGGAGGTGGTGTCTCGCGGATCCGTTCCAGCGCGGGCGCGGATCCCGCTCAGGCGCGGGCGCGCAGGTCCTTGCGCAGGATCTTGCCCGAGCTCGACTTGGGGATGACGTCGATGAACTCCACCAGGCGCACCTTCTCATGCGGGGCGACGTGGGCGGCCACGTGCGCCTTCACGCCCTCTGCGTCGAGCTCGGCGCCCTGCTGCAGCACCACGAACGCCTTCGGCACCTCCTGGCCGTCCTCGTCCGAGACGCCGATCACGGCGGCATCGGCGATCGCGGGGTGCTCGAGCAGCACGGCCTCGAGCACGGCGGGCGCGACCTGGTAGCCCTTGTACTTGATCAGCTCCTTCCGACGGTCCACGATCCGGAACACGCCCTCCGCCGTCACGGTCGCGACGTCGCCGGTGTGCAGCCAGCCGTCCGCATCCAGCATGTCGGCGGTCGCATCGGGGCGGTTCAGGTAACCCTTCATGACCTGCGGGCCGCGGATCAGCAGCTCGCCGGGATCGCTCGCGCCCTCGGCTGGGACGACGACGTCGGATCCGTCCTCGGCGAGCAGGCGGGCCTCGGTGTTCGGGATCAGCAGCCCGACCGAGGACAGGTCGATGTCGTCGCGCTCGACCGGGATCGTGTGGGTCACCGGGCTGGTCTCCGTCATGCCGTAGCCCTGCCGCACGGTGCAGTCCAGGCGCTCCGCGACCGCGTGCGCGAGCGCGCCGTCGAGCGGGGCCGCCCCCGAGAACACGACCTTGACGGCGCTCATGTCGTACTGGGCGACGAGCGGATGCTTGGCGAGCGCGACGGCGATCGGCGGTGCGATGAAGAGCCAGCTCGTGCGCTGCTCCGCGATGATGCGCAGGAACTCGACGAGGTCGAACTTCGGCATCGTGACCAGGGTCGCGCGCAGCCGCACGGCGAGGTTGAGGAGCACCGTCATGCCGTAGATGTGGAAGAACGGCAGCACGGCGAGGATCCGGTCCTCGTCCTTGAGGTCGATCGAGACCGTGCTCTGCGCGACGTTCGCGACGAGGTTGCGGTGCGTGAGCATCACGCCCTTGGGGCGCCCGGTCGTACCGGAGGAGTAGGGCAGTACGGCGACGTGCGTGGCGGGGTCGAACGTGATCGCGGGGGCGTGGTGCCCCTCGGCGAGCAGGTCGCGCAGCGAGGGGTGCCCCTCGGCGCCGTCGAGGACGATGAGCTGGTCGGCCGGCAGGCCCAGCTCGGCCGCGGCGGCCTGCGCCTGCGGCAGCAGCGGGCTGACCGTGATCAGCCAGTACGCGGAGGCGTCGCGCAGCTGGTTGGCGATCTCTTCCGCGGTGTAGAGCGCGTTGATCGTGGTCGCCGTGGCGCCCGAGCGCAGGATCCCGTGGAACACGGTCGCGAACGCCGGGACGTTCGGGCAGAGGAGCCCGACGGCGTCGCCGACGCCGATGCCGCGTGCGGCGAGTGCGCCCGCGAAGAGGTCGATCTGTCCGATCAGCTGGCGGTACGTGGTCTCGGCGCCGGACATGCCGTCGACGAGCGCGACGCGATCGAGGTCGTGCTCCGAGATGTCGCCGAAGAGGTACTCGTGGATCGGAACCGCGGGGATCTCGATGTCGGGGTGGATGCTGCTGACCATGGGATCTCCTTCGATCTCGGTCGCGTGCGGTCGGGCGCCGCGTCGCTTGCGATTCAGTGTCGCATGAAACGGCACTGGGTGTCAGGGCTGATTCCGGGCCTCCGGATCCCCGCGGCGCTCGGAGAGGAGGATCCCCGGGCTGTCGCGCGCAGGGCCGTTGCGGAACCGCCCGAACGGCCCCGGGTACCCTGGTTCCGTGCGCATCCGTCTCGACATCGCCTACGACGGCACCCACTTCCGGGGCTGGGCGAAGCAACCGGGGCTGCGCACCGTGCAGGGCACGATCGAGCAGGCGCTCGCCCGCATCGTCGGCCCGTCGGCCGGTGCCGATGACGCGGAAGGATCCGATCCGCGCCTCGTGGTCGCCGGGCGCACCGACGCCGGCGTGCACGCCACGGGACAGGTCGCGCACGTCGACCTCGATGAGCAGCAGTGGTCGCGCGTCGTGACCCGCAACGGGCGGGCGGCGTCGGATCCGGCCGGTTCGCTCGCCTCGCGGATCCGCGGCGTGCTCGGCCAGTACCCCGACGTCACGGTCTCGCGCACGTCGTCGGCCCCGGAGGGCTTCGACGCCCGGTTCTCCGCGGTGTGGCGCCGCTACCGCTACCGCCTCGCGGATGCGCGCGCCGGCTACGATCCGCTGCTGCGGCATGACACGACCACCATCCGCGGAGCCCTCGACGAGGCGGCCATGGACGCTGCCGCGCAGACGCTCATCGGCCTGCACGACTTCGCCGCGTACTGCAAGCCGCGCGAGGAGGCCACCACGATCCGGACGCTGCTCGACTACCGGTGGATGCGCGATGCGACCGGGGTTCTCGTGGCCGAGGTCAAGGCCGACGCGTTCTGCCACAGCATGGTGCGCGCGCTCGTCGGCGCCTGCGCGGCGGTGGGGGAGGGGCGTCTCGAGGTGGCGGATCTCGCCCGCCTGCGCGATGAGCTCACCCGGACCAGCGCGTTCAAGGTGCTGGCCGCGCGCGGTCTGACGCTCACCGAGGTGGGGTACCCCGCCGACGACCTGCTCGCCACCCGCGCGGAGCAGACCCGCAACCGCCGCGACCGCGAGGACTGAGGGCGCCGGGAGCCCGGGATCCCGGGCAGGTGCGGCGACCCCCGATCCTCCCCGGTTCGAGGGCCGCTGCCGTCCCCTGGTTCCGGCTCCGGCGGGGAAGGAGCGGGTCGGCCTCCCCAGCACCGACCTCCGACGCCCCTCGGGTCCCCCGCGCGCGAACCGTATGCTGAACCTACGCGGGGGCTCTTCACAGCCGGAGAGGGGGACTGTGATGGTGGGTTCCGACGGTCGATCCCAGGATTTCGCCACTGCGTTGACGCACGCGATCGAGGACAGCGGGCTGTCGCTCACCGGCGCGCACCAGCGTCTGCTCGCGCACGGGAACCGCGTCTCGCTGACCACCCTCAGCTACTGGCGTTCGGGCGCCAGGCACCCGGACGGCGCGGCCTCCCTCAGCGCCGTGGAGGATCTGGAGCGGATCCTCGGTCTTGATCCCGGCACCCTGACGGACCGCATCCCGCCGGCCGCGCGACTCGGAACCCTGGCCGCCCCGCGCGTGCCCTTCGACGAGGAGCGCGAGCGGCGCGAGACGGAGGAGACGTTCGTGGCACTGGACGCCGCTCCGCAGCTCGCGATCCGTGATCTCTCCACGCACATGACCGTCTACACCCGGCCGGACGGCGCCGTGGAGCGCACGGAGTTCCAGTGCGTCATCCAGGTCACGCGCGGGATCGTGGCCGAGATCCCGCTGATCGACGTCGCGCCGGAGGAGACGGATGCGATGAGCGAGATCCTCGACGTGG
Source organism: Microbacterium sp. (assembly GCA_031277885.1). Classification (GTDB taxonomy): domain Bacteria; phylum Actinomycetota; class Actinomycetes; order Actinomycetales; family Microbacteriaceae; genus Microbacterium. The sequence goes on from JAITLM010000107.1 coordinate 13,162, forward strand.
TGGGCGGACGGCTCGACCGGGAGTACCAGCATCCCGGACGGCTGCTCTCGGGGATCGTCATCGCGCTGGACGAGCCGGTCGCGGCCGGCGAGACCTTCACCCTCGACTTCGTCGAGCGGCTGCCGCCCGGATACCCGGCACGCCGAAGCGCCTGGCATGCGACGGCGAGGCGCGCGAAGGAGACCGTCATCCGCGTCATCTTCCCCGAGGGGAGGGAACCGGACTGGTGCGAGCAGTACATCGAGACCGAGGAGGGCGAGGAGCACTCCGCGCCTGCCGCGCTCCGCGGTCGCATCGCCCACACCGTCCGGCACGGTTTCGGTCCTGGCGTGCTCGGGCTGCGGTGGGGCGGCACGACGCAGCTCGGCAGGCCGCCGGCAGACGCCTAACACCGGGTGAATACCGTGCGACCGCCCAGGGTAGGAAGGGAGCGCGCGAGTAGCGTGGGGGACGTGCGGATCATCTCCTACAACCTGCGCAAGCACCGGGCGGCGCATGAGCTCGACGACCTCGTCGACGCCCATGACCCCGACGTGCTGTGCCTGCAGGAGGGGGACACCGCCTCGCTGCCGGAGCGCGCCGGAGGCCTGGTGCTCGCGCACACGACGCAGCGCAACAGGCTGGGGCTCGCGATCTACTACCGCTCCAGTGCCTTCCGGCTCGTCGACATGGCGGCGGTCTCGGTCAAGAAGTCGCTGCACGACCACGTGCTCCGTCCCGCCCACGAGCGCCTCCTCGGCGTGCGCCTCCGCGATATCGACGCCGGCCGGGACTTCCTCGTGGCGTCGCTGCACGCGGCGCCGCTGACCGCGCGCAACGCGCTGCGACGGGATCAGATCCGCGCCGCGCTGTCGGAGCTCTCCGAACTCGGCTGGGGCCTGCCGCAGCTGATCGTCGGCGATTTCAACTACCCCGTGTTCAAGGAGCGTCTGAGCGAGCACATGCGCGATGTCGGCTACGAGCTCGTGATGAGCGACCAGCACACGTACACGCGCTACCGGGTCTTCCGCGGGTTCTACGACTTCGCCGCCGCATCCGGGTTCATCGTCGAGTCCGTGCGCACCCTGCCGCAGGGGGAGTCGGACCACCTGCCGATCCTGGTCACCGCGACGCCGAAGTAGCCCCCACGGGTCTCCGCACGGGCCGCTCCATCGCGCCGCGCGCCGATCGTTCATCCGCAGGTCACCCCGCGGTCGCCTCGAAGCCGCCTGCGCGAGAGGGGGCAGGGGTGAACTCGCCTCATGCGGATGTCTGTGATCGGCTGCGGGTATCTCGGGGCCGTGCACGCGGCGGCCATGGCGTCGATCGGGCACGAGGTGGTCGGGATCGACACGGATCCGGGCAAGGTCGCCGCGCTCGCCGAGGGGCGCGCGCCGTTCTTCGAACCGGGACTGGACGAGCTGCTCGCGAGCGGCGTCGAGAGCGGGCGGCTGACCTTCTCCTCAGACATCGCCCAGGCGCGCGGCGCGCGGGTGCACTTCCTCGCGGTCGGCACCCCGCAGCAGGCCGACTCGTCGGCCGCCGACCTCCGCTTCGTGCACGCCGCCCTCGATGCGCTGCTCCCGCACCTGCGTCCCGGCGACGTGGTCGCCGGGAAGTCCACGGTGCCCGTCGGCACCGCCGCCGCGCTCGCCGCCGCCGTGGAACGCACCGGCGCGACCCTGGTCTGGAACCCCGAGTTCCTCCGCGAGGGCTGGGCGGTGCACGACACGCTCCGCCCGGACCGCCTGGTGGTGGGCGCTGCCGCGGACGAGGAGGGCGCCCGCGCCACCGAGGTGCTGCGCGAGGCGTACGCCGACGCGATCGCCGCCGGCAGCCCGTTCCTCGCGACCGACCTCGCCACAGCCGAGCTCGTGAAGGGCGCGGCGAACGCCTTCCTCGCCACGAAGATCTCGTTCATCAATGCGATGGCCGAGATCGCCGAGGCCTCCGGCGCCGACGTGACCCTGCTCGCGGACGCGATCGGTCACGATGTGCGGATCGGCCGGCGCTTCCTCGGGGCCGGGATCGGGTTCGGCGGCGGCTGCCTGCCCAAGGACATCAGGGCTTTCGCGGCGCGTGCGGAGGAGCTCGGCCGCGGTGCATCCGTGGGGTTCCTCCGCGAGGTGGATGCGATCAACCTGCGCCGGCGCGAGCACGCGGTGCGGCTGGTCGTCGACGCGTTCGGCGGCAACGTCGTGGGCCGGCGGATCACGATGCTCGGCGCCGCGTTCAAGCCGCACAGCGACGATGTGCGCGACTCCCCGGCGCTCGAGGTCGCGACCCGGCTGCGCGGCCTCGGGGCGAAGGTGACGGTGACGGATCCGGAGGCGATCCCGAACGCGAAGCGCCTGCATCCGCAGCTCAAGTACAAGGCCGACCGCGACGAGGCGATCCGCAAGGCCGAGGCGCTCGTGCTGGTGACCGAGTGGGACCTGTACCGCCGCGAGCTGGATCCCGCGCACGCCGCGACCCTGGCGGCCGGGCGCATCATCGTCGACGGACGCAACTGCCTGGATCCGACCGCATGGCGCACCCAGGGCTGGACGTATCTCGGGATGGGACGTCCGTAGCGCCCGCTCGGCGAGCACGCCGCGCACCCCGGGGATCGGCAGGCGACACGACCCTGGAGCCCTCCGCTTTGTCGATAGAGTCGAGTACCGCATCGACGTGGGAAGGGGGAGAGATGCCCGATGACGAGCTGCCCCGCGACGGGGCCGGCGCCGGAGGGACGGCGCGCGCCGATCGTCTGCCGCCCGACGACGGGCGCGCTTTCGATCTCTCCTCGTTGTTCCCGCACGAGCACGACGAGATCCCGGATGCCGATCGGCACGACGACGTGGGCACCCTGTTCACGGATCCGACGTCGACGCCGCCGCGCCCCGCGACGCTTCCCGGGAAGCTCGACGACGAGCTGCACCTGACGCCGGCGACGGTGCTGGTCGACACGGCCGAAGGGCACCTGTTCGACGAGGCCGCGACGGAAGCGCACCCCTACACGCACGCGTTCCCCGCTCCTGCGCCGGCCCGGCCCGAGCCGCAGCATGCCCAGTCCTACGGCTTCGCACGCCCGCAGATGATCGCGATGGCCATCGGGCTCGTGATCACCGTCGCCGGTGCCGGATGGGCGCTCGCCTCGCCGGTCCCCTCGGCCCCGGTGGCCGTGCAGGCGTCTCCGACCGCGACGGTCGACCCCGATCGCGTGGCGAAGGTCGACGGGGCGGTCGACGCGCTCGCTGCCGCGGTGACGGCCGCGCGGGCGAGCGCGGATTCGTTCACGGCGCCGCTGGCGGCGATGGCCGGATCCAGCGATGAGTCGGCCAGGCTCGCCGCGGACGCGGCCCGGCAGGCATACGTCGCCGCGCTCGCCGCGGTGAAGGTGCCGAAACCGGTCGGCAAGAACCCGACCAACGCATCGCTGGATCAGCTCGAGCGCGAGGTCGCCGCGGCGAACGGATCGCTCAGTGCCGCAAGCGCGGGCTTCCGCGGCGCGATCACGACCTTCCGGCAATCGCTCCCGGCGTTCGCCGCGACCGCTGTCGCCGAAAACGCCGACGCGGCGGAGCCGTTCCGCACCGCGGTCACCAATGCCGCGGCCGCCGCGGCAGCGTCGGATCCGTTCGGTCCGGCGCCGTTCTCCGCGATGGAGGCCTGGCGCAATGCGCTGGCCGCACTCATCGCGGATCAGGCGCGCGCCGTGTCCGAAGCAGGATCGAGCAGATCCGGCGGGACCGGCGGATCGGGCGGCAGCGGGGGAAGCTCGGGCGGGACCACGACCGAGCCGACCACCACGACACCGCCCGCCCCGGACACGTCGACGCCGCCGGCCCCGGCCGATCCCGGGCCCACGACCCCCACACTTCCCGGGGATCCGCCACCGACGTCCTGAGCGGAGAGGATCCCTCCCGAGGGGGCTCCTACTTCTTGGCCGGCACGCATCCCGGGGTCTCGATCGTGACCGGGGTCGGTTTGACCATCGGCGTGTGACGGACTTCGAGCGCGCCGTAGGTTCCCGCCGGCGCGCTGAACGACGCCGCGATGGTCGCGGTCTGT
>JAITLM010000211.1 GCA_031277885.1 Microbacterium sp.
CTCCAGCGCGCCGTCGAGGTCGGCGAGCGAGACGCCCGCGAAGGTCGTCGCACCCTCCGAGCTCTGCCGGCGGAAGCGGTAGTCGTCCGCCATCACCGCCGCGGCGATCGCGGCGCCCGCAGATTCCGGCGTCTGCGCGTTCGCGAAGGCGCCGGCGGTCCGGCCCACATAGGCGGCGAGGAGAGACGCGTAGGGACCGCCTTCCTCGGGCCGCACCACGTTCGCGACGAAGGAGCTCGCGACGGCCGCGGGCTCGATCACCCCGACGCGGATGCCGAAGCGCTCGGCGACCACGGCGAGCGACTGCATGAACCCCTCCACGGCGAACTTCGCGCCGCAGTACGCGTCCGCGAAGGGCTGGCCGACGGTTCCGCCGACGCTCGTGACGGTCAGGATCCGCCCGTTGCCGCGCTCGCGCATGCCGGGGAGCACGAGCTTGGTCAGGTTGACCGGCGCCAGGTAGTTGATGTCCAGCTGGTCCTGGATCTGCTGCATGCTGAGCTGCTCCGCCGTCGCGACGCTGCCCTGGCCGGCATTGTTCACGAGGACGTGGATCCCGCCCAGCTCGACCTCGATCTCGGCGACCAGGCGTGCCGCGGCCTCGTGGTCCACGACGTCGAGCGCGCGCACATCGATCCCGACGCCGGCGGCGGCCGCAGCCTCCCGCAGGGGCGCCGCCCGGCCCACGTCGCGCATCGTCGCGACGACATGCAACCCGCGACGGGCGAGTTCGACAGCGGCATGCAGGCCCATGCCCGAGGAGGTTCCGGTGATCAGTGCGACGTCGGTCATGCGAGAACACTATGCCTCGCACTCATGAGACGGGGATCGAGATCCTCGCTCCGGTCGGAATTCGCGGGCGGGCGCGGACCCGGCTATGCGGATCCCGCGATGCCGCCCTGCTCCCGTGTCGCCAGTGCGAGCCGGATCAGGGGCAGGTCGGCGCGCGGGATCACGACCGTGACCACGATCTCGGGTGACAGCTGGGCGCCGATGCCGTACACGAAAGGATCCGTGTCGATCTCGACGGCGTCGACCTGGTGACCGTCGACCTCGAGCCGCGCTCTCGGGTTGACGGCGGATAGTCGCGTGTGCCAGGGCTCGTCCCCCGGCGGGCCGCTCGGCGGGCCGTCCGGGATGCCGAGCTCGGCCCGGAAGCGGTTCATCAGGATGTAGTTGACGTGCTGCACGAGCTGGTTCGGGAGCGATTGGTACTCCTGCGCATCGGCCGTCCAGGTGGTGCGGACCGCCTCCCAGAGCATGGGGTACCGCATGAGTTCGGCCTGCTCGATGAGCCACCGGGGACGAGGCCATGGCGGATCCCGATCGAGGGATTCGCGGGTGATCTCGTCGAGTTCGGCGAGGTTCGCAGGGTCGTCGTGGTCGTCCGGGTTGCGCCACAGCGTGTACGTGACCGAAACCGCGGTCTGCGTCGACCGCTCGAAGCCTCCGACGAACGCGAGGCCGATGCTGTCGAGGTCCTCGAGCGACGGCTGCGACACCAGACCGTAGATCGCGAATGGGAGCGCGCGCACCATCTCCGCGCGTTCGATCCTCGGATCGGGAGCGTCGGGAGGCAGGACTCCGGAGATCCACATGCCCCGAGCCTGACCGAGAAGAGGGTCCGCGACAACCCCTTCGTCTATGCGGACGGGCCCCTCGGTGCGTATGCACGGAGGAACACGTCGACGGCGCCCTCGACGTGCTCCTCGATCTCGGCGCGCGTGAGGATCGCGTCGTCGCCGAGCAGCATCGCCCGGTTGATCGGCTCCCCCATGACGAGCCAGTTCAACTGCGTCGCGGCCGCCACCGGGTCCGCGATCTCCAGCGCGCCCGTCGCAGCGATGCCTGCGAGAAGCTCGGCGAGCACCTCGATCGCGTACGCCGGGCCGTTGCGGTACAGCGCTTCGGCCAGCTCAGGAGATCTCGTGAGTTCGCCGATCACCAGGCGGCGGAGGGCGAGCACACGGGGATCGAGCACCTGAGCCAGCTGCACGACCAGGCGCTCACGCAGCAGCTCCCGGGGGTCGGAGGTCTCCTTCATGTCGGGAGACGCGGCGAAGGCCGCCCCTCTGGCGCCGGTCGTGCTCGTCGTGACCAGTTCGAGGAACAGCGCCCTCTTGCTGCCGAAGTGCGTGTAGAGCGTCTGCTTCGCGACGCCGGACTCGTGGGCGATCGACTCCATCGTGACCGACTCGTATCCGGTCGCGAGGAACTGCTTCTCCGCGGCGTCCAGCGCGGCCTCGCGCTTGAGCTTCGAACTCGGTCGCATCCGCTCACCCCCTTGCCGAAATCATACCGAAGAGTCTATTCTCCAAACAAGACCAATGAGTCCAATAACTGGAGGAAACGCGATGCTGACCACCCTCGACACCCCCGTGGAGTTCGACGCGACACTGCGGATCGCCCCCGAGACCGGATCCTGGACGGTCTTCGACATCCCGGGATCCCGTGAGATCTTCGGCACTGGGAATCCGGTGAAGGTCACCGGAGCCATCGACGGGCACCCGATGGCCATCACGCTCATGCCGACCGGCAACGGCGCACACGTGGGCCCGGTCAAGGCGGAGCTGCGCAAGGCCATCGGCAAGGCCGCCGGCGATGCGGTGCGCATCCGGCTCGACGGGAGGGCGTCGTGAGCACGCTGACCACCGCCACAGGTGACACCGTCACCTACGACCGCTACGGCCCGGCGGACGCCCCCGGGGTGCTGTTCATCGCCGGCGCCGGCCCCACGCGCGCCGATGATCCGGTGACCACGGAGACCGCACGCCTGCTCGGCGAGAGCGGCGTGCAGGCCGTGGTGCACGACAGGGTCGGGCGCGGCGACTCCCCCGCCGCCGGGCCCGTCTCGCTCGAGCGCGAGATCGCGGCGATCGCCGCACTCGCTGCGACGATGCCGGGACCCGTCGTGCTCGTCGGCCACTCGTCCGGATGCGCGATCGTGATGATCGCGGCGCCTGACGTGCCGAACCTCGGCGGCCTCGTCCTGTGGGAGGCGCCCCTGGGTCAGTTCCACGAGGGGGCACCCGCGTGGTGGGCGGGAGTCGAGGCGCACATCGCCGCCGGCCGTATGGAGGATGCGGTGGCCGCGTACATGGTCGGCATGCCTCCGGAGTGGCTCGACGAGCTTCGGCGGTCGCCCGCCTATCCCGGGCTGATCCACTCGTGGATTCCGGACGGCACCGCCCTCGCCCGCGTCGAGGAGGACGGAGTAGCCGCCCGACTACGCGGGATCACCGCACCCGTCCTCGCCCTGGTCGGCACCGACACCTTCCCCGGGATGGCCGAGGCCGCGGACGCGATCGCCGATGCGGCAGCCACAGGCGCAAGCGAAAGTCTCACCGGCGCCTGGCACAGCTGGGATCCGGCGGTGATGAGCGCACGGCTGGCCGCGTTCGCGCAGGACGGACGCTGACGCCGACACTCGCCGCGCCCGGGCGCGCCCGCGTTCGCGGTGGCCCCAGGAGTCGGCTAGGATTATGGAGTTGCCCGCGCTTCGGTGCGGACAACGGGCTGTGGCGCAGCTTGGTAGCGCACTTGACTGGGGGTCAAGGGGTCGCAGGTTCAAATCCTGTCAGCCCGACAAAAACCCCGATCAGAAGGCATTTCTGGTCGGGGTTTTCGTCTTTAATTTCTGCCTTGTCACCGATAGCGTCACCGATAGAACCGGTTTTGGGCTGGTCAAAAGGCAGTTTCGGTAGCTCTAAATATCGCTTAATCACGCAAGATCCGAAGTTTCGGAATCTGTCTTGAGGGTTCTTGTTCCCGAGACAGATTTGGCCTGGGGCTGGCTTCGTCACCTGTCAACTTCCGCTTGGTGTTGAGGTTGCAGAGGGGATTCTTGCGGCTGCGCGACCTCGATCGGCGTCGGGCTGCTCCGTTCGATGTCGCTGGTCGTCGATAACATTGAAATGACTGGCAGGCACGTATCGCGTGGCCAGGAATCCCAACCGATTAGCACTTCCCGAAGGACCCACCCTTGCCTCAAAACTCACTCGATCACGGGCGTATCGTTTCGCTCATCTGGGGCATCGCTGATGACGTGCTGCGCGACCTGTACGTCCGTGGCAAGTATCGAGACGTAATCCTTCCGTTCACTGTGCTGCGCCGGCTCGACAGCGTCCTCGCGCCCACGCGTGAGGCCGTCAGATCGATGAAGAAGACGTTGGACGATGCCGGGATCGCGGACCAGGACGCGCCACTCCGTGATGCGGCGAACCAGGACTTTTACAACACCTCGGACTTCTCGTTTCAGGATCTGCGCCATACGTCCAACGCGACGCGGCTGCGCCAGAACTTCGAGGCGTACCTGGATGGGTTCTCCCCGAATGTGCAGGAGATCATCGACAACTTTGAGCTGCGCAACCAGCTCCCGCGGCTCACCAAGGCTGATGCGCTCGGCGCTCTGATTGAAAAGTTCCTCGCACCCGACCTTGACCTGTCTCCTGCCGGCATCGACAACCATGGCATGGGCACAGTCTTCGAGGAACTCGTCCGACGCTTCAACGAAGACAACAACGAAGAAGCTGGCGAACACTGGACGCCCCGCGATGCGGTGCGTCTTATGACCCGTCTGATGTTCGAGCCGATCGCGGAGGCGATCCCGTCCGGTACCTACCGCCTGTATGACGGTGCCATGGGTACGGGCGGCATGCTCACCGTCGCCGAGGAGACGCTCCACCAGTTGACCGAGCCCTCCGGCAAAAAGGTCTCGACGCACCTGTACGGGCAAGAGATCAACGCCGAGACGTACGCGATTGCTAAAGCAGACCTCATCCTCAAGGGCGACGGTCGGGCAGCGGACAACATTGTCGGTGGCCCGGAGTATTCCACGTTGTCGAACGACGCCTTCGCGGGTCAGGAGTTCGACTTCATGCTCTCCAATCCGCCCTACGGCAAAAGCTGGAAGACCGACCAAGACCGGCTCGGTGGCGCGAAGAAGATCATCGACCCCCGCTTCGTCGTCACTCACGACGGCGACAGCGAGTATTCACTCGTGACACGCAGCAGTGATGGTCAGTTGATGTTCCTGGCGAACCTCATCTCGAAGATGAAGCAGGGCACCGAGCTTGGGTCCCGGATCGCATCGGTGCACAACGGCTCCTCGCTGTTCACCGGTGATGCAGGCCAGGGTGAGAGCAACATCCGCCGATGGGTCATCGAGAACGACTGGCTCGAAGCTATCGTCGCTCTGCCACTGAAGATGTTTTACAATACCGGCATCGCGACCTACGTGTGGGTGCTCACGAACCGCAAAGAGCAACGCCGTAAGGGCAAGGTGCAGCTCATCGATGCCACCGGCTGGTCGACGCCGTTGCGCAAGAACCTCGGCGAGAAGAGCGTCGAGGTCAGTCCATCCGATGCCGACCAGGTTCTCGAAGCACTCAAAGCATTCGATCAGTATGCGAACCCGGACTACTCCAAGGTGTTCGATGGTGCGGACTTCGGCTACCACAAGATCACGATTGAGCGCCCCCTGCGGATCGTCGGCGTAGATCCTCAACGCGTTTACACGGCCAAGGAGATCAAGCAGCTCAAGGAAGAGGGCGTCCGTGACGAGACAGCCCCGGCCGTTATTAAGAAGGTGCTGCCACATGCCGCGACAGCAGACCCGATGCACGGTCGCTACGAGGTAAGGATCGATGGGCGGGCCCGGGTCGTGGAATATGAGCCCGACACCGAGCTCCGCGACACCGAGCAAGTGCCGTTGACCGAACCTGCGGGCGAGCACGCCGACGGCATCGAGGCGTTCTTCCGCCGCGAGGTCCTGCCCTACGCGACTGATACCTGGATCGACGCCTCGAAGACCAAAATCGGCTACGAGATCTCCTTCACCCGGCACTTCTATAAGCCCGCGCCGATGCGCACACTCGAGGAGATCCAGGCTGACATCCGAGCCCTTGAGGTCGAGACTGACGATTTGATCGCAGAAATCGCGGGTGAAGACTGATGTTCCAAGGTCTTCGTCGGTACGACCAGTACGCAGCGATCAGTAGTCCCTGGGTTCAGGAGCTGCCGAAACATTGGCGCGCTGAGCGCGTTAAGTCGCTCCTGTCCGAGCGAGTCGAGAAAGGCTATCCAGATGAGCCACTTCTTGCCGCGACACAGAGTCAAGGCGTAATCAAAAAGTCCGACTATGGCACCCGGACCGTGACGGCGACGAAGGACTTGCATCTGCTCAAGCTGGTCGAGGTTGGGGATTTTGTTATCAGCTTACGTTCATTTCAAGGGGGAATTGAGCGTTGTTACCACCGAGGAATCATCTCTCCTGCCTATACCGTGCTGATTGCTCGGTCGGCCGCAAACCGGGACTATCTGACTTATCTTTTCAAGTCTAAGCCATTTGTGAGCTCGCTCACGCTGGCAGTCACAGGTATTAGAGAAGGCCAGAGCATCGACTATTCGACATTGGCTGTCGATCGACTGCCCGTGCCGCCAATCGAAGAGCAAGCCGCGATCGTGAAGTATCTTGCTCACGCGAACGACCGCATCGACAAAGCGATATCAGCTAAGCATCACCTCATTAAACTGCTTGAAGAGAAGAGGGCAGTAGAGGCTCAAAACGTGTTTGTGAGTGGCGCAATCGATAATGTCCCAATGCTTCCGTTGAAACGACTCGTGGACATTAGAGGAGGGATGACGCCGAGCAAGGAGAACCTCGCCTTTTGGGGAGGGGATATTCCCTGGGTGAGTCCGAAAGACGTCAAGACTGATGTTTTGTCAAACTCAATTGACCACCTGACTCACGCGGCTCTTGATCAGACGAGCATATCGCTGGTACCGAGCGGTGCAGTTGTTATCGTCGTTCGAGGAATGATTCTCGCTCGTACTATTCCGGTTGCCACGCTCGGAGTCAATGCGGCGTTGAATCAGGACATGAAGGCACTTATTCCTCGCGCGGGAATGCTCGGTTCGGAGTACCTCCGCGACTGGTTTCGAGCGTATGAAGCGGAAGTGCTTCAACTAGTTGAGACTGCCGGACACGGAACGAAGAAACTCGACACAGACGTGCTGATGAAACTTCGTGTGCCAGTCCCTTCGATCGCTGAACAGCGACGTATCTCGGCGCGCATTGCGCAGGACGGGGCAACAACCGGCGCGGCTGTGAAGCGGGTTCGAGATGAGATCAAGCTTCTCAACGAGTTCCGGACCCGACTAGTGGCTGATGTTGTGACAGGGCAAGTCGATGTGCGCGGGATCGCGGCAGAGCTCCCCGGCGCGCCAGCTCTTTTCGAACGCGCAGACACAGTACTTGATGATGATCTCGAGGAAGTTC
>JAITLM010000014.1 GCA_031277885.1 Microbacterium sp.
CGCCGGCGACCGCGTGTTCGTCGGCGCGATCCTCAACCAGGGCTTCATGTACGCCGCTGTGTTCGCCTACCTGTCCGGCTCGACCTTCGTGCTGCAGGACGTCTACGGCCTCTCGCCCCAGTGGTACGCCGCCTCGTTCGCGCTCAACAACGTCGGCGGTGTCATCGCTGGCTGGCTCGGCGCACGCCTCGCCGAACGCTGGAGCCTCACCGGCTCCCTCGCCATCGGGATCATCCTCGGTGGGACCGGCGCACTCGGCCTCCTGGTCGCCGGGCTCGTGCACGTGCCCGTGTGGATCGTCATCGCCGCGCTGTTCCTCCTCGCGTCCGGCGTGCTGTTCACCTCACCGCCCGCGACCACGCTCGCCCTCGCCGAGTACCCGCAGATGGCCGGCACCGCCGGGTCCGTCCTCGGCGCGATCCGCTTCGGCTTCGGCGGACTCGCCGCACCCCTCGTGGGCATCGCCGGATCCCTCAGCATTCTCCCGCTCGGCCTCGTCACCACGATCTCGATCGTCCTCGCCGGAGCGGCGTGCCTCCTGCTCCTCGGCCGGACCCAGTCGGCACCAGCGGTGGCCACGGACTCCGTGCGCTGACCCACTTTCGGGAAGAAGCACCGACGGCGCTTCCGGCATCGCTGTGCCACAGCGGCCGTCCTGAGCAACGGGAACCAGGCGTCGCTCCAGACCGTGATGGCCTCGACTTCCGAACACATTCCGAATAGACTGAGTGCATGACCCTGATCAACGACCTTCGAACAACGACGAGGCGCTCCTCTGACTTGAGCAAGCACTCCGCCGATGTGTTCGCCGAGGCCGAAGATCACACGGTTCAGATCACTCGCCGCGACGGCGAGCCACTGGTGCTGATGTCTCAGCGGGAAGCGGACGCGCGTGCACTCCTGCTGCAGTTCGCCGCAGATCTGATCGCGGTGACGCTCGACGATGAGGGCACGCTCGCGTCGCGGATGGCCGACCGGTTCCCCTGGATGCTGGCCCTGTCCGAAGCGGACCGCGACGCTTGCGCGCAGGATCTCGTTGCGGCCGCTCGGGCATCGTTCTCCACTGGGCAGCCGCATCTGGCGATCTCTGAGCTCACCTCGTGGCGTGAGACCGCGACGGCCCTCGCAGCGGGTCTCGGTGGCGCACAGCCCGTGGAGTGGCTCGATGATGCCGAACTGGTTGAGCGTCCCTGAAGGTGGCGAAGGACGATCTGGTCGCGCGGCCGACGAAGAAGAGCGAGTACACGATCCGCTTCGCCACGACTGGTGCGCAAAAGGGGTGGCGGGACCTGGTTGCCACGATCCGCAACCCGATGGCGGACGCGTGGGACTTCCTGGCGAGGACCCCTATCGAGCGCACCTCGACGAACTATCCGCTCCGCGGTGAGCTCCAGTGGATCAAGCGGGGGAGTTCCCGCTATGAGCGCTGGCAGCACAAACCCACCTCGCAGGGCGACGCGCGCATTTGGTTCTATGTCGACGGCCGCGATGTCTTCATTGAACAAGTTCACACGCACCACCCAAATGCGACGAAGTAGCCCGTGACGCATGATCGTCGGCCCTTGGAACGGGGCGCCAGAGCGCCCCATCATCTGTGACGTCCGAGCATGGCGCCCGTCGTTGGAGAGTCAGGCTCTCCTGTGGGTGCGTCTATCCAGTGACCGCCCAGGAGGGCGAGCACCCGTCGGAGTTGGGCCACTTCGATCCGAACACGGGCCGGAAGCTCCCTACAGGTGAGTATTGGTGCTGGACTGAACATGGGCGTCCACGCCTGATCTATCGGGAGATCGTCGAGTGGGTCGATCGCGTCGTAGAGGAGCAACCGCCCGACCCCGAGGAGCCTGATGAAGCGTGGATCACCCCTGAGCAGTGGCGGCGCATTCGCGATCCGGACATCTATCTGACAGCGATCTGGGGCGTCAGGCTCGTCTGTGGGCATTTCGGGACCGTGCGTACCGATGTGCGCTGGGCGCCGGAGGACGGGCCAGACTTCGCATCTGAATCGGTCTCGAAGTTCCGTCAGGCGGTGAAGGAGGCGTGGGCGTCGGAGGAGGTTCTCGGTGCGGCAGACGACGGCTCCACTCGGGCGCACATCGATCGGCTGGCGGTGCAAGGGTGGCCCTGGCCCGAGCCAGAGCTGGAGTGCCGGGCGTGCGTTGCAGTTCGATGGATCAGCGGGTACCGGCTCGTTGAGGAACGGATTCCTTGCACGCCGAACGTGGCGACGTCGCAGTTGAGTCGGCGTCGGCTGGTGGCGCGACTCGAGGCTGCGGAACGACGGATCCATAGACTCCAGCGTCAGTTCGGACGGACGACTGAGTCACGATACGACTCCTGAGCCGTCCGTTGAGTTATCGGGGACCAGACTGGAGTGAATCGGCCAGTGTGATGGGGTACTCCATCTCGGTTTCTGTCCGCGGTATCACGGTCATTTGGATTGGACGCGAGCACCTGTGACCGATAAGGTCGGAGTAACGAATGACTCGCGAACTCCGAATCGTGAGTGGTGGTGGCGAGGTTTCTAGCCTTCATCAGGAAAAAGGAGTGACAGCTTGAGTCACTATTTGTTGAGCGTAGCGATGGTCGGCATCAACGTGTCCGACCTGCCTGCACCGCACCGCCTCGCGGAGCGCGGCTGGTGACAGCCCCCATGCGGATCGGCGTGCTCGCGCTGCAGGGCGATGTGCGCGAGCACGCCGCGATCCTCACCTCGCTCGGGGCGGAGGCGGTTCCCGTCCGCCGCCCCGAGCAGTTGGACGGGCTCGATGGACTGGTCATCCCCGGCGGCGAGTCGAGCGTGATCGACAAGCTGTCCCGGATCTTCGGTGTACGCGAGCCGTTGCGGACCCTCATCGCCGACGGCCTGCCCGTGTACGGGACGTGCGCGGGCCTGATCCTGCTCGCGGACGAGATCGAGGGCGCGATCGACGGCCAGCTGACCTTCGGCGGCCTCGACGTCACCGTCGCCCGCAACGCGTTCGGCGGGCAGGTGGAGTCCTTCGAGACGGAGCTCGTGGTCGCCGGGATCGATGAGCCGGTGGAGGCGACGTTCATCCGGGCGCCGCTCATCACCCGCGTCGGGCCTCGTGCGACGGCGATCGCGGCACTGCCGGACGGCGGTGTCGTGGCGGTGCAGCAGGGCAACCTGCTCGGCACGAGCTTCCACCCGGAGATGAACGGCGAGACGCGCCTGCACGCCCGGTTCCTGGAGCTGGTGGCGGCGCGGCGGTCGGCCCTGGCGGCGTAGTCTCGCTGTTCTGCGCCCCGTTCGTCGGTGCCGCGGGCGCGGATCTTCTAGAATGGACGATGCCCTGGCGGGATGGACCGCGGGGCTGATACGAGCGGGAGACATATGTCCGGGCATTCCAAGTGGGCCACGACCAAGCACAAGAAGGCCGTCATCGACTCGCGCCGTGCGAAGTCGTGGGCCAAGCTCATCAAGAACATCGAGGTCGCCGCGAAGCTCGGCGGCGCTGATCTCGCGGGCAACCCGACGCTCTTCGATGCGGTGCTCAAGGCCAAGAAGACCTCCGTCCCGAAGGACAACATCGACCGCGCCATCAAGCGCGGCGCGGGCATCGGCGGCGAGTCGGTCGAGTACTCCTCGATCATGTACGAGGGCTACGGCGCGCACGGTGTGGCGCTCATGATCGAGTGTCTGACCGACAACAAGAACCGCGCGGCGGCCGAGGTGCGCACAGCGCTCAGCCGCAACGGCGGCACGCTCGCCGACCCCGGCAGCGTCGCCTACAACTTCACCCGCAAGGGCGTCATCGTCGTCGAGGGTGAGAACACCACCGAGGACGACGTCATGATGGCGGCCCTCGAGGCGGGCGCGGAGGAGATCGAGCCGCACGCGCAGGGCTTCGAGATCATCACCGACGCCTCCGACCTGGTCGCGGTGCGCACCGCGCTGCAGGAGGCGGGCATCGAGTACGAGTCGGCCGACGTCGAGTTCGTCCCGAACCTCAAGGTCGAGATCGACGCCGAGGCGGCGCGCAAGATCTTCCGGCTCATCGACGCGCTCGAGGACAGCGACGACGTGCAGAACGTCTACGCGAACTTCGACCTCACCGCCGAGGTGCAGGCCGAGCTCGAGAACGACGAGTAAGCCGCGAGACCCTTCGATGGCCGCGCCGGAGATCGTCCCGTACGATCCGGCGTGGCCATCGGTCGCTTCGGGCTGGATCCGGCGGATCCGTGAGGCGTTCGTGCAGGCCGGTATCCCCGTCGCGGGATTCCAGCACATCGGATCCACCGCGGTGCCGGGCCTCGCCGCCAAGTCATACCTGGATCTGCAGCTCCTCGTATCGGCGATCCCTGATGAAGCCGCGGTCAGCACGGCGCTCGGGCCGCTCCAGATCGAGAGGGCCCGCGGATCCCGGCCGGACTCGCCAGGGGTCGACGTCGACACTCCTCGACCCGGATCCGACCCGCGTCACCATGAGAAGCTGCTCTACTTCCGAGAGCTGGATCAGGCGGGCCCTGTGCAGGGGATCATCCTGCATATCCGCCGCGCCGACTCGCCGTTCGCCGACTTCGTCGTCGCCTTCCGCGACTGGCTGCGCGCGGATCCCGCGGCGCGTGCGGAGTACGAGCGGCTGAAGCGGTCCCTCGCGGAGGAGAACGCGGACGCCGACGACTACGACGACTACACGAGGGCGAAGACCGCCTTCATGGACCGCGCCCAGACGGCGATGGGCTGGCCGCGCGCCTCGGCGCCGAGCGGCGGAACCGCGCCTAGCCTGGAGGCATGACGGGAGTACGGCGGGTTCTGGGCATCGACCCCGGTCTCACGCGCTGCGGCGTCGGCGTGGTCGACGTCGATCCGATGCGCCGCGGCACGCTCGTGCATGTGGGCGTGATCCGCACGCCGGTGGACGCGCCGATCGGGGAGCGGCTCGCGGCGGTCGCCGCAGGGATCCGTGCGGTGATCGCGGAGCACGAACCGGATGCCGTGGCCGTGGAGCGCGTATTCGCCCAGCAGAACACGCACACCGTCATGGGGACCGCGCAGGCCAGCGGCGTCGCGCTGCTCATCGCCGCCGAGCACGGCCTCCCCGCCGCGACGCATACGCCGAGCGAGGTCAAGGCGGCGGTGACGGGCTACGGCTCGGCGGACAAGAAGCAGGTGCAGGCGATGATCGCGCGCATCCTGCGACTCGATGCGCCGCCGCAGCCCGCCGATGCGGCCGATGCCCTCGCGATCGCGCTCTGCCACGCATGGCGCGGTTCCGGCGCGGCAGGCGGAGCAGGTGAGGGCGGCGCGCAGACGCCCGCGCAGAAGGCATGGGCCGACGCGGAGCGTGTCGCTCGAACATACCTACGAGCACGTGCGTAGACTGCTTTCATGATCTCCTCCCTGCGTGGCACCGTGCTGTCCGCGACCACGGATTCCGTCATCATCGAGGTCGGAGGAGTCGGCTTCTCCGTCGCTGTGCCCGGCGACGTCGCGCACACCGCCCGGGTCGGACACGAGCTGCGCCTGCACACGTCGCTGATCGTGCGCGAGGACGCCCTGTCGCTCTACGGCTTCGCGGATGCCTCCGAGCTCGAGGTCTTCGGGCACCTGATCTCGGTCACGGGCGTGGGGCCGAAGTCCGCCCTGGGCGTGCTCTCGCACCTCTCCGTCGACCAGATCGCCACCGCGGTCGCCGCGGACGACGACGCTCCGTTCCGTCGCGTGTCCGGGATCGGACCGAAGACCGCCAAGCTCATCGTCGTCCAGCTCACGGGAAAGCTGCAGCCTCCGGCAGCCGCGCCCGTGGCGGCCTCGATCCCCGACGAGATCAGCACGCAGCTCATCGCCGCCCTCATCGGCCTCGGGTGGTCCGAGCGCGTCGCCGCCGAGGCCGCGGAGCGGAGCACCACCGAGGCGAGCGAGACCGAGCGCGGATCCGTCTCGCTCCTGCTGCGCCGCACGCTCGCGACCCTCGGACCCGCCCAGGGCGGAGCCGCGCGTGGTTGAGTTCCACGATTCCGGCGAGGCCGTCGACGAGGCCGAGCTCGCGATCGAGGGCGCACTGCGACCGGCGAGCCTGGACGAGTTCGTCGGACAGCACAAGGTCCGCGGGCAGATGAAGCTCCTGCTCGAGGCCGCGCGGATCCAGGACCGTCCCGCCGACCACATCCTGCTGTCCGGTCCTCCCGGACTCGGCAAGACGACGCTGGCGATGATCGTGGCGCACGAGAGCGGGCGGCCGCTGCGCATGTCCAGCGGTCCCGCGATCCAGCACGCCGGCGACCTCGCGGCGCTGCTGTCGAGCCTCACGCCGGGGGAGGTGCTGTTCATCGACGAGATCCACCGGATGGCGCGCTCCGCAGAGGAGATGCTGTACCTCGCGATGGAGGACTTCCGCATCGACATCATGGTCGGCAAGGGTGCAGGGGCGACGAGCATCCCGCTCGAACTCGCCCCGTTCACTCTCGTCGGCGCGACCACCCGCTCCGGACTGCTGCCGAATCCGCTGCGCGACCGCTTCGGCTTCACCGCGCATCTGGAGTACTACGAGGCGGATGAGCTCGAGCGCGTCGTCGAGCGCTCCGCCGTCGTGCTCGGCGTCGGCGTCCCGGTCGTGGCGCGCGCGGAGATCGGCCGGCGCTCTCGCGGCACCCCTCGCATCGCCAACCGCCTGCTGCGGCGCGTGCGCGACTACGCGCTCGTGCACGGCGGGGGATCCTCGGCCTCCGTCGAGGACGTGCGAGCGGCCCTGGAGCTCTACGACGTCGACCGGATCGGCCTGGACCGCCTGGACCGCGCGGTGCTGGACGCGATCGTCCGACGCTTCCGCGGCGGCCCCGTGGGCCTCAGCACTCTCGCCGTCTCGGTGGGCGAGGAGGCGGACACGATCGAGAGCGTCGTGGAGCCCTACCTCGTGCGGATCGGCTTCCTCGGCCGCACGCCCCGCGGGCGCATCGCGATGCCCGAGGCGTACGCGCATCTCGGCGTCGCGCACCCCGAGGGGGCCGCGTTGTTCGATGACCTATAATCGCTGGAGACTTTCACTGTCCCCACCCTTCTGCGCACCCACCATCGGCGCGCGCCCCGAAAGGCACCTCTTCGCATGAATCTCGCGACCTTCTTCTCGCAGTACGGTCTGTTCTTCGTCCTGGCCATCCTGCTCGTCTTCATGGTGTTCTCCACCCGCCGTCGCAACAAGCGCATGAAGGAGGAGCAGGAGAAGAAGGCCACGCAGACCATCCCCGGCGCCAAGGTGCTGCTGCAGGGCGGCATCTACGGCACGATCGTCGAGTTCGACGCCGAGAACCTGGACCGTCCCGCCCGCGTCGAGATCGCGCCCGGCGTGGTCATCGAGGTGCACTCGCAGGCGATCCTGCGCATCGTCGACGAGGAGCAGAACGCGCCGGTCGCCGAGGACACGCACACGCCGCTCGACGAGCAGACCCCGCTGGACGAGCAGACGCCGCTCGACGAGCGCGCCAAGGACATCCGCATCGAGTCGGCCGAGGAGACCCGCGCCCGCCTGGAGCGCGAGGCCGACGACAAGAACTGACGCGGTCCGCGCTCGGCGCAGGACCTCCCTCCGGACAGACCGTCCCCCTCAGAAAGCGAAGAACCTTCGTGGCATCGTCTTCTCCCGTCAAGCACGCCTGGCGGGTCCTGCTCGGCCTGCTCATCGCCATCGGCGTGCTGTTCGGCCTGAACGCGCTCGGCGTGTACGGCTTCGGCAAGAGCTCCTGGACCCCTCAGCTGGCCCTGGACCTGCAGGGCGGCACGCAGATCATCCTCAGCGCGCAGACCGCTGACGGCAAGGATCCGAACGCCGACCAGCTCACCCAGGCGGCGCAGATCATCCGTCAGCGCGTGGACGCGTCGGGCGTCGGGGAGTCCGACATCACGACCGAGGGCGGTCGCAACATCGTCGTCCAGATCGCCGGCAAGGCGGACGAGGCCACGCGCAACCGGATCCAGGCGAGCGCCAAGATGGAGCTGCGCGCGGTGCTCGCGGCCACGGCGCCGTCGACGTCCTTCGTGGGCGACGACGGCAAGTCGACGCCCTATCCGACGCCGGCGCCGGACCTCGCGTCCACGCCGTCGCCGTCGCCGACCGACGGCAGCGACATGTCCTGGGTCACGCCGAAGCTGCAGGCCGAGTTCCTCTCCTACGACTGCAAGACCAAGCGCGACGCGGCGAAGCAGCCGACGGATCAGCCGCTCATCGCCTGCGACAGCAGCGATCAGGCCAAGTACCTGCTCGGCCCGGTCGAGCTGGACGGCACGTCGATCAAGGACGCCACCGCGGGCCTGAACCAGCAGAACGGGCAGTGGGAGGTCAACCTGACCTTCGACGGCAAGGGCACCGACGCGTTCGGCAAGGTCAGCCAGCGCCTCTACGCGTTCACGCAGCAGGGCCAGACGCCGCGCAATCAGTTCGCCTTCGTCCTGGACGGATCCGTCATCTCCGCGCCGACCATGAACGGCGTCATCCTCGACGGACGTCCCTCCATCAGCGGCTCGTTCACGCAGGAGACGGCCAAGAGCCTCGCGGACCAGCTCAAGTTCGGCGCGCTGCCGCTGAGCTTCACCGTGCAGAGCTCCGACACCATCTCCGCCACCCTCGGATCCCAGCAGCTGCAGATCGGCCTCATCGCCGGTCTCATCGGCCTCGGGCTCGTCGCGATCTACTCGCTGCTCAGTTACCGCGCGCTCGGTTTCGTGATCATCGCGTCGATCGGCGTGATGGCCGTCATCACCTACGTCCTGATCTGCATCCTGGGCTGGCGGATGGGCTTCCGCCTGTCCCTCGCGGGCGTCGCCGGTCTGATCGTGTCGATCGGATTCACGGCCGACTCGTTCATCGTCTACTTCGAACGAATAAGGGACGAGCTGCGCGACGGCAAATCCATCACCGGCGCGGTGGAGGACGGCTGGAGTCGTGCCAAGCGCACGATCTACATCTCCAAGTCGATCAACATCCTCGCCGCGGTGGTGCTGTACATCCTCGCCGACGCGACCGTGAAGGGCTTCGCGTTCACGCTGGGTCTGACCACGCTCATCGACGTGCTGATCTTCGTCGTGTTCACGCACCCGGTGATGCAGATCCTGGCCCGCACCCGCTTCTTCGGCAACGGCCACCCGCTGTCCGGTATGGACCCCGAGGCGCTCGGCGCGGTGTACCGCGGACGCACGGAGTACCGCGCGGTGGCGACCGCTTCCCAGGGCAAGGCGGCCCGTGCCGGCCGCTCCCGCGGTGAGGCCGAGCGACGCCAGACCATCGCCGAACGAAAGCGCGCGGAGTCCCTCGCCTCCGCGGACCAGGGCGCGAGCCGGAACGGAGAGAACGACTGATGCGCTCCATGAACGAGTTCGGCAACGACCTCTACTCCGGCAAGACCTCGTTCCCGTTCGTCGGGAAGCGGCGCGTCTGGTTCATCATCGCGATCCTGCTCGTGGTCGGATCCGCCCTCGTGCCCCTGTTCCGCCCGGTGCAGTTCTCGATCGAGTTCACCGGCGGCTCGCAGTTCACGGTCGAGGCGCCCTCGAACCGCAACCAGGACATCGCGACGACCGCGGTGCGCTCGGTGCTGCCCAACGTCACCACCAAGGTGACCACGGTCAACAACCGCGACATCCGCGTGCAGACGGCCCAGCTGAAGGACGAGCAGCAGAGTCACGACGTGGCCGCCGCTCTCGCCAAGGCCTACGGCGTCGCCGACGACAAGGTGAACACGTCGTTCATCGGCCCCAGCTGGGGCGAAGGCGTGACCCGGCAGTCGCTGTGGGGTCTCGCGATCTTCCTCGCGCTGACCTTCCTGATCCTCGCCATCTACTTCCGCACCTGGAAGATGTCGGCGGCCTCGATCCTCGGCCTCCTCGACGTGCTCGTGATCACGGTGGGCGTGTATGCGCTGGCGGGCTTCGA
The DNA here is from genome assembly GCA_031277885.1 of Microbacterium sp. GTDB lineage: Bacteria > Actinomycetota > Actinomycetes > Actinomycetales > Microbacteriaceae > Microbacterium. The sequence goes on from JAITLM010000014.1 coordinate 9,885, forward strand.
GATCTCCCCGGCGGCCGTCATCGGCTTCCTGACGATCCTCGCCTACTCGCTCTACGACACCACGGTCGTGTTCGACAAGATCCGTGAGAACACGAGCGAGGAGGGCACCAAGTCCTCGCGTACCTTCGGCGAAGCCGTGAACCTCGCGGTCAACCAGACCCTGATCCGATCGATCAACACGGCGGTCATCGCGGCGCTGCCGGTCGGTGCGATCCTGTTCATCGGCGCCTTCTGGCTCGGCGCGCAGACGCTGACCGACATCTCGCTCTCGATCTTCGTGGGCATCATCGTCGCCGCGTACTCCACGCTGTTCGTCGCCGCACCGCTGTACTCGCTGTTCCGTGAGAACGAGTCGGGGATCCGCGAGCACGACAAGCGCGTTCTCGCCGCGCGGGAGCGCGCCACGGTCAGCGCGGTGGAGGTCTGACCCGCCGATGCGTCCTGCCGTTCCGGGCGCTTGTAGGATGATCTGCCTGGAGGTCGGATGAGCGAGGTCGGGACGACGCCTGGGGCGCCGGCGCAGGGGTCGAGTCTGCGCAGGCTCGTGCCCCGGATCTTCTCGCGCGCGCCTCGGATCAACGATCTCGACAACCTCATCCGCACGGTTCGGCAGAACCATCCGCGCGGCGACCTCGCGATCATCGAGCGCGCCTATGCCGTCGCGGCGGAGAAGCACGAGGGCCAGAAGCGGCAGAGCGGCGAGCCGTACATCACGCACCCGCTCGCGGTGGCGCAGATCCTCGCCGACCTCGGACTCGGGCCTCGGGCGATCGCCGCCGCGCTCCTGCACGACACGGTCGAGGACACCGGCTACGCGCTCACGGACCTCACCGCGACATTCGGCGACGAGGTCGCCATGCTCGTGGACGGCGTCACGAAGCTCGACAAGGTCAAGTACGGCGACAGCGCCCAGGCCGAGACCGTCCGCAAGATGATCGTCGCGATGTCCAAGGACATCCGCGTGCTGATCATCAAGCTCGCGGACCGCCTGCACAACGCCCGCACCTGGGGCTTCGTCCCGCCGGAGAAGGCGGCGAAGAAGGCCACCGAGACGCTCGAGATCTACGCCCCGCTCGCGCACCGCCTCGGAATCCAGGCGATCAAGTCGGAGCTCGAGGACCTGTCCTTCGCGGTGCTGCACCCGAAGATCTACGCGGAGATCGACAGCCTCATCAAGCAGCGCACGCCGCAGCGGGAGAAGTACATCCGCGAGGTCGTCGACGCGGTCGAGAGCGACCTGCGCGACCTCCGCGTGCGCGGCAAGGTGGCCGGTCGGCCGAAGCAGCTGTACTCCGTCTATCAGAAGATGGTCGTGCGCGGACGCGAGTTCGACGACATCTACGACCTGATCGGGATCCGCGTGCTGGTCGGCACCGTCCGCGACTGCTACGCGGTGCTCGGCGCCATCCACGCGCGCTGGACGCCGCTGCCCGGCCGCTTCAAGGACTACATCGCCACCCCGAAGTTCAACCTCTACCAGTCGCTGCACACCACGGTGATCGGCCCCGGCGGTCGCACCGTGGAGATCCAGATCCGCACCCACGAGATGCACCAGCAGGCCGAGTTCGGCGTCGCGGCGCACTGGATGTACAAGGAGCGGATGAACGGAGGCGGCAAGGGTTCCACCGCCGATGCCGACATGACCTGGCTCGCGCACATCTCCGACTGGCAGGCGGAGACCGCCGACCCCAGCGAGTTCCTGGACTCGCTGCGCTTCGAGATCGGCGCGAAGGAGGTCTACGTCTTCACGCCCAAGGGCCGCGTGATCGGACTTCCCTCCGGGGCGACCCCGGTCGACTTCGCATACGCCGTGCACACCGAGATCGGGCATCGCACGATGGGCGCCAAGGTCAACGGCCGCCTCGTGCCGCTGGAGACCGCGCTGAACAGCGGCGACGTGGTCGAGGTGTTCACCTCGAAGAACCCCGACGCCGGCCCCAGCCAGGACTGGCTGACCTTCGTCAAGAGCACCCGCGCGCGCAACAAGATCCGCGGCTGGTTCACGAAGGAGCGCCGCGAAGAGGCGATCGAGCAGGGCAAGGAAGCCATCGCGCGCGCCATGCGCCGGCAGAACCTGCCGCTGCAGCGCCTGATGAACCAGGACTCCTTCGCCGAGGTCGCGCAGCAGCTGCGCTACGAGGACGTCTCGGCGCTGTACGCCGCGGTCGGTGAAGGGCACGTGTCCACCCAGTCTGTGCTGGAGAAGGTCACCGCGCTCATCTCCACGACCGAGGACACCTCGACCGGTGCGATCGACCTCCCCGCCCATGGGCGAAGCCGCGCTCCGCGCGAGGGCGACTCCGGAGTCCTGGTGCGCGGCGCCGCGGACATCCTCGTGAAGCTCGCGAAGTGCTGCACGCCGGTGCCGGGCGATGAGATCGTCGGCTTCGTGACGCGGGGGAGCGGCGTGTCCGTGCACCGCTCCGACTGCGTGAACGTCAAGGCCCTGTCGGTCGAGAAGGATCGGATGGTGGACGTCGAGTGGGCGCCCACCACGCGCAGCATCTTCCTCGTGCAGATCCAGGTCGAGGCGCTGGACCGTGCGGGCCTGCTGTCGGACGTCACCCGGGTGCTCAGCGAGCACCACGTGAACATCCTGTCCGCGACGGTGCAGACCACCAACGATCGCCTGGCCTTGAGCCGCTTCGTCTTCGAGATGGGCGACACGGTGCACCTGGACCGCGTGCTGAACGCCGTACGCCGGATCGACGCCGTCTACGACGTCTACCGCGTCACCTCGTCCTGAGCGGAGATCCCCCTCAGGACGAGGCAGGTTCGGCGCCATGGGCGGCGAGGAACCGGGCGATGCGGTGATGCCCTGGTCCATGCCGCATGTCGGCCAGGCGGACCGCCGTGCGCCCGAGGAGCGCCGGATCCGCCTGGACCAGCAGCCGCGCCCAGTCGTGCCGCTCCGGCAGCGTCACGGGCCAGCGCAGCAGGTCGATGAGGGTGCGCTCCGGGGTCGTCACGGCGATTCCGCCGAGGCGCTGCACGTCCGCCGGATCGAGGATCGGGTCGTGCACGATGATGCGGCGCGTGACGGGAGCGCGCAATCGGCGTCCTGAGGCGCTCTGCACTTCGTGCGGTTCCGGGGCGGCGTCGCCGGCGCCGTGGATCCACGCCGCGCTCATGCCGGCGAACGCGGCATCGCGCATCCCGCTGATCAGCGAGGTCAGCGAAGAGGCGCGCAGCACCGCCGTCTCCACGAGATCGGCAGGGGCGAAGGCCTCGCCCAGGTCGACGACATCGCCGTCCAGACGGGCCGCGGTGAGCTCGGCCAAGGAGAGCCGGACTCCGGGGACATGCAGGAAGGCGCCGCGCATGAACTCAGTGTGGGCCAGACGCCGCAGGGCGGGGATCCGAAGACCCCCGCCCTGTGGACAACTCCGACGACCGTCGGGCTGCGACGCGTGCTCAGCCGTCGAGCGCGTTCAGCCAGGCGCGTCGGGCCTCGAGGGCCTCGGTCGCGTCCTTGAGGGCCTTGGCGTTCCCGGACTTCTCTGCCGCGTCGCGCTCGGCCTCGAGCTTGGCGATGGCCTGCTGGAGCTGCTCGCTCATCGCGCCGGCGCGGGCCTTCGTCTCGGGGTTGTTGCGCTTCCAGTCGACGTCCTCGCGAGACTTGAGCTCCTGCTCGATGACGCGCAGACGGTCGTCCAGCGCGCGCTCCTTCTCACGCGGGAAGATCCGTCCGACCTCATCCCACTGACGCTGGATGCGGGTCAGGAGCGCACGGGCCTTGGTGAGGTTCGCCTCGTCGGCGACGGCCTTCGCCTGCTCGAGCAGCGCGGTGCGCTCCTCGATGCGGGGCGCGGACTCCGCCTCGGTGGCCGCTGCCTGCTCGGCGCGCGCCGAGTAGAGCGCGTCGCCCGCAGCCTTGAACCGGGCCCACAGCGCGTCATCGGCCTTGCGTCCGGCACGGCCTGCGGCCTTCCACTCGTCGAGCAGGCCGCGGTAGGCGGGGATGCCGTCGACGCCCTTGGGTGCCAGCGCCTCCGCGCGCTCGACCAGACGAGACTTGCGGTCGCGGGCGGCCTTGTGCGTCTCGTCGAGCTCCGCGTAGAACGCGCGGCGCTGGCGATCGACCGTGGCGCGCGCATCGCGGAACCGCTTCCAGAGCTGGTTCGCCGCGCCCTTCGGCAGCCGGGGGCCGTTCTGCTGGTGGCTCTGCCACGCATCGAACAGCGCGCCCATCTCCTCGGTGACCTTCTTCCACTGCACGGAGGAGAGGTCCTGCGCGGCGATGGCCTCGGAGCGCTCCACCAGCGCGGTGCGCTCGGCGATGGCGGCGTCGACGGCCGCCTTGGCCTCGACCGCCTCCGCGGCGGAGGCGTCGGCGAGGGATCCGGTCAGCGCGTCGAGGCGCGCCCGCAGGTTCGCGAGATCGCCGACCGCAGCGGCGTCGGTGACCTCCACGACGAGGTGCTGGGCCTGCTTGGCGAGATCCGCGGCGCCGGATCCGCCGGCCTGCACGCGCTGCTCGAGCGCGTTCACCTTGAAGGCGATGTCCTCGAACTTGCGGACGAAGTAGGCGAGCGCCTCGGCCGGGGTGCCGTCAGGGTACTGCCCGACCTCGCGCCACTCCTCGCCCTCGCGCACCGACACGGTTCCGTCCTCGGTGACGCGTCCCCACTCGGCGGCGTCGCTCGTGCTCACCGGGGCGGCGGCGACGGGCGCAGCGGGCACGGCGGGGCGGATCGCCGATGCCGGCGGACGCGGCATGGCCGGCGGCCGGGGCATCGCCGACGGACGCGGCGCGGGCGCGGGGACCGACGGCTGCGCCTCGGCGACGGGCGACGGCTCTGCCGCAGCCTCCTCAGCAGGGGCGTCCGCGGCCTCGGCGGGCACGACGGCCTCCTCGGCGGGGGCCTCGGACTGCTCGGCAGGAGCGGCAGTCTCGGCCGTGGCGGACTCCGCATCCTCCGCGGCGACGACCTCGGGTGCGTCCGCGACGGGCGTCGGGGCGTTCTCGGTGTCGGGCTGCGAGGCGTCGGTCGGGTTTACGGGGGTGTGCTCTTCGGTGGACACGGTGAACTCCTTGCGCGGCGTGCCGCGGGAGGCGGAAAGGACAGGCCCAGCCTAGTACGCCGGACCAGCGTGCGAGAGGGGCCTGGCTCAGCCGGCCGGGGTCTCCGTCGCGGTGGGCACGGGAGTGGGAGCGGGGCTCGGCTGGTCCGTCGGGCTGACCGATGGGGAGGGGGAAGGCGCGGGCGCGGTGACTTCCGCGTGCACGACCTGGCTGACGACGGCGCCGATCACGATGACGGCTCCTGCGACCACCGCGATCGTGTTGTCGCGCACCCTGCGCCGGACGCTCCCCGCATGCAGATCCTGGCGTGCGGCGTGCAGGCGAGCGCGCTCCTGCTGGACACGAGCGCGCTGGTCGCGGGCGTTCGTCGGGCGGCGAGCGGCCATGGATCCTCCCTGGATGTCGAGGACCGAGCCTATCGCGACAGCCTCGCCCCGCCGCGCACCGCGGGCACGACAGTGCGGCGTGCGCGTCGCACTGTCGGCGCACGCCGTTAGCCTTGACCGCATGACTCCTGCAGTTCCGCTGATGAGCGGCCAGACGCCGCTCGCCGTGCGGATGCGTCCGATCTCGCTCGACGAGGTCGCGGGGCAGCAGCACCTGCTCCGCCCTGGATCGCCGATCATGACGCTCGCGGATCCGGCGGCGAAGACCGCGTCGAGCGTCTCGATGATCCTCTGGGGTCCTCCCGGAACCGGCAAGACCACGCTCGCGCAGGCCATCGCGCGGTCCTCGGGCCGTCGCTTCGTGGAACTGTCCGCGATCACGGCCGGTGTGAAGGACGTGCGCGAGGTCATGCAGGAGGCGCTGAACCAGCGCGACCTCTACGGCCAGTCGACGATCCTGTTCCTCGGCGAGATCCACCGCTTCACCAAGGCGCAGCAGGACGCGCTGCTTCCGGGGGTCGAGAACGGCTGGGTCATCCTGATCGCCGCGACCACCGAGAATCCGTCGTTCTCGGTGATCTCCCCGCTGCTGTCCCGGTCACTGCTGCTCACGCTGAAGCCCCTCACGGATGAGGACATCGGCGTCCTGATCGACAGGGCCGTGGCGGATCCGCGGGGCCTCAACGGCCGCGCGGAGCTGGAGGACACGGCCCGCGCAGCCCTGATCCGGCTCGCCTCGGGCGATGCGCGACGGGCGCTCACCGGTCTCGAGGCCGCAGCAGCCGTCGCCGCCTCGCCGGAGCGCCTGACCGAGGACGAGACGCCGACCATCACCGACGACGACGTCGCGCAGGCCGTGGATCGCGCGCTGCTGCGCTACGACCGCCAGGGCGACGAGCACTACGACGTCATCAGCGCGTTCATCAAGTCGATCAGAGGTTCCGACGTCGACGCGGCCGTGCACTACCTCGCCCGCATGATCGAGGCGGGGGAGGATCCGCGCTTCATCGCACGGCGGCTCGTGATCTCGGCGTCCGAGGACATCGGTCTCGCCGACCCGCAGGCGCTCGTGATCGCCGTCGCGGCGGCCGACGCGGTCGCCTTCATCGGGATGCCGGAGGGGCGGATCCCGCTCGCCGAGGCGACGGTCTACCTCGCGACCACGGCGAAGTCCAACGCCGCGTATCTGGCGATCGACGCGGCGATCGCCGACGTCCGCGCGGGCGGATTCGGGCGGGTGCCCGTGCACCTGCGCGACGCGCACTACCCGGGGGCCAAGCGACTCGGGCACGGCAAGGGCTATCGCTATCCGCACGACAACGATGCCGGGATCGTGCCTCAGCAGTACCTCCCCGACGAGCTGCAGGGGCGCCGCTACTATCAGCCCAAGGCACTCGGCGGAGAGCGCGAGGTGCAGGCGCGACTGGAGCGCATCAGGAGGATCCTGGGGGAGGGGTAGACGACCGTGGCACGAGCCGTCCCGAGGATCCCGCCCGACCGCGACCTCTCGATCGATTTCGTCCGTGCGATCTGCCTTCCCGTCGTGGTGCTGCTGCATGCGCTGCAGATGGGCATCGCCGGCGATCCGCTGCGCGCCTTCAACGCCCTCGCCGAGTGGAGGCCGCTGACGGCGATCACCTGGGTGGGCATGATCATGCCCACGTTCTTCATCGCCGGGGGCTTCGCGGGGATCACCACCTGGCGGCGCATGCACGGTGCGGGCGGGACGGCCGCGGAGTACATCCGCGCCAGGATGCTGCGCCTCGCGCGCCCTGTGCTGTTCGCGATGCTCGGGGTGCTCGCGGCGATGGGGATCCTCGCGCTCTGCGGAGCGGATCCGGAGTTCCTGCGGACCTTCGCGTTCCGCCTGGCCGAGCCGCTCTGGTTCATCGCGGTGTACGCGATCTGCACCTCCTTCGTCCCGCTGATGGCGGCGCTGCATCGTCGTGCCGCCTGGGCGACGTACTTCACGCTCGCCGGTCTCGCCGTGGCGGTCGACCTGGTGGACCGCTCCCTGCACGTGCCCGTCGGCGCGCTGAACTGGCTGTTCGTCTGGCTGTTCGTGCAGCAGCTCGGCTTCGGGGTGCGGGATCAGTGGTACTCGCGCCGTCCCCGCCGGCTGCTGCTCGTGCTCGCGCTGGTCGCCTACGCCCTCATGGCCGTCGCTGTGCTCGGCATGGGGTACGACCCGGACATGATCGCGAACCTGAATCCGCCGACCGTGCTCCTGCTGCTGCTCGGTCTCGCCCAGGTGTATCTGTTCACGCTGCTGCAGCCCGCGATCCGTGCCGCGATGCGACAGCGCCCGGTGCTGGTCGGGATCGGCGCGCTGGGCGTGTTCGGGATGGTCGTCTACCTCTGGCACACCGTCGCGATGGCGGTGGTGGTGGGCGCGCAGCTCGCGCTCGGGCTGCCCTTCCCTCCCGTCCTCACCACCACCTGGTGGATCACCCGGATCCCCTGGGTGCTGGCCATCGTCGCGGTGCTCGCCGTGCTGTGCCTCATCGTGCCGCGCATCGAACGGCTCTGGCCTGCGGAGCGCGCCCGGCGCATGCCCCTGTGGGCGGCGCTCGCGTGCGCGGTCGCGCTCGTCGCGAGTGTGGGGTGGGTGCTCACCCAGGGGTATCTCACGCCCGGGACGGGAGCGGCCGTGGTGCTTCTCGCCGCGGCGATCGCGTGGCTCACGACCGGCGGTCCCGTGCAGCGCACCCCGGTCGATGCGAGGGCCCGGCGCTCCGACCGCACCGAGACGGGCGCTCAGGCCTGATCTGATAGCATGGATCGGCTCGAAACCGTGTTTTCGGGCATCTCTCCACTCCTGCAACACCCTCTCGTCCGCCCCGGCGTGCGCTCGTGAGGGGCGGAATCGAGACGATACGTCCGCGAGCCGTGACCGACACGGCCGCGTATCGAAAGGAACGCTTCGTGGTTACGAAGTCCCAGGACCGCCGCAAGGTGCGTCTGTCGCGCGCCCTCGGCGTCGCGCTCACCCCGAAGGCCGCCCGCTACCTCGAGAAGCGTCCCTACGCTCCGGGTGAGCACGGCCGCACCAAGCGCAAGGCCGACAGCGACTACGCCGTTCGTCTGCGCGAGAAGCAGCGTCTTCGCGAGCAGTACGGCATCCGCGAGAAGCAGCTGGTCATCCAGTTCAACGAGGCCCGTCGCAAGGACGGCCTGACCGGTGAGAACCTCGTCGAGCAGCTCGAGATGCGTCTGGACGCGCTCGTGGTCCGCGCCGGTTTCGCGCGCACCACCGCGCAGGCGCGTCAGCTCGTCGTGCACCGTCACATCCTCGTCGACGGCCAGCTCGTCGACCGCCCGTCCTTCCGCGTGAAGCCGGGTCAGCTCATCCACGTCAAGCCCAAGAGCGAGGGCCTCGAGCCCTTCCAGGTGGCGGCCGCCGGCGGTCACGCCGAGGTGCTGCCCCCGGTCCCGGGCTACCTCGAGGTCGAGCTCGACAAGCTGGAGGCCCGTCTGGTCCGTCGTCCGAAGCGCGCCGAGGTCCCCGTGACCTGTGACGTGCAGCTGGTCGTCGAGTACTACGCCGCGCGCTGAGTCCAGCGACTCTGCTGTCGGAGTTCAGTGAACTCCGAGAACACGCCGAGGAGGCGTCGGGGGTATCCCCGGCGCCTCCTTCGTGTTTGCGCATACGATGGAGACCGTTGTGACGTGCGACCCGAACCGGAGGTGGTGACATGAAGACCCTGCTGTGGTTCCTCATCGGCGTGATCGGCGGCTTCGTCGCCGCGCACTTCCTGAACAAGGATCCGCGCGGACACGATGTGCTGGCGGCCGTCGACGACCGGATCAACGAGTTCACCGGGATCCTCGCCGACGCGTTCCACGCGCAGGAGGCCCGCCTCACTCAGGACGGCTCCGCGGACTGACGCGGATCCGCCCTCTCCCGATTCCGCGCTCCGGCGCGCCCTGACAGCAAGGACCCCTCGACGAGCATGAAGACCGCGGAGATCGCGCAGCGCTACCTGAGCTACTTCGAGAAGAACGATCACCTGATCGTCCCCTCGGCGTCGCTGGTCAGCGACGACCCCTCGCTGCTGTTCACCGTGGCCGGCATGGTGCCGATGATCCCGTACCTCACGGGCGTGGTCCCCGCTCCTCATCCGCGCATCGCCGACCTGCAGAAGTGCATCCGCACCAACGACATCGAGGAGGTCGGCCGTACGGCACGGCACGGCACCTTCTTCCAGATGCTCGGCAACTGGTCGTTCGGCGACTACTTCAAGGAAGGCGCGATCCGCTACGCCTGGGAGCTGCTGACCGGCTCCGAGAGCGACGGCGGACTCGGCTTCGACGAGAAGGACCTCTGGGTCACGGTCTTCGAGACCGACGACGAGGCCGAGGCCATCTGGCGCGACGTGATCGGGCTGAAGCCGGAGCGCATCCAGCGGCTCGGCCGCGCCGACAACTACTGGAACACGGGCCAGCCCGGCCCCGGCGGCCCCGACAGCGAGATCTTCTTCGACCGCGGACCGGCATACGGCCAGGACGGGGGACCGGCGGTCGACGACAACCGGTTCCTGGAGATCTGGAACCTCGTGTTCATGCAGGACTTCATCGACAACATCCGCGGCAAGACCGAGTTCGACATCGTGGGCGAGCTCCCGATGAAGAACATCGACACCGGGATGGGCCTCGAGCGCGTCGCCTTCCTCAAGCAGGGCGTCGAGAACATGTACGAGACCGACCAGGTCCGTCCCGTGCTGGATCGGGCGGTCGAGCTGTCCGGGCGCCGCTACGGCGCCGAGCACGCCGACGACGTCCGCTTCCGCGTCGTCGCCGACCACGTCCGCTCCTCGCTCATGCTCCTCTCGGACGGTGTGCGCCCCTCGAACGAGGGCCGCGGCTACATCCTGCGCCGCCTCATGCGCCGCACCGTGCGGTCGATGCGGCTCCTGGGCGTCGACGAGCCCGTGTTCCCCGAGCTGTTCTCCGTGTCCAAGGACGCGATGAAGAGCGCCTATCCGATCCTCGAGCAGGACTGGACCCAGCTCTCCGCCGCCGCGAACGCGGAGGAGGAGACCTTCCGTCGCACCCTGGACGCGGGATCCACGATCCTCGACCTCGCCCTCGCCGACACCAAGAAGGCCGGATCCGAGACCCTCAAGGGCTCCGAGGCGTTCCTGCTGCACGACACCTACGGCTTCCCGATCGATCTCACCCTCGAGATCGCCGAGGAGGCCGGGCTCGACGTCGACCGCGCCGCGTTCGACTCCCTCATGCAGGAGCAGCGCTCCCGCGCCAAGGCCGACGCGCGCAACCGCAAGCGTCAGATCGCCGACGTTTCGGTCTACGGCGAGCTGCGCGCGAAGGGCGAGACCGCGTTCCTCGGCTACGACGAGCTGGAGACCAGCTCCACGGTGCTCGGGATCCTCGTCGACGGCCAGCCCGTCCGCAGCGCCGCCGAGGGCCAGGTGGCGGAGGTCGTCCTCGCCGAGACCACGCTCTACGCCGAGTCGGGCGGCCAGGTCGCGGACAAGGGCGTCATCACCGGTCCCGGCTACGCGCTCGAGGTGCTGGACGTGCAGCGCCCCGTTCCCGGCCTGATCAGCCACACGATCGAGGTCACCACGGGCGTCGTCTCGATCGACGCCCCGGCGACCACCACCGTGGACGCGGCCAACCGCCGTGCCGCGCGCCAGGCGCACTCCGCCACGCACCTCGTGCACGCGGCCCTGCGCGACACGCTGGGCAAGACCGCGACCCAGGCCGGATCCCTGAACCGCGCCGGCTACCTGCGCTTCGACTTCTCGTGGGGCCAGGCGCTGTCCGGCGACACGAAGACCGAGATCGAGGAGATCGCGAACCGCGCCGTGCAGGACGGCCTCGAGGTCACCACGCGGATCATGTCGCTCGACGACGCGAAGGCCGCGGGGGCCATGGCGCTGTTCGGCGAGAAGTACGGCTCCACCGTGCGCATGGTCGACATCGGCGGGCCCTGGTCGCGCGAACTCTGCGCGGGCACCCACGTGGCGTCGAGCGCCGAGATCGGCCTCATCAACCTGGTCGGCGAGTCCTCGGTCGGCGCATCGAACCGTCGCGTGGAGGCGCTCGTCGGCGCGGACGCCTTCCGGGAGTTCGCCGCGGAGCGTGCGCTCGTGTCCCAGCTCACCTCCGCCCTCAAGACGCCGCGCGACCAGCTCACCGAGCGCGTGGCCGACCTCGCCGCGCAGCTCAAGGCCGCCGAGAAGCGGATCGCGCAGTTCGAGGCCGCGGAGCGCGCAGGACGCGTCCCCGCGATCGCGCAGACCGCGACCTCCCTCGGCGCAGTGCAGTTCGTCGCGCACGATCTCGGTGAGGTCGGCGGGGCGGACGAAGTGCGCGAGATCGCAACCGGCGTGCGCGACACGTTCGGCTCCGCGGCCGCGGTCGCGGCGATCTCGGGTGTGGCGAACGGGCGGCCGATGGTGGTCATCGCGACCAACGATTCTGCCCGTGCGCAGGGCGCGAAGGCGGGCGCGCTGGCCAAGATCGCCGCCGGCGTGCTCGGCGGCGGCGGAGGCGGCAGGGACGACGTCGCGCAGGGCGGCGGATCCGATGCGGCGGCGCTGCCTGCGGCGTTCTCCGCCATCGAGCAGGAGCTGCGCCGCGCGTGACCGGGTTCCGACGGGGCGTTCGGCTCGGCATCGATGTGGGCCGCGCCAGGATCGGCGTGGCCCGGTGCGATCCGGACGGCCTGCTCGCCGTGCCGGTCGAGACCGTGCCGCGCGGTGACGCGGACGTCGCGCGGATCGCCGAGCTCGCGGCCGAGTACGAACCTCTCGAGCTCGTCGTGGGCCTGCCGATCAACCTCCGCGGTGAGGACACCGCATCGACTGTCGACGCCCGCGGGTTCGCCGATGCCCTCGGCCGTGCGTGCGGGATCGGCGTGCGCCTGATCGACGAGCGGCTGAGCACCGTCACCGCGCACCAGGCGCTGCGCGCTTCCGGGCGCACGCAGCGCAACTCCCGCGGTGTCGTGGATCAGGCTGCCGCCGTGGTGCTGCTGCAGCACGCGATCGACACGGAGAAGAACACCGGCAACCCGGCCGGTACGCCTTTGATTCTCGATGAGGAGAACAGCTGACATGTCCGACCGATCGCCGTCGGCCGCCACGCCGGAGAACGACCCCGTCTCGCACGACCTGTTCGGTGCGCTGCCGGATCCGCAGGTGCAGTCTCCTCGCCCCGCCGAGCAGACCGCCGTTCCCGGGTCGCGTCGCGCCGTCCGCGAGGCCGCGTCCTCTTCGAGCGCACCCTCACCGTCGGCGGAAGAAGGCGCCCCCGCGGAGCATCACGACCCGTTCCACTCGACGCTCGAGGCGCTGTTCCATCACGAGACCGAGCCGCCGAAGACACCGAAGCGGAAGAAGCGCCGCGGCTGCCTGATCGCACTGCTCGTCGTGTTCGTGCTCATCGCGGGCGCCGCGGGCGGCGGACTGTGGGTCTGGAACACCTACGGCACCAAGATCAGCGAGGTCATGGGCTGGGGGCCGTCCAAGGACTTCGAGGCGGGACAGGCCACGGGCAATGCGCTCGTGACGATCAAGAAGGGCGATGGCGGGCAGCAGATCTCGCAGGCGATGTACGACGCCGGCGTGACGAAGACCTCTGGCGTCTTCTACGACATGCTGGTCAAGGACAACGTCGTCACGACGTTCTACCCCGGTGTGTACAAGCTGCAGCTGAAGATGACGGCCGCAGCCGCACTCAAGGCGCTCCAGGACCCGAAGAACAAGATGCAGAACTCCGCGGTGCTCCCGGAGGGCCTCTCGGTCACCGAGACGATCTCGCGCATCGCGCAGAGCGTGGACGTGCCGCTCGCGGATCTCCAGGCCGCCGTGAAGAACCCGGCGGACTACGGCGTGAACGCCCCCTCGCTCGAGGGATGGCTGTTCCCCGCGCTCTACGAGTTCCCGCCGGGGGCCACGGCGAAGGACGTCGTCTCGACGCTCGTGCAGCGCACGCGGGACTCGCTGAGCGCCGCCGGCGTGCCGGCCGCGGACGAGCAGCGCGTCCTCACGATCGCGTCGATCGTCCAGCGCGAGGCGAGGGCCGAAGCCGACTTCTACAAGGTGTCCCGGGTGATCCAGAACCGTCTGGATCAGGGCATGAAGCTGCAGATGGACTCGACGGCGCAGTACGGCTACGGCGAGCTGCACAGCGGGTCGGCCAGCACCTCCGACGCGGCGCAGAACGATGACAACCCGTGGAACACGTACGTGATCGACGGGCTCCCGAAGACGCCGATCTCGAATCCGGGGGACAAGGCCATCGACGCCGCCATGCACCCGGCTGCCGGCCCCTGGCTCTATTTTGTTACGGTCAACCTCGACACGGGCGAGACGGTGTTCTCGACCACGTATGCCGAGCACGAGGCCGCCGTGAAGCAGTGGCAGGACTGGTGCAAGGCCAACCCGAGCTCGGGCTGCTGACGTGTCCGTCGCGGGGCCTGCCGCATCGCGCCTGGCCGTCTGGGGGGATCCGATCGATCACAGCCGTTCGCCCGATCTGCACGGCGCCGCCTATCGGCGGCTCGGGCTGGACTGGGAGTACGGCCGCCTCCGGGTAGACGAAGCCGGGTTCGACGCGGCGCTCGACGCACTGGACGACGACTGGCGCGGGCTCTCGCTCACGATGCCGCTGAAGGAGCGCGCCCACGCGCGCGCCGACCTCCTCGATGAGGATGCACGGCTCACGGGGGCGGTGAACACGCTGCTGCTGGGCGAGGGGATCCGCGGATTCAACACCGATGTGGGCGGGCTCACGTCCGCGCTCCTGGCGGGCGGCCTGGGCTCGGCGCGTTCCGCGCGCGTGCTCGGCGGCGGAGCGACCGCCCGCTCGGCCCTCGTGTCGCTGCGGCGTCTGGGCGTCGATGCGGTCGAGCTCAGGACCCGTCGTGCCGAGCAGGCGGCGGAGCTGGCCGGATTCGCCGAGCGGATCGGAGTGCGGGCGACCACCGCCGATCTCGCATCCGAGGCGACGCCCTCGCCCGTCGATCTGACGGTCTCGACCCTGCCCGGCACCGCGACCCTGCCGGACGCCGTGATGACGGCGCTGGCGAGCACGGGCGGTGCGCTGTTCTCCGCCGCATACGCCCCCTGGCCCACACCGCTCGTCACGGCCTGGACCGATGCCCCGGTCGTGAGCGGACTCGAGATGCTCCTGCACCAGGCAGTGCGACAGATCCGGATCTTCCTGCACGGGGACCCGGAGCAGGAGCTTCCCGACGAGGCCGGCGTGCTCGACGTCATGCGGGCGGCCCTGCGCTGAGGAATCGTCCCCTGCGCGAAGTCATGCGGGCGGACGGGTCCTGAACGCATGGGAGACTAGTCAGATGCTCCGCGTGCTCACGGCCGGCGAATCGCACGGCCCCGAACTCATTGCCGTCATGGAGGGCCTGCCTGCGGGCGTCCCGCTGTCCCGCGAGGCGATCCAGTCCGATCTGCAGCGCCGCAAGCTCGGCTATGGGCGCGGGTCGAGGATGAAATTCGAGCAGGACGAGCTCTCGATCTCCGGCGGCGTGCGTCACGGCTTCTCGCTCGGCAGCCCGATCGCGATGCGCATCGGCAACACCGAGTGGCCCAAGTGGGTCGAGGTGATGAGCGCCGATCCCGTGGCGCTGACGGACAAGTCGCGCGGGCGCAGCGCAGCCCTGACGCGCCCTCGTCCCGGCCACGCCGACCTCGTCGGCATGCAGAAGTACGGCTTCGACGAGGCCCGCCCGATCCTGGAGCGCGCGAGCGCCCGGGAGACCGCCGCCCGTGTCGCCCTCGGCGCCGTGGCCCGCGCCTTCCTCGGCGAGCTCGGCGTCCGCCTGGTCAGCCACACCCTGTCGATCGGGCCGGTGCAGGTGCCGGAGGGATCCGTCCTGCCGACGCCGGACGACGTCGACACCCTGGACGCGGATCCGCTGCGCTGCTTCGACCCCGCGACATCGGCGCGCATGGTCGATGAGGTGGACGCCGCCCGCAAGGACGGCGACACTCTCGGCGGCATCGTCGAGGTGCTCGCCTACGGCCTGCCGCCGGGGCTCGGCTCGCACGTGCACTGGGACCGCCGGCTGGACGCGCGGCTCGCATACGCGCTCATGGGCATCCAGGCGATCAAGGGCGTCGAGGTGGGCGATGGTTTCGAGACCACCCGCCGGCGCGGATCCGCCGCGCACGACGAGCTCTTCGCGACGGACGACGGCATCAGCCGCGGCTCCGACCGCGCGGGCGGCACCGAGGGCGGCATGTCCACCGGCACCGTCCTTCGCGTCCGCGCCGGCATGAAGCCCATCGCGACCATCCCGCACGCGCTGCGCACGGTCGACATCACCTCGGGCGAGCAGGCCACCGCGCACCACCAGCGCTCCGACGTGTGCGCGGTGCCCGCCGCGGGCGTCGTGGCGGAGGCGATGGTGGCGATCGAGCTCGCGAACTCGGTGCTGGAGAAGTTCGGCGGAGACAACGTCGCGGAGACCCGGCGCAACCTCGAGGCGTACCTCGCCGCGATCCCGGAGGAGCTGCGCACGACGCCCGCCTCCGAGGCGGCGCTGATCCTGCACGATGAGCTCGGCTGAGGCGCACGCGCCGGGGCCGCTGGTCCTCGTCGGCCCCATGGGGTCCGGCAAGACCAGCATCGGCCGCAGGGTCGCGAAGGCCACCGGACTCCGCTTCGTCGACACGGACAAGGCGATCGTGCTCGAGCACGGGCCGATCCCCGCGATCTTCGCCGAGCACGGCGAGGCGCGGTTCCGGGCGTGGGAGCGCGAGGCGGTCGCCGCGGCGGTCGCGGGCGGCGGGGTGATCTCGCTGGGCGGGGGAGCGGTGCTCGCCCCGGAGACGAGGGCGCTGCTGCAGAGCGTGCCGGTCGTGCTGCTGACGGTCTCGCCGGAGGCGGTGGCGGTGCGCATCGCCGGCGAGGGACGTCCCCTGCTGCACGGCGAGGAGGATCCGGTCCAGCGCTGGACCAGGATCTACGCCGAGCGGCGGGCGCTGTACGAAGAAGTGGCGGACGTGCACTTCGACACCTCGCGGGTGCCGATGTCGCGTGTCGCCGAACAGGTCGTGGAATGGATGAGAGGACGAGCATGAGCGCGGAGCAGAACGACGGGGTCACGACGATCGCGGTGACGGGCAGCACGCCCTACGACATCGCGGTGGGGCGGAACATCCTCGATCGCGTCTCCGCCGCACTCGCGCCCAGCGTGCGCAAGGTGCTCGTCGTGCACCCGCCGACGCTCGCCGATCGTGCGGCGCAGCTCCGGGACCGCATGGTCGCCGACACCGCGAACGGTCCGCGCGAGGTGCTGCTGGCCGAGATCCCGGATGCGGAGCAGGGCAAGCGCATCGAGGTCGCCCAGTTCCTCTGGCAGATCATGGGTCAGGCGGACTTCACGCGCACCGATGCGGTCGTCGGCTACGGCGGCGGGGCGGTCACCGACCTCGCGGGCTTCGTCGCGGCCACGTGGCTGCGCGGCGTGCAGATCGTCCAGGTGCCGACGACCGTGCTCGGCCTGGTCGACGCCGCCGTGGGCGGCAAGACCGGCATCAACACGAACGAGGGCAAGAACCTCGTGGGCGCCTTCTGGGCCCCGCGCGCGGTGATCGGCGACCTCGACGAGCTGTCCAGCCTGACGCCGAACGAGGCGACCGCCGGCTTCGCCGAGGTCGTCAAGGCCGGGTTCATCTGGGCCCCCGAGATCCTCGACATCATCGAGGCGGATCCGGCCCGCGCCGTGGATCCGCTCACCCCGGAGTTCCGCCGTGCGGTCGAACTCGCGATCGGCATGAAGGCGAGCGTCGTCTCCGAGGACTTCCGCGAGGCCGGGCAGCGCGAGATCCTCAACTACGGCCACACGCTCGGCCACGCGATCGAGCACGCCGAGCGCTACCGCTGGCGTCACGGCGCTGCGATCTCCGTGGGCATGCTGTTCGCGGCAGAGCTCTCCCGCCTCGCGGGGCGTCTCTCGGACGAGGACGCCAACCGGCACCGCGCGATCCTGGAGTCCCTGGGACTTCCGACCTCGTACCGCGCCGGCGCCTGGCCGACCCTGCTGTCCACCATGCAGCGCGACAAGAAGAGCCGCGGCGGGATGCTGCGCTTCATCGTGCTGGACGGCATCGCCAAGCCGACCGTGCTGCAGGCCCCCGACGAGTCGCTGCTCTTCGCCGCCTATCAGGAAGTCGGCGAGTGAGCATCGAGGTGCGCCGGGTCCTCGCGACGGAGTGGACGGAGGTCCGCGACCTGCGTCTGCGGGCCCTGCAGGATCCGGTCGCCGCGCTCGCGTTCCTCGACACCTTCGAGAACGCCTCCGCGCAGCCCGACGCGTTCTGGCAGCACCGCACCGCCAACGCGGCCGAGGGCGGTCCCAACGCGCAGTTCGTCGCGATCGCCGAGGACGGCGAGTGGTTCGGATCCGCGACGGTGCTGCCGTCCGGGCTCGAGGGTCCCGAGTCCACCGCCCTGGTCGTCGGCGTGTACGTGGCCGAGGGACACCGCGGCGCCGGAGCCATCGAGACGCTCTTCGACGAGTGCGCGACGTGGTCCGCCGAACAGGGCGCCCACGGCCTCACACTCGAGGTGCACGTCGACAACCACCGGGCGCAGGCGGCCTATGAGCGCTGCGGCTTCACGCGCACCGGGCAGATCACCGAGCTCGCCAACGGGCGCGAGTACGTGATGGTGCGCCCGGTCGTCCCCGACGCGCGCTGATACCGTGTGCAGGTGACCACCCCGCGCCGCCTGCTCCTCGTCAACGGACCGAACCTCAACCTGCTCGGTCAGCGCGAGCCGGGGATCTACGGATCCGCGACGCTCGCCGATGTCGAGCGGATCACGGCCGAGGCCGCCGCGGCGTACGGCTACGAGGTCCGCGCGGTGCAGAGCAACCACGAGGGCGTGCTCCTCGACGCGATCCACGATGCGCGCGAGGACTGCGGCGGCATCGTGATCAACGCCGGCGCCTACACGCACACCTCTGTCGCCCTGCGCGATGCGCTCACCGGCGTCGCCCTGCCGTTCGCCGAGATCCACATCTCCGACGTGTACGCCCGGGAGGAGTTCCGGCACCACTCCTACCTCACGGACGTCGCCGCCGTGCACGTCGTGGGGGAGGGCGTCCAGGGATACGCGACCGCGACGCGCCGCCTGATCCTGCTGCTCGAGGGACAGGCGGACGGCTGATCCGCGGCACCGCTCCGGTCGCTCTCACAGGCCGGGCGGCGGGCATCCCGTAAGATTGAACGTCGGCCGCTCGGCCGCGAATCTCAGGAACGGACTTCTCAGACCCATGGCATCCACCGCAGACATCAAGAACGGCGTCGTCCTCTCGATCGACGGACAGCTCTGGAACGTCATCGAGTTCCAGCACGTCAAGCCCGGCAAGGGCGGCGCGTTCGTCCGGACGAAGCTCAAGAACGTCGTCAGCGGCAAGGTCGTGGACCGCACCTACAACGCGGGCGCCAAGATCGACATCGAGAACGTCGACCGCCGCGATTTCACCTACCTGTACACGGACGGCGACAACTACGTCTTCATGGACCAGGAGGACTACGACCAGATCAACGTGGCCGCCGCGACCGTCGGCGACGCGAAGAACTTCATGCTGGAGAACCAGCAGGTCCAGATCGCGCTCAACAACGGCAACCCGCTCTACATCGAGCTCCCTGCCTCGGTCGTGCTCGAGGTCACCTACACCGAGCCCGGCCTGCAGGGCGACCGCTCGTCGGCCGGCACCAAGCCCGCCACGCTCGAGACCGGGTACGAGATCCAGGTTCCGCTGTTCCTGGAGACCGGCACCAAGGTCAAGGTCGACACGCGCACCGGCGGCTACCTCGGCCGCATCAACGACTGACGCGTGGGCGCCCGGACCAAGGCGCGCAAGCGCGCCCTCGACATCCTCTTCTCCGCCGATGTGCGCGGCGACGACCTCGCGGTGACGCTCGCCGCGGAGGCCAAGCGCGCTGCCGCCGAGCCCGCACGTGAGGCCTCCTGGCTCTATGCGCGCGAGATCGTCGACGGGATCATCGATCACCGCGACGAGATCGACGAGCAGATCACGACGCACAGCCGTGACTGGAAGCTCGACCGGATGCCGGCCGTGGACCGGGCGCTGCTGCGCATCGGCGTGTGGGAGATCCTCCGCAACGATGAGGTCCCGACGGCCGTCGCGATCGACGAGGCCGTGGAGCTCGCGAAGGAGTTCTCGACCGACGAGTCCGGCGCGTTCGTGCACGGCGTGCTCGCGCGCGTCGCGCGCTCGGCCTGATCCGCGCACGCCACGATCTCCAGGAGCTCCCGTTTGGGGCGTATCCGTCCGTTTTGGGGCGCAGGATCCCGGTCTTTCCCGGGATCCTGCGCCCCAAAACGTAGAAGTGCGCCCCGAAACCGGGCCGGGTGTCCGTGGCCTGCCTGAGGATGGATCATCATGACCTCCGCTGACGCCGACGACTGGCGCGTGCTGCTGCCGTCCACCCGGGCGAGCGGTGCTCCGCTGGCCCTCGGCGTCGAGTTGCGCCGGCGCGACCGGGCCGATGCGAGGCACTGGACGTCGCGGCCGCTGCGCACCGCGACCGCGCGGGATCTGGTCAAGGATCCGGGCGAGCTGTTCCTCGCCGTCCGCCCGCTGCGGCGCAACGACGCAGGATCCGCCTGGGTGCAGTCCGATGCCGACTGGGACGCGGTTCGCCGCCCCGGCACACGCTACGACGCGGCGCACTCGCGCTGGTTCGCCGACCTGCTGAGCATCTCCCGCGACTCGCTGCTGTCCGGCACGGCGGGGGACTGGCTGCTGTTGGACCCGGTCGCGTCCCCACTGCTGTGGCCGCACCTGCAGTCGGCGTCGGCGGCAGGGATCGCCCTGGTCGCGACGGAACGCAGCACCCGGCTGCAGTGGTCGGACGAGCTGCGGATCGTGGTGGACATCGCCGCGGACGGCGACGGCGGGCTCCGCCTCTCCGCCTCCGCGGACGCCGTCGGCGAGTCCTTCCCCGCCACGGCGACCCGGGCGGTGGGATCCGGCGGCGTCTACGCGCATCGCGTCGTCGGCAAGAGGATCGACCTCGTGCTCGGGCAGGTGCCGCTGACGGACGGCGTCCGGGCGCTCCTGGCGGCACCGGGCGGGCTGACGGTGGCGCCGGTCGACAGGAAGGCCTTCTTCCGGGACGGATATCCGACGATCCTGCGCGGGGCCGCCATCCGTGCGGGGCGCGGCGTCACGCTGCCCCCCGCGCCGAGACCCGTGCCCCTCCTCGTCGTCGACTTCCGCCCCGACGACGTCGTGGCGTACCGGCTGCACTGGGACTACCCGGGATACGCGCGCTTCCCGCTCGACGAGCGCGCCGCCGAGTCCGGGATCCGCGACGCTGCGGCGGAAGGACTGCTGCGCCCGTCCGTGCTCGCCTCGTGGACCGAGGCCACAGGACTGCCGTTCCTCCTCGCCGGCGCACTGCGCGACGCGGACGCGGCCGAGTTCGTCTCGCACCTGGTGCCCGCCCTCGAAGCGCGTGGCATCGCCACGGAGACGACCGGAGTGCCGCGCACCTACGCGGAGCTCACCGGCGATCCGGCGATCACCGTCAGCACGGTCGAGAGCACCGATCCGGACTGGTTCGAACTCGGCTTCCTGGTGCGGATCGACGGGAAGACGATCCCGTTCGAGCCTCTGTTCCGCGCGCTCGCCCTCCGCCAGGGCAAGCTCAAGCTCGTCGACAACACCTGGTTCTCGCTGCGCCACCCCGCCTTCGACCGGCTCAAGGAGCTTCTGGACGAGGCCGCCGAGCTCGCGGAGTGGGAGACCGGACCGAGGATCGCGCGCACGCACCTGACGCTCTGGGAGGACTTCGAGGATCTCGCCGACGAGACCCTTCCGGCGCGGACCTGGCGTGCCGCGGTCGAGGCGCTGCGCGCCGACCCCGGCGAGGATCCGGTGCCGCTCCCCGCCGCGATCACCGCCGATCTCCGCCCGTACCAGCGCGAGGGGTTCACGCGGCTCGCACGACTGTGGCAGCACAGCCTCGGCGGAATACTCGCCGATGACATGGGGCTCGGAAAGACCCTGCAGCTGCTCACCCTCATCGCTCACGCGCGGGAGGCCGCGGCAGAGGACGCCGCGCCCTGGCTGGTGGTCGCTCCCACCTCGGTGCTCCCGGTCTGGGAGCGCGAGGCCGAGCGGTTCGCGTCGGGTCTCCGCGTCGTCGTCGCCGGGCGGACCCGAGACGCCCACGGCGTCGACCTCGCCTCGCACGTGGGCGATGCGGATCTCGTGATCACCTCGTACACCGTGCTGCGTCTGGATGCGGAGGAGTTCGCACGCCGGCCGTGGTCGGGCGTCGTCCTCGACGAGGCCCAGAACGTGAAGAACCCCGCGACCAAGCAGCATCAGGCGGTCGCCGCTCTCGACGCCCGGGCGGTCTACGCCGCGACCGGCACGCCGCTGGAGAACGGCCTGGGGGAGCTGTGGGCCCTGCTCAGCCTCACGTCGCCCGGCCTCTTCGCCTCGGCGCGGCGATTCCGCGAGGACTTCATCCAGCCGATCGAGCAGGGCAAGGTGCCGGAGAACGCCGAGGGCGCGCCCTTCCGTCGCTCCCGCATCGAGCTGCTGCGACGGCGGATCCGCCCGTTCCTGATCCGTCGCACCAAGGAGCTCGTCGCGCGCGACCTTCCGGAGCGGCAGGAGCAGGTGCTGCGCGTCGAGCTCGCTCCCGCGCATCAGCACCGCTACGACACCGTGCTGCAGCGCGAGCGGCAGAAGATCCTCGGGCTGCTGCCGGACCTGGACCGGCAGCGTTTCATCGTCTTCCGCTCGCTCACCATGCTGCGCATGCTGAGCCTGGCGCCGGGGCTGATCGAACCCGATGACGCGGGCATCGCGTCCCGCAAGCTCGAGGAACTCGTGGAACGGCTGATCGAGCTGCGGTCCGAGGGACACAGAGCGCTCGTCTTCAGCCAGTTCACCTCGTTCCTGGGCCTCGCGGCCGAACGGCTCCGGCGCGCAGGCCTTCGCGTGTCGTACCTGGACGGATCGACGAGGGATCGGGACAGGGTCGTGCAGGAGTTCCGCGAGGGGGACCAGGACGCGTTCCTCCTCAGCCTCAAGGCCGGAGGCACGGGCCTCACGCTCACCGAGGCGGACTACGTCTTCCTGCTGGATCCCTGGTGGAACCCTGCGGCCGAGGCGCAGGCGGCGGACCGCGCGCACCGGATCGGGCAGCAGAACCGCGTCTTCGTCTACCGGATGATCTCCGAGGGCACGATCGAGGAGAAGGTGCTCGCGCTGCAGCAGCGCAAGGCGCGCCTGTTCTCCGCGGTGCTCGACGATGAGGACCTCTTCGCGCAGTCCCTGACCGCCGACGACATCCGCGAGCTGCTCGGCTGAACCCCGGGGCGCGGTGCTCGCGCGACCACCAGATCCGGTTATGCACGGGCCGTCTCCAGGCCCGTTGAGGGTGCTCCCGGTAGGATCGACAGGTCCACACAGGAGGAGAAACATGCGGATCACGGGACTCGGGCACGCCGGGATGTTCATCGAGACGGTCGGCGGGAACATCATCTGCGACCCCGTGCTCGGGCCGTCCTTCTATGGATCCTGGTTCCCGTTCCCGGACAACCGCGGCCTCGACTGGGAGCGCCTCGGACGGGAGGCCGACTTCCTCTACGTGTCCCATCGGCACCGCGACCACTTCGACCCGCGGCTGCTCGAGCGCCACATCCGCAAGGACATCGAGGTGCTTCTGCCCGAGTACCCGACCGACGACCTGGAGAAGGATCTCCGCGCCCTCGGCTACGACAACATCACCTACGCGCCCGCCGGGGAGATCATCGAACGCGGCGAGCTGAAGATCATGATCACGCCGCTCCGCGCCCCCAGCGATGGACCGATCGGCGACTCCTCGCTCAGCGTCGACGACGGCTCCGGATCGGTGCTCAACCAGAACGACTCGCACCCGCTCGACCTGGAGCGCCTGCTCACGTTCGGCAAGCCCGACGCCTACTTCACGCAGGTGTCCGGCGCGATCTGGTGGCCCATGGTCTACGACCTGCCGCTGGACGCCAAGCAGAACTTCGCCCGTCTCAAGCGCGAGGCGCAGAACAAGCGCGCGATGTACTACATCGAGAAGGTCGATGCCCCGCACGTCTTCCCGATGGCGGGCCCGCCGATGTTCCTCCGCGACGAGCTGTTCGACTTCAACGGCATCGGACGCAACGGCGAGTCGATCTTCACGGATCAGAAGCAGTTCCTCGCGCACATGAACGAGCTCGCCCCGCAGTACGACGGGCACCTGTTCGTGCCGGGCACCGTGGTGACCCTCGAGGACCGCGAGATCGTCTCGGTCGAGCAGACCCTCTACTCGGAGGACGAGCTGCGCCACGTCTTCGACGAGAAGTGGGACTACCTCGAGGAGCAGCGCGCCACGCGCCAGCAGGAGATCCGGGACGAGGAGGCCCGTCGTGCTCCGGTCCTTCCGCCCGAGGAGATGCTCGCGGCGATCAAGGAGTGGTGGGAGCCACTGCTCAAGAAGTCCCGCACGATCCGGCTCGGCGTCGGCGGCAACGTCCGCTTCCGCATCGGCGAGCTGGACATGGTGGTCGACTTCCCGAAGGCCAAGGTGCGCGAGTACGCGGGGGAGGAGTGCATCTACTGGTACACGATCCCCGCCGACCTCGTCTCGACCAACATCGCCGATCACGAGATCGACTGGTCGAACTCGATCTTCCTGTCCATGCAGTTCTCCGTCGGGCGCAGCGGCAAGTTCAACGAGTTCCTCACGACCTTCCTCAAGTGCCTGTCCGTCGACAGGATCGAGTACGTCGAGAACTGGTACCAGGAGCAGACCGACCAGACCGAGGACGCCGAGGTCGGCGACTGGATCGTGCAGCGCCGCTGCCCGCACCTGCGCGCCGATCTGACCCGCACGGGATCCGTCGACGAGGAGGGCGTGCTCACCTGCAGCATGCACGACTGGAAGTGGGACCTGAAGACGGGCCGGTGCCTGTCCACGAGCGGTCACCCGATCCGGGCCAAGCAGATCGATCCCGTCACCGACGACGCGCTGCGCCTCGGGGTCTGACCCCCTTCCAGCAACGCGATTCCGGAGCCGTTCTCCCCTCGGGAGGGCGGCTCCTTCCGCGTCCGGCGCAGCTGTCCACTCGGGGACCTCTTCTGTCCACTCGGGGACCATTCGGCGCGGCGCGCCGTCCCTAGCATGGGGATCCGGCAGGCGACGAGGCCCGCCCGGACGGAGAGAAACCCGATGGTCACTGCCTTCAGTTCCGCGACCGAGATCGCCCGCGAGATCAGCGCCGGCGCGGTCAGTCCGGTCGAGATCGCCGAGCTCTACCTGGACCGGATCGACCGCCTGAACCCTGCGATCAACGCGATCGTCTGGATCGATCCTGAGGCCACCCTGGCCGAAGCCAGGCAGGCCGAGCGTGCGGTCCGCGCGGGCGAGTCCCTGGGGCCGCTGCACGGCATCCCGGTCCCGATCAAGGACCTCACGGCCGCCGCGGGTCAGCCCTGCTTCTTCGGCTCCCTCGGTACGGATACCGCGATCAGGACGGAGGACGATCTCATCGTCGGGGCGCTCCGCCGCGCGGGCTGCGTGCTGCTCGGCCGCAGCCATGCGCCCGAGGCGGGCACCATGAGCGTGACCGAGACGTCGCGCTTCGGCGTCGCGCGGAACCCCTGGGACCTCAGCCGATCCCCGGCCGGGTCCAGTGGCGGGGCGGGGGCGGCGCTGGCCGCCGGCCTGGCCCCCTTCACGCACGCCTCGGACGGCGGCGGCTCGATCAGGATGCCCGCGTCGAGCAACGGTCTCGTCGGGCTCAAGCCCTCGCGCGGGCGAGTGCCCTCCGCCGTCGCGGGATGGGAGCACGCGGCGACCGAGGGCGCGGAGGCCCGCACCGTGGCCGACGCCGCCGTGATCCTCGACGCGATCAGCGAGCCGGATCCGTGCGTCATGTACAACGCGCCGCGCCCGGAACGGCCCTACGCCGCCGAGGCCGGGCGGCCGCAGGAGCCGCTCCGGATCGGGCTGCTCCTGGAAGCCCCCACCGGCCTGCCCGTCGATGAGGAGTGCGCCGCAGCCGCGACGCTCACCGCGGCGCTCCTGGAGGCGATGGGACACATCGTGACACCTGTGGCGCCCAGGTTCTACAGCGAGCGCGCGGTGCTCGGATACGTCACCCACATCATGGACGCGTCCGTCGCCGCGATGCCCTACCTCCGGCCGGAGCTCGCGGAGCCGTACCTGCGCCACCGGATGGGCCGCGCGAGGCGCGCCAGCGCGGTCGACTACGTGCAGAGCGCGATGCTGATCCAGGCCGAGACCTACGGCGTCGTCTCGCAGTTCGGGCGGGACTTCGACGTGCTGCTCACCCCGACCATGGCGACCGTCCCCGTGCCTGCCGGCGAGCTCGTGACCGAGGCGAACGAGCATCCCGAGGAGTCGCGCCTGCGGGAGGGGCGCATGGTGAGCTTCACGAGCTGGGTGAACCTCGCGGGCCTGCCCGCCATCTCGCTGCCGATGCACGTCGCGGCGGACGGGCTGCCGATCGGTGCCCAGCTGGTGGCGGGTCCGTGGCGCGAGGACGTCCTGCTGCGGCTCGCCGCCGCCCTCGAGGAGGCGGCGCCGTGGGCGCACCGCCGCCCGGCGGGGTTCGAGGACTGAGCCGATGATCGAACTCGTCCTCTCGCTGTTCAGCCAGCTGGGCCTGGTCGCGCTGCTCGCTCTGTCCCTGTCCCTCGTGTTCGGCGTGAGCCGGATCGTGAACCTCGCGGTCGGCGACCTCGCGACGATCGGCGCCTTCACGATGGTCGCGACCGCAGGGCTGCCGTTCTGGGTGGGGATCCTCATCGGTCTCGCCGTCTCGGTTCCCCTTCTCGTTCTGATCGAGCGCGGCCTGCTGAGCCGCCTCTCGGGATCCCCGCTGGCTTCGCTGCTGGTCACCTGGGGCGTCGGGATGGTGCTCCGCCAGGTGTGCGAGCTGGTCTGGGGCGCGACGGCGCGCGCCGTCCCGCCGCCGTTCGACGGGATCGTGACCGTGTTCGGCGTCCCGTATCCGTCTTTCCGGCTGGTCGCCGGTCTCGTGGGAGCCGTCGCGGTCGCGGTGGTCCTCGTGATCGCGTATCGGACGCGGGCGGGCCTGCGCCTGCGCGCCGTGGCGGACAACCCCACGATGGCGGCGCTGCTGGGCACGCCGCCGGCGCGCACCAGGACCCTCACCTTCGTCGTGACGGGATTCCTCGCCGTTCTCGCGGGAGGGCTCTACAGTCCGCTCCTCGGCGTCCACCCGTCGATGGGGTTCACGATCCTCATCCCCGCGTTCGTGGTCCTTCTGCTGGCCAGGCCCGGTTCCTTCTCGGGAACCGCCGTCGCCGCGCTGTTCGTCGTCGCGCTGCAGGTCGTGCTGCGCCGCTTCTTCGCCGACACCGCCGCGGACGCCCTCTTCTACGTCGTCGTGCTCGTCGCCGTCGCCGTTCGTTCCACCCCGACAACCAGGAGGCTCCTGACATGGTCCACCCGATTCCTTCCCCGCGGCCGCGCCGCCTGATGCGCCGCAACCGCCTCGCCCTCGGAGCGTTCCTCGCGGCGGGCGCACTGCTCCTGACCGGCTGCGGGAGCAGCATCGGCGGCGGTCCTGCGCAGAGCGCCGCGGCCGGCCCCCTCAAGGTCGGCGTGATCGTCCCCGCCACCGGCAACATCTCCTCGGCCGGGCTCGCTCTCAAAGCCGGCTTCGAGATCGGCGTCGAGAAGATCAACGCCGAGGGCGGGGTGAACGGCAAGCCGATCGAGTACACGGTCGAGGACGACGCCTCGGATCCCGCGACATCGACCCAGCTGGCGAAGAAGTACGTGCAGGCCGGCGACGTCTCGCTGCTGTTCGGCACGATCACGGGCGACACCGTGGCGGCGGTCGCGTCCGTCGCCGACTCCGCCAGGATTCCGTTCGCCACCTCGATCCTCGGCGACCCCGCGGTCTGCTCGCGCTACGCCTGGGGCTTCGGGGAGTCGACCCGTCAGCTGCTCACCCCGATCGTCCCCGACCTGCTCGCGAAGTACGGCACACGCGTCGCGATCGTCGGCTCCGACTACAACTTCCCGCGGGACTATGCGGCGAGCGCGGAGAAGATCGTGACGGCGGCGGGCGGGACCGTGGTCGCCCAGGAGTTCAGCCCCCTCGGCACGACCGACTTCGAGTCGACCATCGGACGCCTCAAGGCGGCGGCGCCGGATCTCGTGCTGTCGATGGTCGTCGGCGCGGATGCCATCGTGTTCACCAAGCAGGCGCAGGCATTCGGGCTGCTGACGCCCACGCTGGGCTACGAGGGCGCGCCGCTCGATGCCGACTACTATCCGGCGGTCGCCGAACAGGTGACGGGCCGCGAGCACGCGGTGCGCTGGAGCGACGGCTTCGCCGATGAGGAGAGCAAGGCCTTCGTCGCGGCCTACCGCAAGAAGACCGGTTCGCCGGCACCGATTCCGGAGGTCGCCGCGAACGCCTACTTCGCGATCCGGTTCATCGCGGCGGCTGCGAACGACGCCAAGGCCACGGCTCCCGCGAGCCTCAACACCGCGATCGCCTCGTTCCGCTTCGATTCCGCGCTCGGCAGGGGAACGCACTTCGCCGGGCCCGCCAACATCCTGCAGGCCACGATGTCGACCGTGACGATCGGCGCGGACGGCGCCTATCCGGTCACGAAGGACCACGGCATGGTCGCCGACACCGAGACGACCTGCAAGTGACCCCGTCCGCCCATCGGGGGATCCGCGGTCTCGTCCGCCGCCCTGGCACGATCCTCGCGGTCGTTGTCGCCGTGCTCGCCCTGCTGCCGTTCGGGCTCGCACCCTACGCGCTGAGCGTGGTCGCCCTCGGTCTCGTCTATGGGCTCTTCGCCTATGGTCTGGACCTGTCCTGGGGGCGAGTCGGACTCATCAGCGTGGGCCAGGCCGCCTTCTTCGGCCTGGGCGCCTACGCGCTCACGATCGGCGTCTCGCTCGGCGTCCCCGGGGTGCTGGCCGCGGCGCTCGGCGTCGTGATCTCCGCCGGAGTCGCCGGGCTGATCGCGCAGATCGCGCTGACGGTGAAGGGTGAGACCGCGGTGCCGCTCTTCATCCTCTTCACGCTCGGCATCAGCCAGCTCCTGCAGCGCGTCGCGACGTCCCTGCCGGACGTGACGGGCGGATCCAACGGCATGCTCGCGCCGAGCCTCGACCTCGTCCCGACCTACTACCTCGTGCTCGGGGTCGCCGTGCTCGTGGCGGCGCTCACGTTCCGTCTCTTCATCGCGGGCCGGCGCGGTGCGTTCCAGCTCGCCGTGCTCGTGAACCCGGCCAGGGCGGAGCATCTCGGCATCGGCGTGCGCGGCACGCAGACCGCGGCCTTCATGGTCTCGGCCGCGGTCTCAGCTGTGGCGGGGGCGCTCTTCGCCCCCGTGGCAGGCCTCGTCACTCCCGCCACGCTGGGCCTGGCGCTCTCGACGAGCGTGCTCACCTGGCTCGCCGTGGGCGGCAAGGGCTCGCTGATCGGGCCGTTCCTCGGCGCCGTCCTCCTCACCGTCGCCGCGCAGACCCTCGGGAGCACCTGGCAGAGCTGGTACGTGTTCGGGCTGGCCGCGCTCTTCATCCTCGTGGTCCTGTTCGCACCCGGAGGCGTGGCAGGCGGCGTGCGTCGTCTGCTCCTCGGCCGGTCGGAGGTGCTGCGCGTCCCGACCGCGCGTCCGGTGAGACGTGCCGGCGCGCCGTCGCGCACGGACGCGCCGCTGCTGCAGGTCGAGGCGGTGGATCAGCGCTTCGGGAGGTCGGACGTGCTGCAGGACGTCTCGCTCACCGTGCGGAGCGGGCAGTGCGTGGCGCTGATCGGGCCCAACGGCGCGGGCAAGTCCACCGTCCTCTCCGTCATCGCAGGCCTGCTCCGCCCCTCGTCGGGCCGCATCCTGCTCCGCGGCGAGGACGTCACTCTGCTGGGCGTCGACCGACGCGCCAGGCTCGGCATCGGCCGGCTGTTCCAGGTGCCGAGCGTGTTCACCGCGCTCTCCGTCGAGGACAACCTCAGGCTCGCCGCGCTCTGCGGGGGATCGGGCGATGATGCTTCGGCCGACGCCCGGCTCGCCGGCGAGTTGTCGATGGCCGAGCGGCGGCACCTCGAGCTCGACATGGTGCTGCGGGGTCCCTCCGATCTCGTGCTGCTCGACGAGCCGGCCGCGGGGCTCTCCCACGCCGACGCGCGGGCGCTCGCACAGCGCCTGCGTCGGGTCGTCGAGGACACCGGATGCGGCATGGTCGTCGTCGAGCACGACATGGAGATCGTCCGGGAGATCGCGGACCTCGTCGTGGTGCTGTCGAACGGCTCGGTCATCGCGTCGGGGACCATGGACGAGATCGTCGCGCACGACGCCGTGCGCCAGGCCTACCTGGGGAGCTGAGATGGTGCTGCACGCGCGTGGGATCGTCGGGGGATACGACGGCGTTCCGATCGTCGAGGGCGTCGACCTCACGGTCGATGCGGGGGAGATCGTCGGTCTGCTGGGCAGGAACGGGATGGGGAAGTCGACCCTGCTCGGAGCGCTCTTCGGGACGGTGGACCGTCTCGGCGGCGCGGTCGAGGTGGGAGGGAGGACACTCGCGGCGCGGAGCCCCGATCGGTCGGCTGCGGCGGGTGTCGCGTTCCTCCCCGAGGATCGGGGCGTGTTCCCCTCGCTGACCGTCGCCGAGAACCTCCGGCTCGCCCGACGCGGGCATCGGCCGGCGATGGATCCGCTCGAGGTCTATCCGATGCTCGGCGAGCGGGCGGCGCAGCCGGCCGGGACGCTGTCCGGCGGCCAGCAGCAGCAGCTCGGCATCGCCCGCGCGATCCTCGCCGGCTCCGCGCTCGTGTGCATCGACGAGCTCACCCACGGACTGCAGCCCTCGATGGTGACGCGCACGTTCGCGGCGCTCCGCACGGTGGCCGACTCCGGTGTCGGTGTGCTGTTCGTGGACCAGAACCCCGATCTCGTGACGGCGTCCTGCGACCGGGTGCTCGTGATGGAGGCGGGGAGGATCGTGCTGGACCGGACCGTCGAGGACGGGGTGCTCGAGGAGCTGCGACGCCTGCTCGTGCTCAGCTGACCGCGTCCTCGGCGCGCAGTTCGCGCGGGCTTCGTCCGAACCTCTGTCGGACGACCTTGCTGAGACGGGAGGGGTCGCGGAAGCCCCACCGGCGTCCCACCGCGGCCAGCGACTCCGCGCCGCTCGCGGTCTGCAGCTCCCGGCGCACGCCCTCGACCCGCCGCGCGAGCACGTGCTCGCCGACCGTGGTGCCGGTGCGGCGGAAGACGCGGTGCAGATAGCTGACCGAGATGTGGGTGGCTTCGGCGATCCTCGCAGGGCTGAGGTCGGGGTCTGCGAGATGCACCTCGATCCACTCCACGACCCGGTCGTAGACGATCTCCTCCGCCGAGCGGAGTACGGGGCGCTCGCCGCGTGCCTCCCTGACGCAGTCGCGGAGGAGCGACAGTGCGACATCGGCGAGTTCGAGCCGCAGCGGTGCGGGCAGCGCTCCCCAGCGCTCCGGGACGCCGGCCAGGAGTCCCGTCAGGATGCAGGCCGCGGTCGTATCCGAGAGCGCTGCGGATCCTGCCACGGCCGAGAGGTCCTGTTCGCTCGCGCCCAGGGCGTCGACGTCGACGGCCAGCACCAGATACCGGTAGGGGCCGAGGAGGTCGAGGAAGAACGGCGCGGATCGGGAGTAGAGGACCATGCTGCCGGGGCGCAGGGCCGTCTCGGAGCGGTTCTGCACGAAGGTCCCCGAACCCTCGAGGAGGATGCCGAGGAAGTGCGCGTCGAGCGCGGTCGAGAAGGCCAGCGGACGGACGCTGACCGAGTCCTCGTCTCTGATGTCGCAGCCGAGCAGGCGCCCGAGCGCCCAGGAGGAGGACCGTGCGCGATACGGATCCTGCTGCGGGCGGACGACCACGGCGTCGCCGGGGGCGTGATCGCGCCGCGCATCGTCGAGGTAGCCGCTCACGACCGCTCCGCCCGAGGTCGAGGTGATCTGCATGGCTCCGCCTTTCTCTTCGTCGAGAGGGAGCACGGGTCGCCGATCACTGTATCTCAGGATCCCTGGCATTCGATCGACGCGACTCTCGCCACCGTCGACCGGCGTCTCGCCGATGCGGCCAGGGAGCGCGGCGTCGTCGTGGGCGCATGACCGGACCGGGTAGACTGGGGCGATACCTCGGAAGCAACCTTTAACACCGTCCCGTGAGGCGGAGAAGGGAGCCGGCAGATGAGCGCACGTATCGTGCTGCAGGAAGCCGACATCAGGCGCGCCTTGACGCGCATCGCCCATGAGATCCTCGAATCCAACCGGGGAGCGGAGGATCTGATCCTCCTGGGCATCCCGACCCGCGGGGTCCCGCTTGCCGAGCGCCTCGCGATGCTCATCACCGAGATCGCCCAGATCGCCGTCCCGGTCGGATCGCTCGACGTCACGCTCTTCCGCGACGACCTCGCCAAGCACCCGACGCGGTCGCCGCACCGCACGCACATCCCCGCGGGCGGCATCGACGGCAAGACCGTCGTGCTCGTCGACGACGTGCTCTTCTCCGGACGCAGCATCCGCGCCGCGCTCGACGCGCTGCAGTCGATCGGCCGCCCGGCTGTGGTCCGCCTGGCGATCCTCGTCGACCGCGGACACCGCGAGCTGCCGATCCGCCCCGACTTCGTGGGAAAGAACATCCCCTCGTCCCGCGCCGAGCGCGTCAACGTGCGTCTGCGCGAGGACGACGGCGAGGAGTACGTCTCGATCGAGGGAGGCGACGAATGAGGCATCTGCTCGACACCAGGACGCTCGCCCGCGAAGACGCGATGCGCATCCTCGACATCGCCGAGGACATGGCGGACACCCAGTCCCGCGAGGTCAAGAAGCTGCCGACCCTGCGCGGCAAGACCGTGGTGAACCTCTTCTTCGAGGACTCCACCCGCACGCGCATCTCGTTCGAGGCCGCCGCCAAGCGCCTCTCCGCCGACGTGATCAACTTCGCCGCGAAGGGATCCAGCGTCTCCAAGGGCGAGAGCCTCAAGGACACCGCCCAGACGTTGGAGGCGATCGGCGCCGACGCCGTCGTCGTGCGGCATCCCGCATCCGGCGCTCCGCGGACGCTCGCCACGAGCGGCTGGATCTCGGCCGGCGTCGTGAACGCGGGCGACGGCACGCACGAGCACCCCACCCAGGGCCTGCTCGACGCGTACACGATCCGAAAGCGCCGTTTCGGCGCGGACAGCCGCGGCCGCGACCTCCGCGGAGTGCGCGTCGTGATCGTCGGAGACGTGCTGCACTCCCGGGTCGCGCGGTCCAACGTGTGGCTGCTGTCGACGCTCGGCGCCGAGGTCACCCTGGTCACCCCGCCGACGCTGATCCCGCAGGACGTCACGGGCTGGCCCGCGCGGGTGCTGTACGACCTCGACGCGGCGCTGGCCGAGGAGCCGGATGCGGTCATGATGCTGCGGATCCAGCTGGAGCGCATGCACGCGGCGTTCTTCCCCTCCGAGCGCGAGTACACCCGCCGATGGGGTCTCGACGCGGCGCGGCTGCGGCGTCTGCCCGACGATACGATCGTGATGCACCCCGGTCCGATGAACCGTGGACTGGAGATCTCCTCCGACGCCGCCGATTCCGCCCGCTCCACCGTGCTGGAGCAGGTCACGAACGGCGTGTCCGTGCGGATGGCGGCGCTGTACCTGCTGCTGGCGGGGGAGCGGCCAGAGCCGGACAGAACAGCGACGAGTGCAGCGACCGAGGAGTTCGAGATGAATCGAGGAGACCGATGACCGAGAGCCTGCTCTTCCGAGGCGCGAAGATCCTCGGCGCCGATTCCGCGGACATCCTGGTGCAGGACGGTCGGATCGCGGAGATCGGCTCCGGCCTCTCCGCGGCCGGCGCCCGCACGATCGACGCCGACGGCCTGGTCGCGCTGCCCGGCCTGGTCGACCTGCACACGCACCTGCGCGAGCCCGGCTACGAGGCCAGCGAGACCATCCTGTCCGGAACCCGCGCCGCGGCGGCCGGTGGTTTCACCGCCGTGTTCGCGATGCCCAACACCTCGCCGGTCGCCGACTCGGCGGGCGTGGTCGAGCAGGAGCTCGCGCTCGGAGAGTCGGCCGGCTACGCCACCGTGCAGCCGATCGGCGCGGTCACCGTCGGCCAGAAGGGCGAGCGGCTGGCCGAGCTGGGCGCGATGGCCTCGTCGCGCGCGAACGTCCGCGTCTTCAGCGACGACGGCTTCTGCGTCTGGGATCCGCTCATCATGCGCCGCGCGCTCGAGTACGTGAAGGCCTTCGACGGCGTGATCGCGCAGCACGCGCAGGATCCGCGGCTCACCGAGGGCGCGCAGCTCAACGAGGGCGCCGTCTCGGCCGAACTCGGCCTCGCGGGCTGGCCCGCCGTGGCCGAGGAGTCGATCATCGCGCGCGACATCCTGCTCGCCGAGCACGTCGGATCCAGGCTGCACGTGTGCCACCTCTCCACCGCCGGCTCCGTGGAGCTCATCCGCTGGGCGAAGAAGCGCGGTGTGGCGGTGACCGCCGAGGTCACCCCTCATCACCTGCTGCTGACCGACGAGCTGGCCCGCGGCTACGACGCGCGATTCAAGGTCAACCCGCCGCTGCGCACCCAGGAGGACGTGCTCGCCGTGCGCGAGGGCCTCGCCGACGGCACGATCGACATCGTCGCGACCGACCACGCCCCGCATCCCAGCGAGGCGAAGGCCTGCGAATGGCAGGCCGCGGCGAACGGCATGGTCGGGCTCGAGTCCGCGCTGCGGGTCGTGCACCAGGCCATGGTGCAGACCGGCCTCCTGGACTGGGCCGATGTCGCCCGCGTCATGAGCTCCGCCCCCGCGCGGATCGGATCCCTCGCCGGGCACGGCACGCCGATCGCGGCGGGGCAGCCGGCCGAGTTCACGCTCTACGACGCGGCTGCGGCCGGCGTCTTCGCCGAGTCGGACCTGCACGGCCAGAGCTCGAACTCGCCGTACCTCGGCCGGGATCTGCCCGGGAAGGTGCTCTGGACCGTGCACAACGGGTACGCGACGCTCGAGGACGGCGTGCTCGCCGACCGGGGAGCGCGCTCGTGAACCAGCAGATCGCCGGATCGGTCGTCCTCGCAGTCGCCATCGTGCTGATCCTCGCCGGCGTTCTCGCCTGGCGTGCGCGGCTGCGCCGGGACTCCGGCCTCACCGCGCCGCTCGGCGTGCCGGAGCATGCAGAGGTGCAGGCGCGCTACGAGACGCTCTACGTCGCGACGACCAAGCACGACCACTCGCTCGAGCGCCTCGCGGTCCGTCCCCTCGTCTACCGCGCACGCGGCGAGCTCACCATCACCGACAGGGGAGCGGCGCTGAGCCTCGACGGCTCGCCGACCGTCTTCCTCGCCTCGGCCCGGCTGGTCGTCGCCGACCGGGCCACCGTCACGATCGACCGGGTCGTCGAGCCCGGCGGCCTCATCCGCCTCGCCTGGCGGACGGACGACGGCACGGTCGTCGACAGCTATCTCCGCATCACGGGCGACATCGGCAACACCGATGCGTCCGGTGCGGCGCTCACCGACCTCCAGCGACTCATCAGCTCGCAGCGCCCCGACGCTGCCTCCGAGACAGGAGAATCCGCATGACCCTTCCCCACGATTCCGCCGTGCTCGTCCTCGAGGACGGCACGCGCCACGTCGGGCGCGCCTACGGCGCCCGCGGCACCACGCTCGGCGAGGTCGTCTTCGCGACCGGCATGTCCGGCTACCAGGAGACCCTCACCGACCCGTCCTACGCCGGGCAGATCGTGCTGCAGACCGCACCCCACATCGGCAACACCGGGATGAACGACGAGGACCCCGAGTCCCGCCGCATCTGGGTCGCCGGCTACATCGTGCGCGACCCTTCGCGCGTGGTGTCGAACTGGCGCGCCAATGCGTCCCTCGACGACACCCTCGTGCGCGACGGCATCGTCGGCATCAGCGGCATCGACACGCGCGCGGTGACCCGCCACATCCGCTCCGCCGGCTCCATGCGCGGCGGCATCTTCTCCGGCGCGGACGCCGCGCTGGACGCCGACGAGCAGCTGCGCCGCGTGACCGAGGCGCCCGAGATGGCCGGCCAGAACCTCTCGGCCGCGGTCTCCGTCGACTCCGCGCAGCTCACGCCGGCGACGGGGGAGCGGATCGGCAACCTCGCGGTCCTCGACCTCGGCGTCAAGCAGTCCACGCTCGACAACCTCGCCGCGCGCGGGTTCGACGTGCACGTGCTGCCGCAGGCGTCCACGTTCGCCGACATCGCCGCGATCGATCCGGTCGCCGTGTTCTACTCGAACGGACCCGGCGACCCCTCCGCGTCCGACGCGCAGGTCGCGGTGCTCCGTGAGGTGCTCGACGCAGGCCTGCCGTACTTCGGGATCTGCTTCGGCAACCAGCTGTTCGGCCGCGCGCTCGGCCTCGGCACCTACAAGCTCACGTTCGGCCACCGCGGCATCAACCAGCCGGTGCTCGACAAGGCCACGGGCCGGGTCGAGATCACCGCGCACAACCACGGCTTCGCGGTCGAGGCGCCCATCGAGGGCTCGTTCGACAGCCCGCACGGCTACGGCAAGGTCGAGGTCAGCCACGTCGGCCTCAACGACCAGGTGGTCGAGGGGCTCCGCGCCCTCGACATCCCGGCGTTCTCGGTGCAGTACCACCCCGAGGCCGCCGCCGGCCCGCACGACGCCAACTACCTCTTCGACAGATTCCGTGACACCGTCGTCGCACACCTCTCCCAGAAGGACAGCAAGTAATGCCCAAGCGCGACGACATCCACTCCGTCCTCGTCATCGGATCCGGCCCGATCGTCATCGGTCAGGCCTGCGAGTTCGATTACTCCGGCACCCAGGCCTGCCGCGTCCTGCGCGAGGACGGCGTCCGCGTCATCCTCGTGAACTCCAACCCGGCCACGATCATGACCGACCCGGACTTCGCGGACGCCACCTACATCGAGCCGATCACCCCCGAGGTCATCGAGACCATCATCGCCAAGGAGAAGCCGGACGCGATCCTGCCGACCCTGGGTGGCCAGACCGCGCTCAACGCCGCCATGGCGCTGCACGAGCGCGGAATCCTGGAGAAGTACGGGGTCGAGCTCATCGGCGCCAAGGTCGACGCGATCCAGAAGGGCGAGGACCGCCAGATCTTCAAGCAGCTCGTGCTCGATGCGGGCGCCGACGTCGCCGCGTCCGTGATCTGCCACACGATGGACGAACTGCTCGAAGGCGCCGAGAAGCTCGGCTACCCGCTCGTCGTGCGTCCCTCGTTCACGATGGGCGGACTCGGATCCGGTTTCGCCTACGACGAGGACGATCTGCGCCGCATCGGCGGCGCCGGCCTGCACGACTCGCCGACCACCGAGGTGCTCCTGGAGGAGTCGATCCTCGGCTGGAAGGAGTACGAGCTCGAGCTCATGCGCGACACCGCCGACAACACGGTCGTCGTCTGCTCGATCGAGAACGTGGATCCGGTCGGCGTGCACACCGGTGACTCGATCACGGTGGCCCCGGCGCTGACGCTCACCGATCGCGAGTACCAGAACCTGCGCGACATCGGCATCGACATCATCCGCGCCGTCGGCGTGGACACCGGCGGCTGCAACATCCAGTTCGCCGTGAATCCGGAGAACGGCCGCGTCATCGTCATCGAGATGAACCCGCGCGTGTCCCGTTCCTCGGCGCTCGCGTCGAAGGCGACCGGCTTCCCGATCGCGAAGCTCGCCGCGAAGCTCGCCCTCGGCTACCGCCTGGACGAGATCCCGAACGACATCACGGGCGTGACCCCGGCGAGCTTCGAGCCCACGCTCGACTACGTCGTGGTCAAGGCGCCGCGGTTCGCGTTCGAGAAGTTCCCGGCCGCCGACGCCACGCTCACGACGACCATGAAGTCGGTCGGCGAGGCCATGGCGATCGGGCGCAACTACACGACCGCGCTGCAGAAGGCGCTCCGCTCGCTCGAGAAGCGCGGATCCTCGTTCCACTGGGGTCCCGAGGACCGCAGCGTCGAAGAGCTCCTCGAAATCTCGAAGACGCCGACCGACGGCCGGATCGTCGTGCTGCAGCAGGCGCTGCGCAGGGGCGCCACGATCGAGCAGGCCTTCGAGGCCACCGCGATCGACCCCTGGTTCATCGACCAGATGGTGCTCATCAACGAGGTCGCCGAGCAGATCCGCACCGCGCCCGAGCTCGATGCCGACACGATCCGGCTCGGCAAGGACCACGGCTTCTCCGACGCGCAGTTCGCCGAGCTCCGCGGCCTCACCGAGGCCGAGGTGCGGGGCGTCCGGCACGGGCTGGGCATCCGCCCGGTCTACAAGACCGTCGACACCTGCGCGGGGGAGTTCCCCGCGCTCACGCCGTACCACTACTCGAGCTACGACAGCGAGACCGAGGTCACGCCGTCCGAGCGCACCAAGGTCGTCATCATCGGCTCCGGGCCGAACCGCATCGGCCAGGGCGTCGAGTTCGACTACTCGTGCGTGCACGCGTCCTTCGCGCTCTCCGACGCCGGCTTCGAGACCGTGATGGTCAACTGCAACCCGGAGACCGTCTCCACGGACTACGACACCTCCGACCGGCTGTACTTCGAGCCGCTCACGCTCGAGGACGTGCTCGAGGTGCTGCACGCCGAGGCGCAGAGCGGAAAGATCCTCGGCGTCGTCTGCCAGCTCGGCGGACAGACCCCGCTGGGTCTCGCGAAGGGCATCGAGGCGGCCGGCTACACCGTGCTCGGCACGAGCCCCGAGGCGATCGACCTCGCCGAGGAGCGCGAGCTGTTCTCCCGGCTGCTCGACGACGCCGGCCTCGTCGCCCCGCGCAACGGGACGGCGATCGACGTGGACGGCGCGGTGGCGGTGGCCGAGGAGATCGGCTACCCGGTCCTGGTGCGCCCGAGCTTCGTGCTCGGCGGCCGCGGCATGGAGATCGTCTACGACACCCCCGCGCTGCGCGACTACTTCGTGCGCACGGCGGGCGAGGTCATCATCGAGGAGGGCAAGCCCCTGCTCGTGGACCGCTTCCTCGACGACGCGATCGAGATCGACGTGGACGCGCTGTACGACGGGGCCGAGCTCTACATCGGCGGCGTCATGGAGCACCTCGAAGAGGCCGGGATCCACTCCGGCGACTCGAGCTGCACCCTGCCGCCCGTCTCGCTCGGACGGACCGACATCGACCGCGTGCGCGAGGCGACCCTCGCGATCGCCGAGGGCGTGGGCGTGCGCGGTCTGCTGAACGTGCAGTTCGCGATCAGCGCCGGCGTGCTCTACGTGATCGAGGCGAACCCGCGCGCGAGCCGCACCGTTCCCTTCGTGTCGAAGGCGCTGGGGATCCCGCTCGCGAAGGCGGCGAGCCGCATCCTCTCCGGATCCACGATCGCCGCGCTCAAGGCCGAGGGTCTCCTTCCGGAGAACGACGGATCGCGCGTGCCGCTGGGCTCGCCGGTCTCGGTCAAGGAGGCCGTGCTGCCCTTCAAGCGGTTCCGCACCGCCGACGGCCGGATCGTCGACTCCGTGCTCGGCCCCGAGATGCGCTCGACCGGTGAGGTCATGGGCATCGACCGCGACTTCCCGACCGCGTTCGCGAAGAGCCAGGCCGCGGCCTACGGCGGAACGCCGACCTCCGGCACCGTGTTCATCTCGGTCGCCGACGCCGACAAGCGCGCCGTCATCCTGCCGGCGCACCGGCTGCACCAGCTCGGCTTCACGATCGTGGCGACGACCGGCACCGCGGAGATCCTCTCCCGCAACGGCATCCCGGTGACCGTCGTGGAGAAGTACAGCGAGACCCAGGCCAACGGCGAGACGAACATCGTCGACCTGATCGACCAGGGCGCGATCGACATCATCGTGAACACGCCGTCCGGCGGCGCCGCGCGCGCCGACGGCTACGAGATCCGCGCGGCGGCGGTCGCCGCGGACAAGGCGCTGTTCACCACGATCGCGACGCTCGGCGCCGCGGTGAGCGGAATGGACGCAGCGGACAAGGGCTTCGAGGTGCGCAGCCTCCAGGAGTACGCCCAGGACCGGCTGGCACGCGCGTGACGTCCTTCGGAGCACGGCTGCGCCGCGCGCTCGACGCGCACGGCCCGCTGTGCGTGGGCATCGACCCGCACGAGGCGCTGCTGGACGCCTGGGGCCTGCCTCAGACGGCCGAGGGCGTCCGCTCCTTCGGGCTCACCACGGTCGAGGCCGCCGCGGGGCGCGTGGGCGTGGTCAAGCCGCAGGTGTCGTTCTTCGAGCGTTTCGGATCCCGCGGCTTCGCGGCGCTCGAGGACGTGATGTCGGCGGCGCGCGCGGCGGGGCTCCTCGTCGTCGCCGACGCGAAGCGCGGCGACATCGGCACCACCATGGCCGGCTACGCGCAGGCGTGGCTCGAGCCGGGTGCGCCGCTCGAGGCCGATACGCTCACGATCAGCCCCTATCTCGGCGGCGGATCGCTCGCCGAGGCGATCACGCGTGCCCTTCCCGCGGGGAAGGGCGTCTTCGTGCTCGCCGCGACGAGCAACCCCGAGGGTGCTCCCGTGCAGCAGGCGCTCGTTCCCCCGTCGCTCGCCACGGCGCCGGGGGAGACCGTGGCGCTGCGCATCACCCGGGACGTGACCGCCTACGACGCTCCGGAGGGCGGGCTCGGATCCGTCGGCCTGGTGATCGGCGCGACCATCGATCGGAGCGGGTTCGCCCTGGACGACGACACGCTGCGCACGGTGCCGCTGCTCGCACCCGGATTCGGCGCGCAGGGGGCGACACCCGCGGATCTGCGTGCGAGATTCGGTACGCTGGCAGGTAACGTCCTGGCTTCCGAAAGCCGGAGCATCCTGTCCGCTGGTCCGGACCGGATCGCAGCGACGATCGAAGAGCGCGCCGCGCGCTACCAGGAGGTCATGGGTGGTTGAACCGGCAGGGCGCGCAGTCCCCGAGGTCGATCGCGTCGCCGCCGCTCGCCGAGCGGTCGAGCGCCGCCGCGCGCGGGCGTCGCTGAAGCGCGATCTGACCATGCGGGTGATCGCCCCGCAGGAGGTGCTGGCCGCGGCCGCGGCCGATCCGCTGTCGACGGCGGGAACGCTGCGCGTGCCGGACTTCCTCACCGCCCTCCCGGCGATCGGCGCAGGCAAGCGCGATCGCATCCTCGCCGAGCTGCAGATCTCGCCGGTCAAGAGGCTCGGAGGCCTCGGATCCCGCCAGCAGCTGGCGCTGCGCCAGTGGGTCGACTCCCGGTTCCCGCAGCCCGCCCCCCGCGAGGGCCGCAGCCGCCTGCTCGTGCTGGCGGGGCCGACCGCGGTCGGCAAGGGCACGGTCGCCGCGCACATCCGCGAAAATCACCCCGAGATCCACCTCTCCGTCTCCGCGACCACGCGCGCACCGCGTCCGGGGGAGCAGGACGGCGTGCACTACTTCTTCGTCGACGACGCCGAGTTCGACCGCATGATCGCGGCGGGCGAGCTGCTCGAGCACGCGACCGTGCACAACCGATTCCGCTACGGCACCCCGCGGGGTCCCATCGATGCGGCACTGGCCGAGGGCAAGACCGTGCTGCTGGAGATCGACCTGCAGGGCGCCAGGCAGGTGCGGGCCGCGGATCCCTCCGCGAACCTCGTGTTCCTGCTGCCTCCGTCCTGGGACGAGCTCGTGCAGCGGCTGGTCGGCCGCGGCACCGAGGACGCGGAGGAGCGGGCCAGGCGCCTGCGCACCGCCAAGGTCGAACTGGCCTCTCAGTCCGAGTTCGATCACAGGGTCGTGAACGAGGACGTCGCCACCGCCGCTCGAGAGGTCGTAGAATTGTCCTCGGCGTCTGCGCGCTGACCGCTCTCACCGGTCCTGGGCCGGTCCGAGGGCCGGGGCGCACGCCCGAATTCTTCGCGACACGCGTCGCCGAACATCCCACCAACAGGAGGTCCACCATGGCCGGACACAACAACGGCATCATCGACCCGCCCATCGACAACCTGCTCGACCGCGTCGAGTCCAAGTACGAGCTCGTCATCTACGCGTCCAAGCGCGCGCGCCAGATCAACGACTACTACTCCGACCTGCACGAGGGCAACCTGTTCGACAACGTGGGTCCGCTGGTCGACTCCTCGGTCGAGGACAAGCCGCTGACCATCGCGCTGCACGAGATCAACGAGGACAAGCTCCGCATCCGCCACGCGGAGTGAGCCGACCCTCGGAGCCGCCGTCATCCCGTCCGTGGATGTCGGCGGCTCCGTCCATACTGGGCTCGGGCGCACCGGCCCGCCGCCAGGGGCGCATCCCGCCCCATCCGACCGCCCTCCACACCAAGGAGCACCGATGAGCGCGCTGCGTCTGTTCACCTCCGAGTCCGTCACCGAGGGGCACCCCGACAAGATCTGCGACCAGATCTCCGACTCGATCCTGGACGGCCTGCTCACGGTGGACACCGGGGCGCGCGTCGCGGTGGAGACGCTCGTGACCACGGGCCTCGTGCACGTCGCGGGGGAGATCCGCACCTCCGGCTACGTCGACATCCCGACGATCGTCCGCGACGTCGTCAACGGGATCGGCTACACCTCGAGCGACACCGGTTTCGACGGCTCCTCCTGCGGAGTGAGCGTGTCGGTGGGGGAGCAGTCGGCCGACATCGCCAGCGGCGTCGACCAGGCGCGCGAGCACCGCGAGGGAGGCTCCTCGGATCCCCGGGATCTGCTGGGCGCAGGCGATCAGGGCATCATGTTCGGCTTCGCCACGACCGAGACGCCGCAGCTCATGCCGATGGCGGCGTGGACGGCGCACCGCCTCGCGGAGCGCCTGACCGAGGTGCGCCGCGACGGCACGCTGCCGTTCCTGCGCCCCGACGGCAAGACCCAGGTGACCCTGGGCTACGACGGTTTCACCCCGAAGACGGTCGACGCCGTGGTGCTGTCCACCCAGCACAACCCGGAGATCTCGCAGGGGGAGCTCAAGGCGCTCGTCCGCGAGCATGTGATCGATCCGGTGCTCGCCACGACGGGGCTCGACCTCGACGGCGTCACGCACTACATCAACCCGGCAGGGCCCTTCGTCACCGGCGGTCCGAAGGGTGACGCCGGCCTGACCGGGCGCAAGATCATCATCGACACCTACGGCGGGGCGGCACGGCACGGCGGCGGCGCCTTCAGCGGGAAGGACCCGTCCAAGGTCGACCGCTCCGGCGCCTACGCGATGCGCTGGGTTGCCAAGAACGCGGTCGCCGCGGGACTCGCCGACCGGCTCGAGGTGCAGGTCGCCTACGCGATCGGCGTCGCCCAGCCCGTGGGACTGTACGTGGAGACGTTCGGCACCGGCAAGGTCGACGACGAGACGATCACCCGCGCGATCCGCTCGGTCTTCGACCTGCGCCCGCAGGCGATCATCGAGGAACTCGATCTGCTGCGCCCGATCTACGCCGCCACGGCGGCCTACGGGCACTTCGGCCGCGAGCTGCCGACGTTCACCTGGGAGCAGACGACGCGCGCCGACGACCTGCGCCGCGCCGCCGGCCTCTGATCCACCCCGCTCACCCGCAAGCTCCGCTCGTGCCACGGCCGATCGCCCGCGTGCTGCTGGACTCTCCGGTCCCGCAGCTGGACCGGCTGTTCGACTACGCCATCCCGGCGGAGCTGATCGACGATGCGATGCCGGGGGTGCGCGTGCGGGTTCCGCTGCGCTCGGCCGGACGACTCATCGACGCGTACGTGGTCGAACTCGACACCGAGGACGACGACGCGAGGACCCTCGCTGAGATCGACACCGTGGTGTCGCGCGCGCAGGTGCTGCCGGAGCGGCTCTGCACGCTTGCCCGGCGCGTGGCGGATCGCGCCGCGGGCAGCGCCTCGGACGTGCTGCGATTGGTCGTTCCCAAGCGTCAGGTCCGCGTGGAGAAGGCCTGGCTCGCGTCGGGCGGAGGCCGGTCGGACGCGTCCGCCGACGAGAATGCGCCCGCGGGTGCGGACGATGCGACGCCGCCGACCGAGGATGCGGCGCAGGCGCCGGCAGACGATGCGCCGACATCGATCGCCCCCGTGCTCCCCGCCGTCACCGAGACCATCGCCCAGTATGAGGGTCTCGCGGAGGCGCTCGCGGATTCCGCCCGGGCCGCGGTGGAGGCGATTCCGCGGCTGGCTCCGGACGGACTGCCGGAGTGGACCCGGCTGCTGGCCGCCTCGGCCGCGCGCACGCTCGCCGGCGGCGCTTCGGCGATCCTGGTCGTGCCGGACTACCGCGACCTGGATCTGCTCCTCGCTGCGCTCGAGGTGTTCGCGCCGGACGCCCCCATCGCACGCCTGGACTCCCGCCAGACCAACCCGGACCGGTATCGCGCCTATCTCCGCACCCTCGAGGATGCACCCTGCATCGTTGTCGGCAACCGCTCGGCCGCATACGCGCCCGTCCAGGCAGGGCTGGTGGCGATCTGGGATGACGGGGACAGTCTGCTCGCCGAGCCGCTCGCCCCCGGCGTGCATGCGCGCGATGTCGCCCTGCTGCGGCAGGAGCAGGAGGGCTCGGCGCTGCTGTTCGCCGGTCACACGCGCACGACGGATGTCGAGCGCCTGGTCGAGACCGGCTGGATCCACGCGATCACGGCCGCGCGCCGGCTGCTGCCGCGCGTCGTGCTGGACACCACGGAGGATCTGGACCGCCGCGGTCAGCGCCTGCCGTCCCGGGCCTTCCTGACGGCGCGCGAGGCCGCCGCGACCGGTCCCGTGCTGCTGCAGGTCGCCAGACCCGGCTTCTCGCCGACCTTGGTCTGCGCATCGTGTCGCGCCCCCGCGCGCTGCACCTCCTGCGGGGGACCGCTCGGCGCCGCGCACCGCGGCGCGACGCCCGTGTGCGCCTGGTGCGGCCGCGGCGCGCGGCTGTGGGCGTGCGGCTCCTGCGGAGGCGAGACCGTGCGCCTGGCCGCCTCCGGCAGCGAGCGGACGGCGGAGGAGCTGGGCCGTGCGTTCCCCGGCATCAGGGTGATCGTCGCGGACGGCAACCATCCGGTCGAGCGCGTCGACGCCAAGCCCGCGCTCGTCGTCGCCACACGGGGCGCCGAGCCGCTGGCCGAGGGCGGATATCGTGCGATCGTGCTGCTGGACGGATCCCGCATGCTGCAGGCGCCCGAGCTGCGGATCGGCGAGTCCTGCCTGCGCTGGTGGTCGAACGCCGCAGCACTCGCCGCCCCCGGTGCGCCGATCCATCTCGTCGGCGTCGACGGCGCCGTCGCGCGCGCCCTCGCCACCTGGTCCCAGGCGTCATATGCCCGCGCGGAGCTCGCCGAGCGCGCGCCGCTGCGCATGCCGCCGTCCGTGCGCGTCGCACAGCTCGAGGGCACGGGCGCGGGCGTCCGCCGCGCCCTGGACGACATCGCCGCACTGCAGCTGCCTCCCGACGCCGTGCTCGGGCCCGTTCCGATCGAGGGCGACGAGGATGGCCGGGAACGCGCGCTCGTGCGCTTCCCCTCCGCGGAGGGCGCGCGCGTCGCCGGCACGCTCCGCGCCGCCGTGGTCGCCGAGGCGATGGGGCGCCGTCGGGCGCGGGGAAAGACTCC
The DNA here is from genome assembly GCA_031277885.1 of Microbacterium sp. GTDB lineage: Bacteria > Actinomycetota > Actinomycetes > Actinomycetales > Microbacteriaceae > Microbacterium. Next base: position 54,833 of record JAITLM010000014.1, read on the forward strand.
GCGGACTACGCTCTCGGTGAGGCTCGACGTCACAGAACCCGACCTCTGAACCATCCCGAACACCCTGTTCGTCCCGAACATCCCGCAGCACCTTCGAAGGACCCTCATGCGCCTCGTCTTCGCCGGAACCCCGGCGGCCGCCGTGCCCACCCTCCGTCGCCTCGCCGGCGAGCACGAGATCGTCGCCGTCGTGACACGTCCCGAGGCCCCGCTCGGCCGCAAGCGGATCCTCACGCCGTCACCGGTCGCCCAGGAGGCGGAGGCTCTCGGCATCCCGGTGATCAAGGCCGCGCGCCTGGACGACGAGGCGACCGGACGGATCAGCGCACTGCGCCCGGAGCTCGGCGTCATCGTCGCCTACGGTGGGCTCGTACGCGAGCCGTTGCTGAGTGCTCCCGCGCACGGCTGGATCAACCTGCACTTCTCGCTGCTGCCCGCCTGGCGCGGAGCCGCCCCGGTTCAACGTGCGCTCATCGCAGGCGACGTCGAGCTGGGCGCCACCGTGTTCCAGCTCGTCCCCGCACTCGACGCGGGAGACGTGCACGCGATGCGCGTGTATCCGGTCGCAGACGACGCCACCGCCGATGACGCGCTCGCGTCTCTCGCGGTCGACGGCGCGCAGCTGACGGCCGAGGCGGTCGCCGCGATCGCGGACGGCTCCGCCCGCCCGGTGCCGCAGCAGGGCGACGCCACCCACGCCGCGAAGCTCGGCCTCGACGACGGCCGGCTGGACTGGACGGAATCCGCGGACGCCGTGTTCGCCCGCTACCGCGGAGTCACGAGCGAGCCGGGCGCACACACCGCGCTCGACGGCGTGCCGCTCAAGGTGCGCGAGCTCGCGCGGGCGCAGGATGCGGATCCGCTCCCGCCGGGTGCGCTGCGCGGGATCAAGGGCGGCGTGCTCGTGGGCACCGGCACCGTGCCGCTGCTCCTCGTGCGCGTGCAGCCGGCCGGCAAGGCCGTCATGGCGGCCGCCGACTGGTTCCGCGGTCTGCGCGTCGCCGACGGCGCGACCGTGCGACTCGACGTCGCGGCGCCGGCGAACGAGGGGAACGACGCACGATGAGCGCACAGGGACGCCAGAACCGCGACGACCGTCGCGGTCCGCAGCGGCGCACGGACGGACAAGGCGGACCGCGTGAGCGGGGCACCGGCGGGACGACTCATCGCGGCCCGTCACGGGATTCACGCACCCGCGAGGTGCAGCCCGCGCGTCGTGTCGCCTTCGACGTGATCCGGGCCGTCAGCACCTCCGACGCCTACGCGAACCTGCTGCTGCCCGGCGCGATCAGGGAGGCGGGGCTCTCCGGTGCGGATGCCGCCCTCGCCACCGAACTCGCCTACGGCACGCTGCGCCGCCTCGGCACCTACGACGCGATCATCGCGCAGGCGGCCGGGCGGGACATCGCGGAGATCGACCCGCCGGTGCTCGATGCGCTCCGCCTCGGCGCGCACCAGATCCTCGCCACCCGCGTGGCGACGCACGCCGCCGTCAACGAGTCGGTCAACCTCGTCGCCCGCGAGGCGGGTCGCGGGGCCTCCGGGTTCGCGAACGCGGTGCTCCGCAGGATCGCCGCGCGCACGCAGGAGGAGTGGCTCGACGCGGTCACCGCGGCGGCGCGCTCGGATGACGAGCGCCTCGGACTCCGTTTCGCGCACCCGGTGTGGATCATCCGCGCCCTGCGTCGCGCCCTCGCGGCAGAGGGCAGGGAGGAGGAGCTGGAGGAGCTCCTCGCCGCCGACAACGCCGCGCCCGAAGTGACGCTCGTCGCCCTGCCGGGGCTCGCGGAACCGCAGGAACCCCGGCGGCCCTACGCGCCGACGGCGTTCGGATCCGAGGGGGGAGACCCCGGGGCCGTCGTCGCCGCGAGCAAGGGGCGCGTGCGCGTGCAGGACGAGGGCTCGCAGCTCGTCGCCCTCGCGCTCGTCGGTGCGCAGCCGGTCGTGGAGGGGGAGCGCTGGCTCGATCTCTGCGCGGGTCCCGGCGGCAAGACGGCCCTGCTCGCCGCGGAGGCCCTGCGCGGCGGCGCGGTGCTCGACGCGAACGAGGTCGTGCCCGCCCGCGCCGGCCTCGTCCGAAAGGCCGTCGCCTCCGTGCCGCTGCACGTCGAGGTCGCGGAGGAGGACGGCCGCCTGCTCGCCGTCGACCGGCCCGCGGCCTACGACCGGATCCTGATCGATGCGCCGTGCACCGGGCTCGGCGCGCTCCGGCGCCGGCCGGAGGCGCGGTGGCGGAAGACCGCGGCCGACGTCCCCGAGCTCGCCGCCCTGCAGGAGGAGCTGCTGACGGCAGCGCTCGGCGCGCTCAAGCCCGGTGGGGTCCTCGCGTACGTCACCTGCTCGCCGCACCTCGCCGAGACCGCGGCGGTCGTGCAGACCGTCCTGCGCGACCAGGACGATGTGGACGAGCTCGACGCCCGCGAGGTCGTCCGCGACGTCTCGCAGCATCCGATCGACCTGCCGGAGCCGGCCGGCGGATCCGGACACGTCCAGCTCTGGCCGCACCGGCACGGCACCGACGCGATGTTCCTGTCGCTGCTCCGGAAGCGGCCGTAGCGGCAGGCGCTATTCGGCGATCGCGGCCGTGGCCCGACGCGAGCGCACCAGGCTCACCGTGACGGCCACGACCGCGACCATCGCCACGACGAACGCGAGCGCGACCCAGCCGGAACCGACGCCGATCCCGCCTTCGGCGACGGGCTTGCCGAGCCAGTCCGCGACCGACGCTCCGAGAGGTCTGGTCAGCACGTACGCGACCCAGAACGCGAGGATCCCGTTCCAGTGCAGGAACCGGTAGCCGATCGCCGGCACCAGGATCAGCACGGCGAAGAGCAGGATCGACGGCACGTACCCGAGGTGCAGTCCCACGGCGGCGAGGTCGCCGGCGGCGGTGCCGAGGGCGAAGGTGGCGACGACCGCGGCCCAGTAGAAGAGCTCCCGTCGCGTGGTGCGCACCTCGTGGACCGAGAGCGTGCGCTCGGTGCGCCACCACAGCAGGAACACGCCGGCCAGGACGGCCGCGTAGGCCACGGTCGTGACCGCGTAGGGGAGGCCCAGCACGACGTGCACCACGTCGGCCGCCATGGTCCCGAACACACCGACCATCGCGACCGTGAACCAGTACACGCCCGGCACGTACCGGCGCCGGGAGAGCTGCCAGCCCAGGGCGAGGGCGAACAGGACGAAGCCGAGCAGCACCGCGACCACCGGCGGCATGACCCTGATCGAGAAGTCGGAGGCGGCCTCGCCGAAAGCGGTCGACGCCGCCTTCGCGATCCAGAACCCGATCGTCGGGTCGGGCACCCGCACCGGTCCCTCCCGCCGTTCGGCGCTCGTCATGCTGCTCATCGGTCTCCTCGTGTGCCCGGCGATGCCGATCCGCGCGATGGGGGCGCCGATCCGCGACGACGTTATCCGCGCCCTCTAGGCGCCGGCTGACACCCGCTGCGGCGCGCGCCGGATCGTGCCGGGCCGGGGCACCGGGATAATGGGCGCATGCCCGCCTCCCGTGCCGAACTGCCCGCAGCCCCCCGGATCAACCCCTCGATCCTCGCCGCCGACTTCGTGAACATGCAGGCGGATCTCGCCCGCATCGCGACGGCCGACTTCGCGCACGTCGACGTGATGGACAACCACTTCGTCCCCAACCTCACGTTCGGGCCGCAGATGGTCGAGCGCATCCAGGCGACGAGCCCGATCCCGCTCGACGTGCACCTCATGATCACGGATCCGGACCGCTGGGCGCCCGGATACGCGGAGCTGGGCGCGGCGAGCGTCACCTTCCACCTCGAGGCGGCGGCGGATCCCGTCGCCCTCGCACGCAGGCTGCGCAGCATCGGCGCCAGGGCCGGCGTCGCGATCAAGCCCGGCACGGCGGCCGAGCCGCTGTTCGACATCCTCGGCGAGTTCGACCAGATCCTCGTGATGACCGTCGAGCCGGGCTTCGGCGGCCAGGGGTTCATGCCCGAGACGATGCCGAAGCTGCGCGCCCTGGCGGATGAGGCGAAGCGGCGCGGATCCGACGTGTGGCTGCAGGTCGACGGCGGCATCTCCGATGCGACGATCGCCCAGGCCGCCGCCGCAGGAGCCGACACGTTCGTCGCCGGATCCGCCGTCTACGGCTCTCATGACGTCGAAGCCGCCGTCACGCGGCTCCGAGGGCTCGCGCGAGCCGGTAGCCTGGGAGGGTGAAGACCTTCGACGAACTGTTCGCCGAGCTGAGCCGCAAGGCGGCCGAGCGCCCGGAGGGATCCGGGACGGTGCGCGAGCTCGACGCGGGCGTGCACACGATCGGCAAGAAGATCGTGGAGGAGGCGGCCGAGGTGTGGATGGCCGCCGAGTACGAGAGCGACGAGGCCGCGGCCGAGGAGATCTCCCAGCTGCTGTACCACCTGCAGGTGCTCATGCTGGCCAAGGGACTGACCCTGGAGAACGTCTACCGACATCTGTGAAGCGCCCCGACCAGGATCGCTTCGAACGAAAGACCTTTCCATGCTGCGCATTGCCGTCCCGAACAAGGGATCGCTGTCCGAGACCGCCGCCGAGATGCTCGCCGAAGCCGGATACGCCGGCCGCCGCGACACCAAGACCCTGCACGTGATCGACGCCGACAACGACGTCGAGTTCTTCTTCCTCCGTCCCCGTGACATCGCCACCTACGTCGCCTCCGGCGCACTGGACGTCGGGATCACGGGCCGTGACCTGCTGCGCGATGTGCGGCGCCCGGACGCTCGTGAGATCGAGCAGCTCGGCTTCGCACGCTCGACGTTCCGCTTCGCCGCGCCTCCGGGCCGGTTCAAGACCCTCGAGGACCTCAACGGGGTGCGGGTCGCCTCGGCCTACCCCGGTCTCGTCGACGACTACCTGCGCGAGCACGGGGTCGAGGCGGAGCTGGTTCCTCTCGACGGCGCCGTGGAGTCCGCGGTGCGCCTGGGCGTCGCCGACGCGATCGCCGACGTCGTCGAGACCGGGACGACCCTCCGTCAGGCCGGTCTGGAGATCTTCGGACCGGTGATCATCGAGTCCGAGGCCGTACTGATCAGCCGTCCGGGCGATGCCGAGGGCACCGAGAAGCTGCTGCGGCGCCTTCGCGGGGTGATGGTCGCCCACCGCTTCGTGCTCCTGGACTACGACCTGCCCGCCGATCTGGTCGAGCAGGCGGCCGCGATCGCTCCCGGGCGCGAGTCGCCCACCGTGTCCCCGCTGCGGGATCCGGCCTGGGTCGCCGTGCGGGTGATGATCCCGCGCCGAGGCATGAACCAGGTCATGGATCAGCTCTATGCGCTGGGCGCACGGGCGATCCTCGTGACCGCGATCCACGCCGCGAGGCTCTGATGTCGCTCACCGCACGTGTCATCCCCTGTCTCGACGTGGCCGCCGGCCGGGTCGTCAAGGGCGTGAACTTCGAGAACCTGCGCGACATGGGGGATCCGGTCGAGCTTGCGCGGCATTACGCCGCTCAGGGCGCCGACGAGATCACCTTCCTGGATGTGACGGCGACCGTGGACGAGCGCGCGACGACCTATGACGTGGTGCGCCGCACCGCGGAGGAGGTGTTCGTGCCGCTCACGGTCGGCGGCGGGGTGCGCTCGGTCGACGACGTCGCCCGGCTGCAGGGAGTCGGCGCGGACAAGGTCGGCGTCAACTCCGCGGCGATCGCGCGGCCCGAACTCATCGGCGAGATCGCCGACCGCTTCGGGGCGCAGGTGCTCGTGCTCTCGCTCGACATCAAGCGCAGTGCGCGCACGGCCTCCGGATTCGCGGTGACCACCCATGGCGGCCGCACCGAGACCGACCTGGACGCGCTGGACTGGGCCCGCGAGGCGATCGAGCGCGGCGCGGGCGAGCTGCTCGTCAACTCGATCGACGCCGACGGCACCAAGGACGGATTCGACCTGGAGCTGGTGCGCCTCATGCGCGAGGTCTCCAGCGTGCCGGTGATCGCCTCGGGCGGCGCGGGGAAGGCGGAGGACTTCGCTCCGGCCATCGCCGCAGGGGCGGACGCCGTGCTCGCCGCGAGCGTCTTCCACTCCGGCCAGCTCACGGTCGGCGACGTCAAGGCGGCCTTGAGTGCCGCGGGAGTGACAGTGCGATGACAGACGACCGCATCGAGGCCGAGCTGCGCCTCGTCACCTGGAACGACCAGGGGCTGGTCCCCGTCGTCGTGCAGCAGTGGGACACCCTCGAGGTGCTCATGATGGCCTGGGCCGACGAGGAGGCGTTGCGCCGCACGCTCACGACCGGCCGCGCCACCTACTGGTCCCGCTCCCGCCGGCAGTACTGGCGCAAGGGCGACACGTCCGGCCACGTGCAGCACGTGCGCGGCGCCCGGCTCGACTGCGACGGCGACACCGTGCTCCTGCTCGTGGACCAGGTGGGCGTGGCCTGCCACACCGGCACCCGGACCTGCTTCGACGGCAGGGATCTGGATCCGGTCGTGGACGCCGTGCAGGGCCGCGCGGCGGACGACGCCGGGCAGGCGACCGAGTGATGCTCACGCGGCGCGCGAAGTCCACGAGCCTCCTGCTGATCCTGCTCGCCGGCGGCATCGGCATCCTCTCCTCGACGCAGACCTGGCTCACGGTCGGGCGCGCTGACGGGGGAGAGCCGCTGGAGGTCGCCGGCAACGCGGCACTGCCCGTGCTCGCCCCGCTGAGCCTCACGGCGCTCGCGCTCTGCGCGGCCATCGCACTGGTCGGTCCCGTGATGCGGCGCGTGTTCGCGGCGATCGCGGTCGTCGTCGGCGCCCTCATGCTCGTGCTGACGGCGCGCATCCTGCTGCAGCATCCCCTCGACGCCGTGAGCCCGGCCCTGACCAAGGCCACGGGGCTCGCCGGAGACACCGCGCTGTCCGCGATCATCGACGGCATCGCGGTCACGGCCTGGCCGTGGGCGGCGCTCGTGGGGTGGATCCTGCTCGTCCTCGGCGGCGGACTCGCGCTGATCACCGCCGGCCGGTGGCGCAGCGGAGGGCGGCGGTACCGCACCGCGCCCGTGCCGCACGACGGACCGGTCGATGCGGTGGAGAGCTGGGACGACCTCAGCCGCGGCACGGATCCCACGCGCTGACAGCAGGCCAGGCAGCGCCTCGTGCCGCTCGGCGTCCTCGCCGTGCGGCACGATCCCGATAGACTTGAACCCACACCCGACGCTCGGAGGAGAACATGAGCAACCCCATCGCAGACCCCGGCCACGGACACTCGCCTGCGGCTTGGACCGCCGTGGTGATCATGCTGCTCGGCTTCGCCGTCGGCACGACCGCGTTCTTCCTGGAGATCCCTGTGGTGGTGTGGGTGGGCGTCGCGCTGATCGTCATCGGCGCGATCGCGGGCTGGGTGCTCTCCAAGGCCGGTTACGGCGCGAAGGGCCCGAAGTACCAGCCGAAGGCGCACTAATGGTGCTCGCCGACCTCACGGCCGGCGCAGTCGAGGACGCGGCCCGTCGCGAGCGGGAGCGTCCGCTCGCGATCGTGGAGCGCGCCGCCCTCGATCGCGCACCCGCACTCGATGCGCGCGCCGCACTCGCGCCCGCGGACCGGGTGAAGATCATCGCCGAGGTGAAGCGGGCGAGCCCGTCGCGCGGAGCCCTCGCCGAGATCCCGGATCCGGCCCTGCAGGCGTCCCTGTACCAGCAGGGCGGCGCCTCCGCGATCAGCGTGCTCACGGAGGAGCGCCGCTTCGGCGGCAGCCTCGCCGACCTCGAGGCCGTGACCGCGGCCGTGCAGATCCCGGTCCTGCGCAAGGACTTCATCGCCACGCCGTATCAGGTGTTCGAGGCTCGTGCGGCGGGCGCCTCCCTCGCGCTGCTCATCGTGGCCGGCCTGGACCGCGCGAACCTGGAGCGGCTGTATGCCCTCATCCTCGAGCTGGGCATGACCCCGCTCGTCGAGACGCACTCCGCGGAGGAGCTCGAGGTCGCCATCGACCTGGGCGCGCACCTCATCGGTGTGAACGCCCGCGACCTGAGGACGCTCGAGCTGGACCGCGACCTGTTCGGTCGACTGGTCGAGCGCATTCCGTCGACCTCCGTGAAGATCGCCGAGTCCGCGGTGCTCACGCCTGCCGACATCGCGCACTACCGCGGCGCCGGCGCCGACGCCGTGCTCATCGGCGAGGCTCTGGTCACCGGCGACCCCGTCGCCACCCTGCATTCCTTCCTGGAGGCAGGATCAAGCGATGCACTGAGCGATCGGAGGGAGACGAAGTGAGTCTGCGCGATCAGCCGGGGCCGTTCTTCGGCGATTTCGGCGGACGTTTCATGCCCGAATCGCTCATCGCCGCGATCGATGAGCTCACCGACGCGTACCACGAGGCGATCGCCGACCCGGCGTTCCAGTCCGAGCTCGCGACGCTGCTGCACTCCTACGCCGGTCGTCCCTCGCCGATCACCGAGGTGCCGCGCTTCGCCGAGCACGCCGGCGGCGCGAGGATCTTCCTCAAGCGCGAGGACCTCAACCACACCGGCTCGCACAAGATCAACAACGTGCTCGGACAGGCGCTGCTCACCCAGCGGCTGGGCAAGACGCGGGTGATCGCCGAGACCGGTGCCGGCCAGCACGGCGTCGCCACGGCGACCGCGGCGGCGCTGTTCGGCCTGGAGTGCACGATCTACATGGGCGAGGTCGACACCGAGCGCCAGGCGCTCAACGTCGCGCGCATGCGCCTGCTCGGCGCGGAGGTCGTGCCCGTGACCACGGGTTCGCGCACCCTCAAGGACGCGATCAACGACGCGTACCGCGACTGGGTCGCCTCCGTCGAGACCACCAACTACATCTTCGGCACTGCGGCGGGTCCGCACCCGTTCCCCGCGATGGTGCGCGACTTCCAGAAGATCATCAGCGAGGAGGCGCGCCAGCAGCTCCTCGACGAGGCCGGGCGCCTGCCGGACGCGGTGCTCGCGTGCGTCGGCGGGGGATCCAACGCGATCGGCATGTTCGACGCCTTCCTCGACGATGAGGCCGTGCGCCTGTACGGCGTGGAGGCGGCCGGCGACGGCGTCGACACGCCCAAGCACGCGGCGTCGATCGAGCGCGGTCGTCCCGGCGTGCTGCACGGCGCCCGCACCTACGTGCTGCAGGACGAGGACGGGCAGACGATCGAGTCGCACTCGATCTCGGCCGGGCTCGACTACCCGGGAGTGGGTCCCGAGCACTCCTGGCTCGCGGCGATCGGCCGCGCCGAGTACATCCCGGCGACCGACGACGAGGCCATGCAGGCCCTGCGCCTGCTCAGCCGTACCGAGGGCATCATCCCCGCGATCGAGTCGGCGCACGCCCTGGCCGGAGCCATCCGGATCGGCAAGGAGCTCGGCCCCGACGCGATCCTCGCGGTGTGCCTCTCCGGGCGCGGGGACAAGGACATGGACACCGCGGCCCGGTACTTCGGACTGTACGACGAGGGCGCCGCGGAGAACGGAGCCGGCGCATGAGCCGCGTCGAAGAGGCCATCCAGCGCGCGCACGACGCAGGACGCGGCGCCTTCATCGGCTACCTGCCGGTCGGCTACCCGGATCTGCAGACCAGCATCGATGCGGCGATCGCGCTCGCGCGCAACGGCGTCGACATCATCGAGCTGGGCCCGCCCTACAGCGATCCCGTCATGGACGGCGCGATCATCCAGGAGGCGACGCAGGCCGCGCTCGCGAACGGATTCCGGATGCGCGATCTGTTCACCGCGGTCAGGGCCATCACGGACGCCGTGGATGCCCCGGTCGTCGTCATGACGTACTGGAACCCCGTGCTGCAGTACGGCGTGGACCGCTACGCCGACGACCTGCTCGCCGCGGGCGGGGCGGGGCTCATCACCCCGGACATCACGCCCGAGGCGGCGCCCGAGTGGATCGCCGCGAGCGAGCGCACCGGGCTGGACCGCGTCTTCCTCGCCGCTCCGACCTCGACCGACGCGCGGCTCGACCTCGTCGCCTCGAGTTCGACCGGTTTCGTCTACACGGTCTCGACCATGGGCATCACCGGTGAGCGCGCGGAGCTGGACAAGGCCGCGCGCACGCTCGTCGGGCGGCTCCGCGAGCACGGCGCAGGGCGCGCCTGCGTCGGCATCGGCATCTCCACGGCCGATCAGATCGCGGGCGTGCTGGAGTACGCCGATGGCGCGATCGTGGGCACGGCCCTCGTGCGCGCGCTCAGGGACGGGGGAGTGGAACGGCTCGCCGAGGTCACCCGGGAACTCGCCACGGGCACCGTGCGCGCACGGTGACGGCGCCCTGACGACGTAGACTCGTGATCATGCCCTTCGCGCTCCAGAACGCCCTCATCGGCGTGCACGCCAGCATCCCGAGCCCGCCGGTCAGCTACTTCACGCTGAACATCTTCGGGTGGACGCTGCAGATCCACTTCTACGCGCTGTGCATCATCGCCGGCATCATCGCGGCCACGCTGCTCACCAACCACCGCCTCACCAAGCGCGGAGCGGAGCGCTGGGTCGTCGTGGACATCTGCATCATCGCCGTGCCCCTGGCGATCATCGGAGCGCGGATCTTCCACGTGCTGACGCACCCCGGGTTCTACTTCGGACCCGGCAAGAACACCTGGAACCCCTTCGAGCCCGGCTCGGTCTGGGCGATCTGGGAGGGCGGCATCGCGATCTTCGGCGCCCTCATCGGCGGTGCGATCGGCGCCTGGCTCGGCTGCAAGTGGACCGGGGTGCGCTTCTCCGCGTTCGCGGACGCCCTCGCGCCGGGCCTCATCCTCGCGCAGGCCTTCGGCCGCTTCGGCAACTGGTTCAACCACGAGCTCTTCGGCCTCCCCACCGACCTCCCCTGGGGTCTCGAGATCGAGTCGACCAACCCCGCCTTCCCGGCCGGACTGGCCCCCGGGACGCTTTTCCATCCCACCTTCCTGTACGAAGTGATCTGGAACACGCTGGGCTGCCTGTTCCTGCTCTGGCTCGGCCACAAGCTGCGCCTGCAGTGGGGCAAGCTGTTCGCCGTCTACCTGATCTGGTACGGCGCGGGACGCATGGTCTGGGAGTCGATCCGCATCGATCCCAGCGAGATCTACTTCGGCCTGCGCACGAACGTCTGGGCGGCGTTGTTCGGCGTCGTGCTCGGCATCGTGATCCTCTTCGTCCAGGCCCGCCGCCACCCCGGATACGAGCCCTCGCCGTACCAGCCGGGTCGGGAGCCGAGCAGCGCTGGGGTAGAATCGCAAAACCCCGATGATTTCGTCGATCTGAGCGAGCCTCAGTCTGACGAGAATCGCGCGGAGGCGGACGCCACGAGCGCCGTCTCCCGCCCCTGAGAACGGCACCGACAGGAGCCTCGCTGCGGTGGACGCACGTCCACCGGGAATCACGCACTGAACGAGCGGGCCGATGATGTCCCCGGGTTCATCAGAAATCTGAGGACGGTGACTGGTGTACTTCCAGCCTCCCTACGGCGCCTCGGGCGCCTACCCCCCGAAGCAGGGGATGTACAACCCCGCGTTCGAGAAGGACGCCTGCGGCCTGGCCATGGTCGCGACGCTCCGCGGGGAGCCAGGCCACGACATCATCGCGCTCGCCCTGGAGGCGCTGCGCAACCTGGAGCACCGCGGCGCCATCGGGTCCGACGCGGGAACCGGCGACGGAGCCGGGATCCTGACCCAGATGCCGGACGCGTTCCTGCGGGCCGTCACCTCCTTCGAGCTTCCCCCGGTCGGCGAGTACGCCGCGGGGCTGGCCTTCCTCCCGCTCGACTCGCGCACGCGCCGCGAGCAGAAGGCCGGGATCGAGAAGATCGCCCGTGCGGAGGGACTCACCGTCCTCGGCTGGCGCGAGGTCCCGACCGCGAACCAGCATCTCGGCAAGCTGGCAGACGAGGCCCGCCCGGCGTTCGAGCAGCTGTTCGTCTCGCGCCCCGCCTCGAGCGGCGCCGACGCCCTCTCCGGCATTGCGCTGGACCGCGTCGCCTACCGCCTGCGCAAGCGCGCCGGCCATGAGCTCGGCGCCTACTTCGTCTCGCTCTCGGCGCGCACGCTCGGCTACAAGGGCATGGTCACGACTCTGCAGCTGGAGCCGTTCTACCCCGACCTCCAGGACGAGCGCTTCGCCTCCGAACTCGCGGTCGTGCACTCCCGGTACTCCACCAACACGTTCCCGTCGTGGCCGCTCGCGCAGCCGCTGCGCATGCTCGCCCACAACGGCGAGATCAACACGGTCGGCGGCAACCGCAACTGGATGCGCGCGCGCCAGTCGCAGCTCGAGTCCGAGCTGCTCGGGGACATCCGCCCGCTGCTGCCGATCTGCACCGACGGCGCGAGCGACTCGGCCTCGTTCGACGAGGTGCTCGAGCTGCTCACGCTGACCGGCCGCAGCATCCCGCACGCCGTCATGATGATGGTGCCCGCCGCCTGGGAGCGGCAGACGGATCTGGATCCTGATCTGCGCTCCTTCTACGAGTACCACGCGAACCAGATGGAGCCGTGGGACGGCCCCGCCGCCCTCATCTTCACCGACGGCACCGTCGTGGGTGCCACGCTCGACCGCAACGGCCTGCGCCCTGGCCGGTGGACCGAGACGACCGACGGCCTCGTCGTGATCGGCAGCGAGACCGGCGTCCTCGAGTTCGAGCCCGAGCGCATCAAGCGCCGCGGGCGCCTGCAGCCCGGAACGATGTTCGTCGTCGACACCGCGCAGCGCCGCATCGTCGAGGACGAGGAGGTCAAGCGCGACCTCGCGACCCTGCACCCGTGGCAGGAGTGGCTCGACGAGGGGCGCGTGCGCCTCGCCGACCTCCCGGAGCGCGAGCACATCGTGCACCCGGTCGCCTCGATCACGCGCCGACAGCGCACCTTCGGCTACACCGAGGAGGAGGTGCGGATCCTGCTCACCCCGATGGGGCAGACGGGGGCCGAGCCCCTGGGCGCCATGGGCAGCGATGCGCCGATCGCCGTGCTCTCGGAGCGCCCGCGGCTGCTCTTCGACTACTTCGTGCAGCAGTTCGCGCAGGTCACCAACCCGCCGCTCGACGCGATCCGCGAAGAGGTCGTCACGAACCTCTCGCTGGGCCTCGGCCCCGAGCGCAACCTGCTCGCCTGGGGACCCGATCACGCCCGCACGATCGTGCTGGACTTCCCCGTCATCGACAACGACGAGCTCGCCAAACTCCGTCACATCGACCGGGCGCGCCCCGAGCGCTCCAGCGCCACGATCAAGGGCCTGTACCACTTCGACAAGGGCCCGCACGCGCTCGCGCAGCGCCTCGACGAGATGTGCGCCGAGGTCGACGCGGCGATCGAGGGCGGCGCGGAGCTGATCATCCTCAGCGACCGCGACTCCAACAAGGACCTCGTGCCGATCCCTTCGCTGCTGATGCTCTCGGCGGTGCACCACCACCTCATCCGCCGTGAGGATCGGATGAAGGTGGGACTCATCGTCGAGGCGGGTGACGTCCGCGAGGTGCACCACGTCGCGACGCTCATCGGCTACGGTGCGTCCGCCGTGAACCCCTACCTCGCGATGGAGACGGTCGAGCACCTCGTGCGCACCGGATACATCACCGGGATCACCCCGGAGAAGGCGGTCCGCAACCTCATCTACGCGCTCGGCAAGGGCGTGCTGAAGATCATGTCGAAGATGGGCATCTCGACGGTCGGCTCCTACGCCGGCGCGCAGGTGTTCGAGGCCGTCGGCCTCAGTCAGGAGCTCGTCGACGCGTACTTCACCGGCACCGAGACCAAGCTCGGCGGCATCGGCATCGAGGACGTCTTCGCCGAGAACCAGGCGCGTCACGACTTCGCCTACCCGGAGGACGCGGCCGCGCGTGCGCACGAGCGCCTCTGGACGGGCGGCGAGTACCAGTGGCGCCGCGACGGCTCTCCGCACCTGTTCAACCCGCAGACCGTGTTCCGTCTGCAGCACTCGACGCGCACCCGCCGGTACGACGTCTTCCGCGAGTACACGCAGCTCGTGGACGACCAGGCCAAGGAGCTGAAGACCCTGCGCGGGCTGTTCGAGCTGCGCACGGGGGAGCGGCCCCCGGTCCCGATCGACGAGGTCGAGCCGGTGTCCTCGATCGTGAAGCGGTTCTCGACCGGTGCGATGAGCTACGGCTCGATCTCGCAGGAGGCGCACGAGACGCTCGCCATCGCGATGAACCGCCTCGGCGCGAAGTCGAACACGGGCGAGGGCGGTGAGGATCCGGAGCGCCTCGTCGACCCCGAACGCCGCAGCGCGATCAAGCAGGTCGCGTCCGGCAGGTTCGGCGTGACCAGCCAGTACCTCACCGAGGCCGACGACATCCAGATCAAGCTCGCCCAGGGTGCCAAGCCCGGCGAGGGCGGTCAGCTGCCGCCGCAGAAGGTGTACCCGTGGATCGCGCGTACGCGCCACGCGACGCCCGGCGTGGGGCTCATCTCGCCGCCGCCGCACCACGACATCTATTCGATCGAGGATCTCAAGCAGCTGATCTTCGATCTGAAACGCGCCAACCCGAACGCCCGCATCCACACCAAGCTGGTCAGCCAGTCCGGGATCGGCGCGGTCGCGGCGGGCGTCGCCAAGGCGCTCAGCGACGTCGTGCTCGTCTCCGGACACGACGGCGGCACGGGCGCGAGCCCGCTGAACTCGCTCAAGCACGCGGGCACCCCGTGGGAGCTGGGCCTCGCCGAGACGCAGCAGACCCTCATGCTCAACGGCATGCGCGACCGCGTCGTGGTGCAGGTCGACGGTCAGCTGAAGACCGGCCGCGACGTCATCATCGGCGCGCTGCTGGGCGCGGAGGAGTTCGGCTTCGCGACGGCGCCGCTCGTCGTGAGCGGCTGCATCATGATGCGCGTGTGTCACCTGGACACCTGCCCGGTCGGCGTCGCGACGCAGAACCCGGTGCTGCGGGAGCGCTTCACCGGCAAGCCCGAGTTCGTCGTGAACTTCATGGAGTTCATCGCGGAGGAGGTGCGCGAACACCTCGCCGCGCTCGGCTTCCGCAGCCTCGAGGAGATCGTGGGGCGCGCGGACCTGCTCCGCACGGATGCCGCGATCAGGCACTGGAAGGCGGACGGCCTCGACCTCGCCCCGGTGCTCGAAGGGCCGGCGTTCCCCGCCGATGAGCCGCGCCGCAGCGCGCGCACGCAGGATCACGAGCTGGAGAAGCACTTCGACGCCCCGCTGCTCGAGGCCGCGCGCGAGGCGATCGCACAGGGTGCGCCCGTGTCCTTCGACCTGCCGATCCGCAACACCGAGCGCGCCGTCGGCACCATGCTCGGCCACGAGGTCACGGTGCAGCACGGCGGCGAGGGGCTGCCCGCGGGCACGATCGGCATCTCTCTGCACGGCACCGCCGGTCAGTCCCTCGGGGCGTTCCTCCCGCGGGGCATCTCCATCTCGCTGGAGGGCGACGCCAACGACTACGTCGGCAAGGGCCTCTCGGGCGGGGAGATCGCGATCCGACCGCACCACGGCGCGACGTTCGAACCGCACCGCAACGTGATCGCGGGCAACGTGATCGGCTACGGCGCGACGAGCGGCACGATCCACATCTCGGGCGTCGTCGGCGAGCGCTTCCTGGTCCGCAACTCCGGGGCGACCGCGGTCGCCGAGGGCGTGGGCGACCACGCGCTGGAGTACATGACCGGCGGCGTCGCGGTGATCCTGGGGAGCACGGGCCGCAACCTCGGCGCAGGCATGTCCGGCGGGATCGCCTACGTGCACGACCTGCAGGTCGAGCGCGTGAACCCGCTGTCGCTGGGCTCGGGGGAGCTGGAGCTCCTCCCGCTCGACGAGGTGGACGCGCAGGAGCTCCGCGAGCTGCTCGCCCAGCACGTGGAGCGCACCGGATCCCCGCTCGCCGCGTCGATCCTGGCGGACGACGACTTCGCCGCCGCCTTCACGAAGATCCTGCCGCGGGACTACGCCGCCGTGCTGCGCACCCGCGCAGAGGCAGAGGCCGAGGGGATCGACCCCGACGGCTCCATCGTCTGGACCCGCATCCTGGAGGTAACCGGTGGCTGATCCCAAGGGCTTCCTGACCGTCACGGAGCGCGAGCTCCCCGCACGCCGGCCCGTCCCGGTCCGCATCATGGACTGGAAGGAGGTGTACGAGCCGGGTGATTCGGCCGTGCTCCGCCGCCAGGCCGGCCGGTGCATGGACTGCGGCGTGCCGTTCTGCCACCAGGGCTGCCCGCTGGGCAACCTGATCCCCGAGTGGAACGACCTCACCTGGCGCGGCGAGGGCCGCGCCGCGATCGACCGCCTGCACGCGACGAACAACTTCCCGGAGTTCACCGGGCGGCTGTGCCCCGCGCCCTGCGAGAGCGCATGCGTGCTGGGCATCAACCAGCCGGCCGTCACGATCAAGCAGATCGAGGTCTCGATCATCGATGAGGCGTTCGCGTCGGGCTGGGTCGAGGCGCAGCCGCCGGCCCGCCTCACCGGCAAGACGGTCGCCGTGGTCGGATCCGGCCCGGCCGGCCTCGCCGCCGCCCAGCAGCTCACCCGTGCCGGGCACACCGTGGCCGTCTTCGAGCGGGACGACCGCATCGGCGGTCTGCTGCGGTACGGCATCCCCGACTTCAAGATGGAGAAGTCGCACCTCGATGCGCGCCTGCGGCAGATGTCCGAGGAGGGCACCCGCTTCCGCGCGGGTGTGAACATCGGCACCGACATCAGCTGGGCCGATCTGCGCACCCGGTACGACGCCGTGGTGATCGCGACCGGGGCGACCCTGCCGCGCGAGCTCGCGATCCCCGGACGCGACCTCGACGGCGTGCACTTCGCGATGGAGTACCTGGTCGAGTCGAACAAGGCGGTCGCCGGAGATCCGGTCTCGAACCAGATCACCGCCGAGGGCAAGCACGTGATCGTGATCGGCGGCGGCGACACCGGCGCCGACTGCATCGGCACCGCGCACCGTCAGGGCGCGCTCAGCGTGACGAACCTCGCGATCGGCCGTCAGCCGTCGTCCGGCCGGCCGGAGCACCAGCCCTGGCCGATGATGCCGACCGTGTTCGAGGTCTCCTCGGCGCACGAGGAGGGCGGAGAGCGGCAGTACCTCGCCTCCACCGTCGAATTCCTCGGCAACGAGGCGGGCGAGGTGCGCGCATTGCGCGTCGCCGAGACCGAGTTCGTGGACGGGCGCCGGGTTCCGAAGAGCGGCACGGAGCGCGAGATCCCGGCCGACCTCGTGCTCATCGCGATGGGCTTCACCGGTCCCGCGTACGAGGCGTACGGCGAGGACGGCCCGCAGCGCACCGAGCGCGGCGCCTTCCGCCGCGACGAGGACTATGCGTCGACGATCCCGGGCGTGTTCGTCGCCGGTGACGCCGGACGCGGCCAGTCCCTGATCGTGTGGGCCATCGCCGAGGGCCGCGCCGCGGCCGCCGCCGTCGACCGGCACCTCATGGGACAGACCGTGCTGCCTGCTCCGGTCCGCCCGTCGGATGTCGCGATCGGGGTCCAGCCCGCGTAGGCTGGGCCCGGCAGCGTGGCCCTTTATTCCATCCCCCTGACACTTATCGGAGAACGCATTGAGACGTGCCAAGATCGTGGCCACACTCGGCCCCGCAACCTCGACGTATGAGACGGTGCGGGCCCTCATCGATGCGGGCGTCGACGTCGCCCGACTGAACCTCAGCCACGGGGACTACTCCGTGCACGAGAACAACTACGCCAACGTCCGCCGCGCCGCGGAGGACTCCGGCCGAGCGGTCGCCGTCCTCGTCGACCTGCAGGGCCCGAAGATCCGTCTCGGCAAGTTCGAGGCAGGCCCCTACGAGCTCGCCGTCGGCGACATCTTCAAGATCACGACCGAGGACATCCTCGGCAACAAGGAGATCTGCGGGACGACCTTCAAGGGCCTCCCGCAGGACGTCAAGCCCGGCGACTTCCTGCTCATCGACGACGGCAAGGTCCGCGTCGAGGTCGTGGAGACGGACGGCACGGTCGTGACCACCCGCGTGATCGTGGCCGGCGCGGTGTCCAACAACAAGGGCATCAACCTGCCCGGCGTCGCCGTCAGCGTCCCGGCGCTGAGCGAGAAGGACGAGGACGACCTGCGCTGGGGTCTGCGCACCGGCGCCGACCTCATCGCCCTGTCGTTCGTCCGCGACGCGGCCGATGTCACCCGCGTGCACGAGATCATGGCCGAGGAGGGCGTGCGCGTCCCGGTCATCGCGAAGATCGAGAAGCCGCAGGCCGTCGACAACCTCGAGGGCATCGTCGACGCGTTCGACGGCATCATGGTCGCCCGTGGCGACCTCGGTGTCGAGCTGCCCCTCGAGGCGGTCCCGATCGTGCAGAAGCAGGCCGTCGAGCTCGCCCGCCGCATGGCGAAGCCCGTCATCGTCGCGACGCAGATGCTCGAGGCGATGATCTCCAGCCCGGTGCCGACGCGCGCCGAGACTTCGGACGTCGCCAACGCCGTCCTCGACGGCGCCGACGCGGTCATGCTGTCCGGCGAGACCAGCGTGGGGGAGTACCCCGTCATCGTCGTGGAGACCATGGCGCGGATCATCGAGTCCACCGAGGACCACGGCCTGGAGCGCATCCACCCGCTCACGACCAAGCCGCGCACCCAGGGCGGAGCGATCACGCTCGCGGCCCTGGAGGTCGCCGAGTTCGTCGAGGCGAAGTTCCTCTGCGTGTTCACCCAGTCGGGCGACTCGGCGCGGCGCCTGTCGCGCCTGCGCTCGCGCATCCCGATGCTCGCGTACACGCCCGACCCGGCCATCCGCCGCCGTCTGGCCGTGACCTGGGGCGTCCGCACGAGCCTGGTGAACTTCGTGCCGCACACGGACATGATGTTCCACCAGGTCGACGAGCACCTGCTCGGTTCCGGCCTCGCGGAGGTGGGCGACAAGGTCGTGGTCATCTCCGGATCCCCTCCCGGGATCGTCGGATCCACGAACGATCTGCGCATCCACCGGGTCGGCGACACCGTTCACGGTGCCGCTCCGGCCTACCAGGCCAAGTAGGACGCGCGTACGAGGGCCGGTTCCCGCGGGGACCGGCCCTCGTCGCATCCCCGGGTGCGCTACAGTCGATCCGGGCCGGCGTGGCGGAATGGCAGACGCGGAGCACTCAAAATGCTTTGTCCGTGAGGACGTGTGGGTTCGAGTCCCACCGCCGGCACCAGGAGCGTCTCGGAGCGGCCGTCAGGTCGCTCCGAGACGCTCTTCTGTTTCGGTGTGGGGCACCTCGAGCCCCAGGGCCCCGCCGGCCAGAGGCTCCGTGCGTCGCGAATGCGACGTGCGGAGAAGGCCCGGTGGGACTCGAGTCCCACCGCCGGCACCGAGAGCGTCTCGGAGCGGCCGTCAGGTCGCTCCGAGACGGCACCGGCACCCCGTGGTTCACAAGATCCGAAACTCCTGTCCAGTAGGATGGATCCGTGACTGAAGAGCAGCAGCCTGAGCAGCCCGCCTCGTCCGCTCCGCGACGCGTCGTCGTCGCCGAGGACGAGTCGCTGATCCGCCTCGACATCGTCGAGATCCTCCGCGACAACGGTTTCGACGTGGTCGGCGAGGCCGGAGACGGGGAGACCGCGGTGCAGCTGGCCACCGAGCTGCGCCCCGACCTCGTCATCATGGACGTGAAGATGCCCCAGCTGGACGGCATCAGCGCTGCGGAGAAGCTGCACAAGGGCAACATCGCGCCCGTCGTGCTGCTCACCGCCTTCAGCCAGAAGGAGCTCGTCGAGCGTGCCAGCGAGGCCGGCGCGCTGGCCTACGTCGTGAAGCCGTTCACGCCGAACGACCTCCTGCCGGCGATCGAGATCGCCCTCGCCCGCCACGAGCAGATCATCACGCTCGAGGCCGAGGTCGCCGACATGGTCGAGCGCTTCGAGACCCGCAAGCTCGTCGATCGCGCCAAGGGCCTGCTGAACGAGAAGATGGGGCTCTCCGAGCCCGAGGCGTTCCGCTGGATCCAGAAGGCGTCGATGGATCGCCGCCTCACGATGCAGGACGTCGCGAAGGCGATCATCGAGCAGCTGGCTCCGAAGAAATAGCGGCATGGATCTCGGCGACGGGATCCTGCTCCGTCCGCTCCTGGCCGGCGACGGCGAGGAGCTCGCAGCGGCGTACAGCCGGAACCGCGTGCATCTCGAGCCGTGGGAGCCGCTGCGCTCCGACGACTTCTTCACCGCGGCGCGTCAGCACCGGCTGGTCGCCGAGACCCTGCGCTCCGTCGCAGACGGTCGTGGCGCCGCCTATGTCCTCGAGGACGGCGACCACCGCATCGTCGGGCGGGTGAACCTCAGCGACATCTTCCGCGGGGCGTTCTGGAGCGCCCACCTCGGCTACTGGATCGACGGAGGTTTCGCGGGACGCGGACTCATGCGCCGCGCCGTGGACGCGGTCTGCGCGCTCGCACGCGACGATCTGGGACTCCATCGGGTCCAGGCCGCGACCCTCGTGCACAACGAGGCCTCGCAGCGTGTGCTGCGGGCGACCGGCTTCACGGAGATCGGGCTCGCCCCGCGCTATCTGCGCATCGCCGGGGAGTGGCAGGACCACGTGCTGTTCCAGCGCATCTTCGAGGACGTCCCGGACCGCGCCGTCTGAACGATCAGGTGGCGGGCAGATCCTTGATCATGTTCGTGATGCGGATCGTCGAGCAGCGCCGTCCCTGCTCGTCGCTCACGGCGATCTCGTGCACGGTGACGCTGCGCCCGAGGTGGATCGGCGTGCACACCCCGGTCACCACGCCGCTGGTGGCCGAGCGGGTGTGCGTGGCGTTGATGTCGACGCCGACCGCGAGCCGGCCGGGTCCCGCGTGCAGGTTGGCCGCCATCGAGCCCAGGGACTCGCCGAGCACCACGTACGCGCCGCCGTGCATCAGGCCGACCGGCTGGGTGTTGCCCTCGACGGGCATCGTCGCGACGCAGCGGTCGACCGAGAACTCGACCCAGCTCAGGCCCATCTTCTCGGCGAGAGCGCCCATGCCGCGCTCGGTCGCCCACTCCAGTCCGGGGCTCGTCCGCGCGGTGCCCGCGTCGACCTGCTCGCTCACGCGGGTCCTCCTCGATTCGATGTCCGCCGGGGTCGTTAGGCTGGAATCGTGACGGACTCCGCAAAGCCTACCCTCATGGTCGTCGACGGCCATTCGCTCGCATATCGGGCGTTCTTCGCCCTTCCGGTGGAGAACTTCACCACCAAGGACAACCAGCATACGAACGCCATCTACGGCTTCCTGTCGATGCTGGTGAACCTCATCAAGGCGGAGCGGCCGACCCATATGGCGATCGCCTTCGACACCTCGCGTCACTCGTTCCGCACCGACGAGTATCCGGAGTACAAGGCCACGCGCTCCGAGACGCCGTCGGAGTTCCGCGGGCAGATCCCGCTCCTGCAGGACTGCCTCGTGGCGATGTCGATCCCGGTGCTGACCAAGGAGGGCATCGAGGCCGACGACATCCTCGCGACGCTCGCCGCCCAGGGCTCGGAGCAGGGCTACGACGTCCTCGTCGTCTCGGGCGACCGCGACACGATCCAGCTCGTGAACGACCGCGTCACGCTGCTCTATCCGAACGTGCAGGGGGTGTCGCAGCTCAAGCGGTACGACCCGATCGCGGTGCAGGAGCGGTACGGCGTGCGTCCCGAGCAGTACCCCGACATCGCGGCGCTCGTCGGCGAGACCAGCGACAACCTGCCCGGCGTGCCGAAGGTGGGGGAGAAGACGGCGGTCAAGTGGCTGACGCAGTTCGGCACGCTCGACGAACTGCTCGAGCGGGCCGGAGAGATCAAGGGCGTCGTGGGCGGGAACCTGCGCGACCATATCGAGGACGTGCGACGCAATCGCAAGCTCAACCGCCTTCTGCAGGACGTGGAGCTCCCGGTCGGACCCGCCGACCTCGAGACCCGTCCGATCGACGCGCAGGCCGTGCGCGACATCTTCGCGCGCCTCGAGTTCCGCACGCTGCTCCCGCGCGTCTTCGAGGCCGTCGGGGAGGACGCCCCCGAAGA
Source organism: Microbacterium sp. (assembly GCA_031277885.1). Lineage (GTDB taxonomy): Bacteria > Actinomycetota > Actinomycetes > Actinomycetales > Microbacteriaceae > Microbacterium. Next base: position 76,722 of record JAITLM010000014.1, read on the forward strand.
GGAG
>JAITLM010000020.1 GCA_031277885.1 Microbacterium sp.
CCTGGTGCAGCGAGACGTCGTGGTCCTCCGTCGCCGAGTACACCTTGACCGGCACGTTGACCAGGCCGAAGGTGAGCGAGCCCTTCCAGATCGTCCTCATGGCACCAGTACACACCACCGGCGCGCACGACGGATACCTCCGTGCGCACTACTGTGACCACATGGCAGACGGCCCGCAGTTCGTGCGCATCGGAGAGCGGCGACTGCGCGTGACGAACCTCGACAAGGTGGTGTACCCGGAGACCGGGACCACCAAGGGCGAGGTGATCGACTACTACGCGCGGATCGCTCCGCATCTGCTGCCCGTCGTCGCCGGACGCCCGGTCACCCGCAAGCGCTGGGTCGAGGGCGTCGGCACCGCGGCGGATCCGCAGGGATCCTTCTTCGCGAAGCAGCTCGAGCCCGGGGCTCCCGGGTGGATCCCGCGCCAGGAGATCCCGCACTCCGGCGGCGCGAAGGACTACCCGCTCGTCGACGAGGTCGCGACGCTGGTCTGGATGGCCCAGGTCGCGGCGATCGAGCTGCACATCCCGCAGTGGCGCTTCGCCCCGGACGGCGGCCGCGGTGACCCGGACCGTCTGGTGCTCGACCTGGATCCCGGCCCCGGCGTCTCGCTCGCGCAGTGCGCCGAGGTCGCGCTCCTCGCCCGCGGGATCCTCACCGGCATGGGTCTTGATGCGGTCCCGGTCACGAGCGGGAGCAAGGGGATCCACCTGTACGCGCATCTGCCGGGCGATCGGACGAGCGACGAGATCTCCGCCTTCGCGCACGCCCTCGCACGGGCGATCGAGGCGGATCGTCCCGACTTCGTGACGAGCGTCATGACGAAGACCCTGCGGGCGGGGAAGGTCTTCCTCGACTGGAGCCAGAACAACGGCAAGAAGACGACGATCGCGCCCTACTCGCTGCGCGGCCGCCCGCAGCCCTGGGTCGCCGCCCCGCGCACCTGGGCCGAACTGGAGGATCCGGACCTGCGCCAGCTGCGGTTCGACGAGGTGCTCGACCGCGCCGAGAACGGCCTGGATCCGTTCGCGACGATCACGGGTGCCCCGATTCGGGGCGCAGATCACCGTTTCGGGGCGCGCCCCGTCACGGATTCCGTGCGTGATGCGCCCCAAAACGAGCTCCCGCGCCCCAAAATCGCCGCCGTTGCCTCCGAGCCCGTCCTCGTCTACTCCCCCATGCTGGCCGAGCACGGGACGCCGGGCACGGCCCGGGGCCTCGGCTGGGCAGAGATCAAGTGGGACGGGATCCGCGCGATCGGCACCTGGTCGGAGGGACGCTTCCGGCTGCGGGCGCGCAGCGGCACCGACATCACGGACCGCTACCCCGAGCTCACCGCGGACGGCGCGCCGGGCTTCCCGGTCGGCGAGGCCGTGGTGGACGGGGAGATCGTCGCGCTGGACGCGGCGGGCCGGCCGAGCTTCCACCGCCTGCAGGACCGGATGCACCTCACCCGGGCGCGCGAGATCGAGCGCGAGGTCGTCCGCACTCCCGTGCGCTACCACCTGTTCGACCTGCTCCACCTCGAAGGCCACGACCTCACCGCGCTCCCGCTGCGCGACCGGCGCGAGCTCCTGGAGCAGATCGCCGCGGATCTGCCCGCCCCGGTGCTCGTGCCGCCGGTGTTCGACGACGTCGATGCGGCCCTCGCCACGAGCGCCGCTCTCGATCTCGAGGGCGTCGTCGTGAAGGATCCGGCCTCCTCGTACGCGTCGGGCGGCCGCTCGCCGCGCTGGCTGAAGATCAAGCTCACCAGGGCGCAGGAGGTCGTGATCGTCGGGATCCGGCCGGGAAAGGGCGATCGCGCCGGGCGCATCGGATCGCTGCTGCTCGCGATCCCCGAACCGTCGCTGCCGTCCGGGCTGCGCTACGTCGGCCGGGTGGGCACGGGCTTCACCGATCGGACGCTGCAGGACCTCGGCGCGCGGCTGGAGGTGCTGCGGATCCCCTCGCCCGCGGTCGACGGGGTGCCGGTCGCCGATGCCTCGGATGCGCTGTGGGTGCGGCCAGAGCTCGTCGGCGAGGTCGAGTTCGCGAACTGGACCGACGACGGCGTGCTGAGGCACTCCCGCTGGCGGGGCCTCCGACCCGACAAGCGGCCGGACGAGGTCGTCGTCGAGTCCTGACCCGCACGGACTCAGGCGCGCGGTCTCAGGTGTGCGGCCTCAGGCGTGCACGGCCTCGCAGTCGCCGGCGCTCCCGGCGCCGCTCGCGTCGGGCTCGATCTGGAACGTGGAGTGCTCCACGTCGAAGTGCTCCGCGAGGCACGTCTGCATCTGCACCAGGAGCGCCGATGCGCCTCCGTCGGCGAGCACCGCGGGCTGCACCGAGACGTGCGCGGTGAACACGGGAGCACCGCGCGTGAGCTGCCAGACGTGCACATCGTGCACCCCGGTCACACCCGGGTAGCCGAGCAGGTGCTGCCGGATCTCACTGACCGCGGTGCCCTTCGGCGCCGACTCGGCGAGCACCGAGAAGACCTCGCGCAGCAGCGCGATCGCGCGGGGGATGATCATGGCGGCGATCACGAGCGAGGCGATCGCATCGGCGGGCATCCAGCCGGTCGTGATGATGACGATCGCCGCGACGATGACCATGGCGGATCCGATGAGGTCCCCCATGACCTCGAGATACGCCCCGCGCACGTTGATGCTCTCGCGCTGCGCCGCGCTGAGCAGCCACATCGAGATCGCGTTCGTGACCAGGCCGACCGCGGCGACGGTCAGCATGAGGGATCCGGCGACCTCGACCTCCCCGGGGTTCACCAGCCGGGTGATGCCCTCGAACGCCACCCAGGCGGAGAGCAGGATCAGGATGATCGCGTTGATGAGCGCTCCGAAGACCTCGGCGCGCTGATAGCCGAAGGTGCGCCGGTCGTCAGCCGGGCGCGCGGCGACCGCGCTCGCGATGAGCGCGATGACGAGGGCGGAGGCGTCCGTGAACATGTGCGCCGCGTCCGCGAGCAGGGCGAGGGACCCGCTGAGGATCGCGCCGACCACCTGCACGATCATGATCACGGAGGTGAGCGTCAGCGAGATCGCGAGCAGACGGCGGTGCCCTGAAGAGCGGATCCCCGTGGCGGGTGCGTGGTCATGCATGCTTCCAGGGTAGAGCCGGGATCCCCCGGTCGGAGGCGTTTTCGGCTAGTCGGGAATGGGGATGATTCTCACTTGCGCCGCGTCCCGGCAGACATGGTTTCGCGCTGCCGACCCGAGACCCGGCAAGCTGGACCCGTGGAGCGGATCACGGCCTGGGCGGAGCGGCATCAGGTGCCGCTGTACCTCGCGGCGATCGCGCTCGGGGCGCTGGTGGGGATCCTGGCGCCGTCGGGCGGCACCGCGCTGCGCCCGCTCGCCATGCCGGTGCTGGGCGTGCTGCTGTACGCGACGTTCCTCGGCGTGCCGTTCCGGAGCATCGCCGCATCGCTGCGGGATCACCGCTTCCTCGGCACGGTTCTCGTGGTGGACTTCCTCATCGTGCCGCTCGTCGTGTTCGGGCTGAGCCGGCTCGTGGCACATGATCGGGCGCTGCTCATCGGCGTCCTGCTCGTGCTGCTGACCCCCTGCGTCGACTACGTGATCGTGTTCACGGGGCTCGCCGGCGGGGCGAAGGACCGCCTGCTCGCCGCAACGCCCCTGCTCATGCTCGGTCAGATGCTGCTCCTGCCGGTGTTCCTCCGGCTGTTCGCCGGGTCCGAGGCGGCCGCTGCGATCGAGCCCGCGCCGTTCGCGGAGGCGTTCCTGCTGCTCGTCGTGCTTCCCCTCGCCGCGGCGGCGCTCACCCAGCTCGCCGCGCTGAGGTTCCCGGTGGCGAGGATCCTGCGCGACTCGATGCTGTCCGCGATGGTGCCGCTCATGATGCTGACCCTCGCGCTGGTCGTCGCGGCTCACGCCGGATCCGTGGTCGGCCGGCTTCCGCTGCTGCTCGGCGCGGCCGGGGTCTACGTCCTCTTCGCCGCGATCGCGCTGACGGCGGGCGCGGCAGCGGGCCGGATCGCCCGGCTGGACGTACCGGCCCGACGCGCGGTCGCGTTCTCCGCGGTGACCCGGAACTCGCTCGTCGTGCTGCCGCTCGCGCTCGCTCCGCCGCCCGGGCTCGCACTCGCGGCGCCGGCGGTCGTGCTGCAGACCCTCGTGGAGCTTCTGATCATGGTCGCGATGGTGCGGCTCGTGCCGCGGATGATCCGCTGAGACGGATCCGCCGGCCGGGCCTCAGAGCTCGGCGAGCAGGGGCACGAGCGCCACGAAGGCGCGGGCGCGGTGCGACTGCGCCTGCTTCTCCTCGGCCGTGTACTCCCCCACCGTGCGCTCGGCGCCTGCCTGCGCATCCGGCACGAACACTGGGTCGTAGCCGAAGCCGCCGTCACCGGCGGGGGCGTGCGCGAGACGGCCCGGCCATTCGCCGCGGACCGTCCACTCGCGCCCGTCCGGCAGGGCGAGCGCGATGACGCTGACGTAGCGCGCGGCGCGATGCGGATCCGCGATGTCGCGCAACTGGTCCAGCAGCAGCTCCCGGTTCGCGACGTCGTCCTTCTTCTGCCCCGCCCAGTATGCGGAGAAAACTCCGGGCGAGCCGCCCAGCACGTCCACCGCGATGCCGGAGTCGTCGGCGAGCGCCGCGAGACCGGTGTGCGCGGCCGCGGCGCGCGCTTTGATCAGCGCGTTCTCCTCGAAGGTCACCCCGTCCTCGACGGGCTCCGGCCCGTCGTAGCCGACGACCTCGAGATCGGGGCGGGTCGCCGCCACGATCTGCCCGAACTCCGCGATCTTGTGCGCGTTGTGCGTCGCGAGGACGACCCTCATCCCTCGGTCCCCGAGCCCGTCGCAGGAGCGAGGGCCGCGAGCTGGCGGTCGCGCAGGTCGGCGCAGCCGTTCACGCCGAGCTCGAGCAGCGCGTCGAGCTCGCGCTTGTCGAACGGTGCGCCCTCGGCGGTGCCCTGCACCTCGACGAAGAGACCGCGGCCGGTCACGACGATGTTCATGTCGGTCTCGGCCCGCACGTCCTCGACGTAGGCCAGGTCGAGCATGGGCTCTCCGTCGATGATGCCGACGGACACCGCCGCCACGGAGTCGTGGAGCACCTGCGCCTTCTGCGCGATGAACTTCTTGCGCCGGCCCCACTCGATGGCGTCGGCCAGCGCGACGTACGCCCCGGTGATCGCCGCCGTGCGGGTGCCGCCGTCGGCCTGCAGCACGTCGCAGTCGATCACGATCGTGTTCTCGCCGAGCGCCTTCGTGTCGACCACCGCGCGGAGCGCGCGGCCGATCAGGCGCGAGATCTCGTGCGTGCGCCCGCCGATGCGGCCCTTCACGCTCTCCCGGTCGTTGCGCTCGTTCGTCGCCCGCGGCAGCATCGCGTACTCCGCGGTGACCCAGCCCTTGCCCTTGCCGGTGAGCCAGCGCGGCACGCCGTTCGTGAAGGACGCCGTGCACAGCACCTTGGTGTTCCCGAAGCTGATCAGCGCGGATCCCTCCGCCTGGGCGCTCCAGCCGCGTTCGATCGTGATGGGGCGGAGCTGGTCGACGGTGCGGCCGTCCTTGCGGATGGTGGACTCGGTCATGAGATCTCCTTGAGGTGGGGAAGGTCGATGACGCCGGTCTGCACGAGCCGGACGCCCCGCACCTCCTGGCCCATCAGGCGGTTGGCGAGAGCGGTGAAGTCGTCGGCGGACGCCCCGGTCGCCTCGTACACGTAGCGCGGGCTGGCGTCGGTCGGGGCGAGGAGGTCGCCGCGCACGAGCTGACGGTAGACGTCGCCCGCGGTCTCGTCGTCGCTGGAGACGAGCGAGACGCCCTCCCCCATGACGTAGCCGATCGCTCCGCGCAGGAACGGGTAGTGCGTGCACCCCAGCACGAGGGTGTCGACGTCCGCGTCGCGCAGCGGCGCCAGGTACTCCTCGGCGACGCGGAGCACCTCAGGGGTGTCCGTGATGCCGGCCTCGACGAACTCGACGAAGCGCGGGCACGCCGCGGTGAACACGGCCAGGTTCTCGTTCACCTCGAGCATGTCCTGATAGGCGCGGGATCCGATCGTGCCGATCGTGCCGATCACGCCGATCCGGCCGTTCCGGGTGGTCGAGATCGCCCGGCGGACCGCGGGGCCGATCACCTCGACGACGGGCACGTCGTAGCGCTCGCGGGCATCGCGCAGCATCGCCGAGGACGCCGTGTTGCAGGCGATCACGAGCATCTTCACGCCCTGGTCGACGAGCGTGTCGAGCACCTCGAGCGAGTAGCGGCGCACGTCGGCGATGGGCTTCGGACCGTAGGGCGAGTGCGCGGTGTCGCCGATGTACACGAACGACTCCCTGGGCAGCTGCGCCCTGATCGCCCGGGCGACGGTGAGCCCGCCGACCCCGGAGTCGAAGATCCCGATCGGCGCGTCGTTCATGATGCTCCAGCCTAGTCGGCGCACGCGGCCGCGCGCTCCGGACAGGCCACCGCCCGTATGCTGATCGCCATGACCGCGTCCAGCGCCCTGAAGACCGATCGCTACGAGCTCACGATGCTGGAGGCCGCGCTGCGCGACGGCACCGCGGCGCGCCAGAGCGTGTTCGAGCTGTTCTCCCGACGCCTGTCCGGCGGTCGGCGGTTCGGCGTCGTGGCCGGCACCGGGCGCCTGCTCTCGCTGCTGCGCGACTTCCGGTTCGGCGAGGACGAGCTGCGCTACCTGCGCGACGAGAAGGTCGTGGATGCGGCCACGCACCGCTACCTCGAGGACTACCGCTTCTCCGGCACCATCCGCGGCTACCGCGAGGGCGAGCTGTACTTCCCCGGATCCCCGATCCTGACGGTCGAGGGCACGTTCGCCGACGCCGTGATCCTGGAGACCCTGGCCCTCAGCGTGCTCAATCACGACTCCGCCGTGGCGACCGCCGCGAGCCGCATGAGCATCGCCGCCGGCGAGCGCCCGCTCGCCGAGATGGGATCCCGCCGCGCCGCCGAGGACTCCGCGGTCGCCGCGGCCCGCGCCGCCTTCATCGCCGGGTTCGGCGCCACGAGCAACCTCGAGGCCGGCCGCAGCTGGGGCATCCCGACCATGGGCACCGCCGCGCACTCCTGGACTCTCCTGCACGACAGCGAGGAGGACGCGTTCCGCGCCCAGATCGATGCGCTCGGCACCGGCACGACGCTGCTCGTGGACACCTACGACATCCGTCGCGGGGTCGAGACCGCGATCCGCGTGGCGGGCACCGAGCTGGGCGGCGTGCGCATCGACTCGGGCGACCTGCCGATCATGGCCGCAGAGGTGCGTGCGCAGCTCGACGAACTCGGCGCGACCGGCACGAGGATCACCGTGACGAGCGATCTCGACGAGTACGCGATCGCCGCCCTCGCGGCCTCCCCCGTCGATGCCTACGGCGTCGGCACCTCGGTGGTCACCGGATCCGGCTACCCGACCGCGAGCATGGTCTACAAGCTCGTGGCGCGCCAGGGATCCGACGGCGGCTGGGTCGCCGTGGCCAAGGCCTCGGCGGACAAGGCGTCGAAGGGCGGCCGCAAGGCGGCGTTCCGGATCCTCGCGGACGGCGTCGCCCAGTCCGAGCGCGTGCTCGTCGCGGACGGCTTCGAGGACCTGGGCGTCCTGGAGCACCCGGACGGGCGGGTGCTCCAGGTGACCCTCGTCGAGGGCGGCGAGATCGACGCCGCCTACGAGGGTCCGGCCGGAACCGTCGCCGCGCGGGAGCACCACCTCAAGGTGCGGGAAGAGCTGCCGGTGCGCGCCCTCGCGCTCAGCAAGTCGGATCCGGCGATCCCGACCGAGTTCGTCGACGTCGCCTGACGTCGGTCGAGGTCAGCCGACCATCGACTCGTAGATCTCCTTGCAGGTCGGGCACACCGGGAACTTCTCCGGGTCCCGTCCGGGAGTCCACTTCTTGCCGCACAGCGCCCGCACGGGCTTGCCGGTCAGGGCGGATTCGAGGATCTTCTCCTTCTTCACGTAGTGGGAGAACCGCTCGTGGTCTCCCGGCTCCTGGAGCTCCTCGTTGAGGAGCTGCTCGAGTTCGCGATCGAGGGTGGCGACGCCGCCCTGGTCCGGGGCATCCAGCGGGGTACTCATGACCGCGAGTCTAATCGCGCGCGGGCGCGGCGGCGCCGCGATCACGCGGATCCCCTCACACCGTCTCGACGAACTCCATCAGCTGCGCGCCGCGGCGCTCGAACGTGCGGCCGCCGATCTGAACGCCGAGGAACAGCACGGCGACCCCCATCAGCAGCCCGGTCCAGAGCACGGGCGCCGTGGAGACCTGCTCATCCGCCAGCGCGGGCCAGGCCAGCAGCAGCGCCGGCAGGCTCAGCACGAGCGCGCCCAGGAGCGTCCCCGCCTGACCCAGCACGCCTCCGCGGGCGCGCTGCGGCTGCTGGAACGGGCTGTCGCCGGGGCGCGAGACCGCATAGGGCGCGACCGCGGACAGGATGCTGGAGAGACCGAGACCTGTCAGCAGCAGGCTCGCGACCACGCCGATGAAGAGCGGCAGGAGCGTCCACCGCCCGATCACGGCGAGCGTGACGGGGATCGCCACGGCGAGGGTCGGCACGGCGATGAGCAGCACGGGGATCAGCCGGCCGAGCCGATCCGGCACTCCCCTCACCCCGCTCGCGACGTGGATCCAGAAGGCTGTCGAGTCGTAGGCGACGTCGTTGTGCGGCAGCCAGCCGAAGAACAGCGCCATCACGGCGACCGGGAGCGCCGCCGCGATCTCGAGCGGCACGCCGGCGACGAGGAGCGGGACGATCGTGAGCACGCCCGCGATCGGGACGATCACGAAGTTCATGATGTAGCGGCGGTCGCGCAGCCAGTAGACGAGGCTGCGCGCGGCCACGGCTCCGAAGGCGTTCGACGGCAGCAGAGCGAACCAGCCGAGCCCCGGCCGCTCCCGCACCGCGGTCGGCCGCTCGGTCGTGCTCAGCGCCCGACGTGCGAGCGCCAGCCAGCCTGCCGTGACGACGACCGCCGTCGCCACCGAGACGACCGCCGCGCCCCAGACCCCGCCGCCGTGATCAGACAGGGCGAGGAACGGCAGGGCGGCGGACGCGCCGAGCGGCGTGAAGCCGAGCACTGCGGCGACGGTGTGCAGGACCGGCGGGACGGCGCCCGCCCAGCCCAGCGAAGCGACGAACACGCACACGGGCACCGCGATCACGATCACGGCGAGCGCGAACAGCGACGTGAGCTCGCGGGAGCGCCGCTCCGGCAGCAGTCGCGCACTCAGCGCCATCCCGACCCGTGCGGCGAGCACGGCCGTCGCGAGGGTCAGCAGCCCGGAGAGCACCGCGAGGAGCCAGGGCACCCCGAACGAGATCGCCACGCCCACCACGGCCACCTGCACCACCAGCAGCGCGAGGCTCGGCACGCTCACGAACGCCGCGAGGGCGAGGACCACGGGGAGGCGGCGCTCGTCGACGCCGAAGACCACGAAGCGTCGCGGATCCAGCTGATCGACGGATCCCGCCAGGATCGGCGCCACGAAGAAGCCCAGGACCACGGCGGAGCTGCCCAGCACGATGACCGTGTGCGCAGCCGCCTCGGACGTGTGCGCGAGGCTGCGGATGGCGATGACCGCCACCGTCGTCGCCGCGGCCGTGAGCAGGAGCGCGACGACGGTGCGCACCACCCGGCTGCGGTCGCCGCGGAGCGCACCGAGCGCCAGCATGAACCTCAGTCGGAGAACGTGTGCAACCACTCGAGTCCCTCCACCTCGGCGCCCGCGCCGGACAGCTCCACGAAGCGCTGTTCCAGGGTCTGCCCGGCCCGCACCTCGTCGACCGTGCCCTCGGCGAGGACCTCTCCGCCCACGATGATCGCGATCCGGGCGCACACCTGCTCGACCAGGTCCATGCCGTGGCTGGACAGGATCACGGTGCCGCCGTGCGAGACATAGGCGCGCAGGATGTCCAGGATCACTCCCGAGGACACCGGATCCACCGACTCGAACGGTTCGTCCAGCACCAGCACGCGCGGCGAGTGGATCATGGCGCCGGCGAGCATGATCTTCTTGGTCATTCCGGCGGAGTAGTCCGAGACGACGCGGCTGAGCGCTCCGGTGAGGTCGAACGCCCTCGCCAGGTCTGCGACGCGCTTCTCCACGACGGCGGAGGGAAGGCCCCGCAGCAGTCCGTAGTAGTGCAGCAGCTGGCGCCCGGTGAGCCGGTCGAAGGTGCGCAGACGGTCGGGCAGCACCCCGAGGGCCCTCTTCGCGGCTGCCGGGTCGGCCGTCTGGTCGATCCCGCTGATCCGCACGGTGCCCTCGTCGGGACGCAGCAGACCGGCGATGATCGACAGCGTGGTGGTCTTGCCCGCACCGTTGGGGCCGACGATCCCGTAGAAGGATCTGGCGGGCACCGTCAGATCGATGTTGCCCACGGCCACGGAGTCGCCGAAGCGCTTGACGAGACCGCGCACGACGAGAGCCTGCCCGTCGGCGTCGACGGCGGGATCCGCCGACACGGCTGCGGCTTCGTCGACGTCGTCGGCGGAAACCGGGGCGGCGACGGCCTCGGGGGTCTCAGGCGCGGCGAGCGCAGGCTCGGCCTCCGCGAGCGCGGGCTCGACGAGCGCGGGCTCGGCCTCGGCGCGCGCGGGCTCGGGCTCGGGCTCGGGCTCGACGAGCGCAGGCTCGTCGGCCGCAGGCTCGTCGGCCGCGGACTCGACCACGACGGTCTCGGCAGTCGCCGCATCGTCCGTGACGGGTCCGACCGCCGCAGATTCGCTGTCCACAGCAGCATCATGCCCCGTGTCGGCGCCCTGTGGGGAGGGCGTTGCGCCCGGGTCCTCGACCGGTTCGATCACCGGTTCCACGGCGACGGGCGGATTCACGACCTCCGCGACCGCCGCGGCAGCCTGCGCGGCGACGGCGGCGGGCGCCGTCCGCGCTCCCCCTGCGGTCTTCGCCCGCGGCGTGCGCTTCGTCGCGGTCGTCTTGGCGGCGGACGTCTTCGCGGTCGTCGTCTTGGCGGCGGTCGTCTTCGAGGCGGCCGTCTTCGCCGCCGTCGTCTTCGCCACGGTCGTGCGCGCGGTCCTCGCGGTCGTCGGACGCTTCGGCGCGGATCCGCTCGCCTCCTGGCCCGTGACGCCCCCCGACGTCTCGGCAGGTGCGGCTGATGCCTCGCTCTTCGCCGTCTCGGCGGCGCGCTTCGCGGTCGTGGCGCTCTTGGTCGCCCGCGGCGCGCGTGCGGCGCGGGGCGCCGAGGCCTTCACCGCGGCGACCTTGGCGGCCGACTCCTTCGCGTCCTCTGCGGCCGCCTCCGCCTTCGCGGCACCGGCCTTCTCCGCCGCGGACTTCGCCGCAGCGGTGCGCGCGGCACTCGTCCTGGCGGCCGTGCGCTTGGCGGCCGCGGCACGCGCCGCCGAGGCCTGGCTCTCGGCCTTCACTCGCGCGGTCTGCGCGGCTGTCGCCCGAGGGCTGGCGGACGCGGGACGACGCGCCTTTGTGGGCGGTGAGGAATCCTTGGGCGCGCGGGGGTCATTGGGTGCTCCGGTCATGCCCTTCACGGTAGCAACGGACGAGCCCGCGAACCCGCCAGACGACCCGAAGTGACGGGATCCGAAGCACGTGATGTCGCCTATGGTGAACCTGGGAATGAACCGAGCAGTCGATAACGGAATGGCATCGCGCCTGCTCTGGCCGTGATCCGCTCAGGGTCGATCGATAGCATGATCAGCGGCACGAGGAAGTGTCCCATCGGTGACGTAACCGTGAACACAAGTAACAGGAGCAGTTCTGTGACTCTTCAGACCATCATTCTCGCTGCCGGGATGGGCTCGCGCCTCGGGCGCTCCCTCCCGAAGCCGCTGACCGAGCTCAACGACGGGCGATCGATCATGCGGCAGCAGCACGACAACATCCATGCCGCGTTCGGCGACGACGTGCGCATCACGACGATCGTCGGCTACCGCGCGGAGACGATCATCGAGGCGTTCCCCGATGTGAACTACGTGCACAACGAGCGCTACGACGAGACCAACACGTCGAAGAGCCTGCTGCGCGGCCTCGCCGCGACCGGGCGCAAGGGCGTGCTCTGGATGAACGGCGACGTCGTGTTCGACCCGCGCATCCTCGGCCGCGCCATCTCCTTCATCGAGCGCGACCAGTCCTTCGTCACCGTCAACACCGCCAAGGTGAGCGACGAGGAGGTCAAGTACACCGTCGACGCCGAGGGCTACATCAAGGAGCTCTCCAAGACCGTCAAGGGCGGTATCGGCGAGGCCGTCGGCATCAACTACATCTCCTCGCGCGACAAGCAGGCGTTCATGCGCCAGCTGCAGCGCGTGGACGACCAGGACTACTTCGAGCGCGGCCTCGAGCTCGCGATCGTCGAGAACGGCCTGCTGCTGGAGCCGATGGACATCTCCGACCTGTACGCGGTCGAGGTCGACTTCGCGGAGGACCTGGAGCGGGCGAACCTGTTCGTCTGACCCTCCCCTGCAACGCTGAGAGCCCGTGCCGCGCCCGTCGCGCGCACGGGCTCTCTGCGTTGCAGGCGTTCTCGCAGCACCGCGGACATAGGCTCTGCTCCATGGGGCGAAAAGAAGGCAAGGGCGACAAGGCCATCCACCGGATCCACTCCCTGCCCGACGATGCGCCGTGGGCGGGCGGGGTCCCGCCGGCCGGTTCCTCGGAGCATCCGATGCACATCCGCGGTCTCGATCGCGTCCTGGCCGTGCAGCGACCTCTCGTGCTCGCGCACATCCGCAGCATCCGGCTGCGCCACCCGAACGCCACGCCGGCGCAGGTCATCGCGCTGCTGGAGCGCCGCTACCTCGCCGCCGTCACGACCGGGGGTGCGGCCGTCGGCGCGACGGCCGTGATCCCGGGGATCGGCACCGGGGTGACGCTCGCCCTGTCCGGCGTCGAGACGGCCGGCTTCGTCGAGACGACGGCACTCTTCGCCCAGTCGATCGCCGAGGTCCACGGCATCACCGTGACGAACCCCGACCGGGCGCGCGCCCTCGTGATGACCCTCATGCTCGGCAAGGAGGGGGTCGACCTCATCCGCCAGCTCGCGGGCCAGGCCGGTGGCAAGGGCGTGGGCAGGTCCGCCTATTGGGGTGAGCTCGTGACGAAGTCGCTGCCGCGGGCCGCCGTGGGTCCGCTCGCCGACCGGCTGAAGAGCATGCTGATCAAGCAGTTCGCCGGTGTGGGCGGCGCGTCGCTGCTGGGCAAGGCGCTGCCGTTCGGTGTCGGCGCCGTCATCGGAGGCGCGGGGAACCACGTGCTCGGCCGGCGCGTGCTGACCAGTTCGCGCCGCGCATTCGGACTTCCTCCCCAGACGCTGCCCGCGGAACTCGAACCGGTGCCGGGTGCGCAGCGCATCGAGAGCCGGATCGCGCGAGGGGCGCAGCTGGCCGGGACCGCGGTGGCGGGAGCCGCCGGCAGCGCCGCACGCGGCGTCGGGATCGTGGGCCGCAAGGCCGCTGACGTGATGCGCCGCAAGCCCGCCCCGATCTCCGCTCCGGAAGCCCCCGGCCCGGAACTGCATCCTTCGCCGCCCGGCGAGCAGCTCTGACCGATCCGCACAATCCCTCGAGCGAGGAAGGTCTGCACAGACCTCGTCGCCGCGGGGGCTCTGGCGCCGCGATCGTCGGCGCCCGCTCCTAGCGTGGGGACATGAACCGCTCCCCCGACCCGCCCTCGGCTCGACGCCCCGAGCCGGCGTATGCGGTTCCCTGGACCGTCGATCGACGCGACAGGACGCATCCGGTGATCACCAACGGTGCAGGAGAGGTCCGCTTCGTGCGCGTCTTCGCCCGGGCGCCCTCGGGGCCGGGCCGCACTCAGCTCTGGGGGCACGTCCGCGGGGGCGATCAGCTGGAGGTGTGCCTCTGCGACGCGGATGTCGACGACATCGTGATCACGCTCGCCTGGTTCCGGCCGGACGACGGGCTGGAGTACGTCTGGCGGTTCGTCGTCTGAGACGCGGATCCCCCGGGGTACGCTCGAATGCCTCCCTGGGAGGAACCTGAACAGAAGGACGGACCATGAGCTCGGCATTGACCGGCAACAGCCGCACGACCCGCCTGGCGCTCCTCGTCGGCGTCGCCGCCGCGACCGTCGGCATCATCTACGGCTACGACTCGTCGAACATCGGCGGCGCGATGCTGTACCTCGCGAAGGACTTCCACCTCGACGCCGCCGCACAGTCGTGGGTCACCACGACCGTCGTCGTCGGCGAGATCCTCGGCGCACTGTTCGGCGGGGCGCTCGCGAACAGGATCGGCCGCAAGCCGACGATGGTCGCCGTCGCGGCGTGCTTCGCGCTGTTCTCCCTCCTCTCGGGACTCGCCCCCGCGCTGTGGGTGCTCGTGATCGCACGGTTCCTGCTCGGCCTGACGATCGGCATCTCGGTGGTGGTCGTTCCGGTCTTCGTCGCGGAGTCGGCCCCCACCCGCTCGCGCGGCGCCTTCCTCGTGCTCTACCAGGTCGCCACCGTCTCCGGCATCATCCTCGGCTACCTCGTGGCGATGGCGCTCGCGCCCACCGAGAGCTGGCGCTGGATGCTCGGGCTCGCGGCCGTCCCCGGCGTGGTCATCACGATCGTCCTGCTCCGGCTGCCCGACACCGCGCGATGGTATGTGATGAAGGGCCGCACCGAGGAGGCACGCGCGACCCTCGCCAGGATCGAAGGGCCGGACGTCGACGTCGACGCCGAGATCGAGACGATCACGGCGGGCTTCGCATCCGCGCACACGACCTCCTGGCGCGACCTGCTGCGCAAGCCGTTCCTCCGTGCGACGCTGTTCGTGGTGGGCCTCGGCTTCTTCGTGCAGCTCACCGGCATCAACGCGATCGTCTATTACAGCCCGCGCATCTTCGAGGCGATGGGCTTCACCGACGACATCGTCAAGCTCGGTCTCTCCGCCCTGGTGCAGGTGGCCGGCCTCGTCGCGGTGTTCATCGCCCTGCTCGTGATCGACAGGATGGGCCGCCGGCCCGTGCTGCTCATCGGCATCGGCACGATGGTGCTCGCCAACCTGCTGCTCGTCGTCGTGTTCGCGATCGGCGGCGGGCACTTCGACGGCGCGCTCACGGTTCTCGGATTCATCGGCCTCGTGCTGTTCACCGCCGGTTTCACGTTCGGATTCGGATCCCTCGTCTGGGTGTACGCCGGCGAGGCGATGCCGGCGCATCTGCGCTCGCTCGGCGCGAGCGTGATGCTGACGAGCGACCTCGTCGCCAACGTGATCGTCGGAGCGTTCTTCCTCACGATGCTGAACGCCCTGGGCGGGGCCGGCGCCTTCGCGGTCTTCGGCGTGATCGCGATCCTCGCGTTCTTCTTCGTGGTGTGGCTCGCCCCCGAGACCAAGGGCCGCCCGCTCGAGGACATCGGACAGTACTGGAAGAACGGCGGGCGCTGGTAATCCGGCGCGCCCGGAGCCTCCACCCTGGGGGTGCGCAGGTGCGACGTGAAAGGATCGACGGGTGAGCCATCGCGATCCGTCCTCCCCCGACGCGGGCGCCCCGCTGTCCGGCGCGGGCGTGTCGTTCGTGATGCCGGTGCTCAATGAGCGCGCGTACCTCGAGCACGCCGTGGCATCGGCGCTCGCGCAGGACGTGGACGGTCCGACCGAGCTCGTGCTCGCGCTCGGCCCCTCCTCCGACGGCACCACCGAGCTCGCCGAGCGCCTGGCCGCCCGCGAGCCGCGGCTGCGGATCGTGCACAACCCGGCCGCGGACATCCCGGTCGGCCTGAACGCCGCGATCCGGGCCAGCAGGTACCCGACGGTCATCCGCGTCGACGCGCACTCCGAGCTCTCGCCCGGATACGCCGCCCGCGCCCTGGCGACTCTCGAGCGCACCGGAGCGGCGAACGTCGGCGGCGTCATGCGCGCCGACGGGCGCACGCCGTTCCAGGCCGCCGTCGCCCGCGCCTACAACTCGCCCGTGGGACTCGGCGGCGGCAGCTACCACGGCGGCACCCGGGAGGGCAGGGCGGAATCCGCCTATCTGGGCGTCATGCGCCGCACCGTGCTCGACGAGGTCGGCCTGTTCGACGAATCCATCCGCCGCGGCGAGGACTGGGAGCTGAACCTCCGGATCCGCCAGGCGGGCCACATCGTGTGGTTCGATCCACAGCTCGCCGTGACGTACTGGCCTCGCGAGAGCTGGACGAGGCTCGCGCGCCAGTTCCGCTCGACCGGCGCCTGGCGCGGCGAGCTCGTGCGCCGCTACGGTCGCCGCAACGGGGTGCGCTTCTTCGCACCGCCCGCGCTGCTGGTGATCCTGGCGCTCTCGGTCGTCGTCGGCATCCTGCAGCTGACCGGAGCGCTCTCGGGCATCGGCGCCGTGATCGCCTCCGCCGTGTACCTGCCGCTCCTCGCCTACGCGGTCCTGGTCCTCGCGATGGCGCTGGCGCCCGCCCGAGCCGCGGATCCTCCGCGCAGTCCCCGGGAGCGCCTGTGGACGCTCGCCGTCCTGCCGACCATGCACTTCTCCTGGGGGCTGGGCTTCCTCATGGGCGTGCTGCGCGGAGCGCACGACACGGTCGACACCTCGCGACTCGGCACGCGGAACACGCCCCTGCCCTGACCGCCGTCGGCCGGCCGATGCCAGGGTCAGGCGTCCAGCCAGCCGAGGTCCAGGATCCTGTCGACGACGCGCGCCGAGGCGGAGCCGTCGTCACGACCGTTGAACTGCGCCTGCCACGCCACGTACTTCGGCGCGTGCTCGGCGACCGCGGACACATCGGAGAGCGCCGCCACCAGCTCCTCCTGGGTGCGCAGCAGCGGGCCGGGCGCACGGGCGGCGAGATCGAAGTAGAAGCCGCGCAGCTTGCCCCGGTAGTGCTCGAGATCGGGCACGAGGAAGTACATCGGCTTGCCCGTGGCGCTGAAGTCGAACATGACCGAGGAGTAGTCGGTCACGAGAGCATCGGCGACCAGCAGCAGTTCTGCGGTGTCGGGGTATCCCGTCACGTCGATCACGCGGGATCCGGCCTGGTCGCGCCCCGGTCGGATCGTGCGCGAGTGCCCGCGCACGAGCACGACGGAGTCGGTGTCGGCGGCGAGCGCGTTCGGGTCCACGAAGTCGACCATCTCCGACCGGTCGTCGCGCCACGTGGGCGCGTACAGCAGCACCCGTTCGCCCTCGCCGATTCCGAGAGCCGTGCGGATGCGCGCGCCGTCCCCCGTCGTGAGCACGTCGTTGCGCGGGTAGCCGTCGACCCAGACGGGCCTGCGCAGGAAGGCGTACGCCTTGCGCAGAACGCGCTCGGCATAGGGGTTCTGCGCCAGCAGGACGTCCCAGCGCCGCGACTCGCGCACGACGGCGAGCCAGCGGCGAGGGTGCAGTCCCGGGCGATGCAGCGCGAGGCGCTTGAGCGGTGTGCCGTGCCAGGTCTGCAGCACGCGCTGGCCGGGCTTGCGGTCGAAGCGACGGCGCAGCCAGTCGTTCACGATGAGGAGCCGTGCATCGGCGCGTGCACGCCACCATTCGGGTGATCCTTCGACCACCGGGACGGCGCCGTCCGGAACCGGCACGGACAGGTCGACGACGCTCCAGTAGCGGGTCACCCCGGGCGCCCGCTGCGCGAGCTCCCGGTCGATCGCGCCGGGATTGCAGCCGCTGGACTGGCCGTAGAACGATTCGAAGAACACCGCGTTCTCGCGCGCGCCGGGCAGCGCCGCATAGCGGCCTTCCAGCGCGAGCTTCCCCTCCGCGGTCTCGTAGGCGGGGTCGACCGGAGGCGCGATCCGCACCGTGCGGTCCGTCGCGCTGACGCGGAGACCCGCGAGCAGCACGGTCTCGATCGCGAGCCCGTCGACCGCAGCACCGTCCACGGTGAGCGCATAGTCCCCGCTCGGCAGCGGCAGCTGCGCCCCGCCCCAGCGCGAGGCCCGCAACGGCAGCACCGCACTCCACGCCTCCGTCCCGTCCTCGGCGATGCGCGCGGCCGCGACGGCGCGGCGACCGGCGAGCTCGACCTCGGCGGGGGCGGACCCCTCACCCGCGAGCAGCAGCGCCTGCTGCTCCTCGTCGACGCGGACGGAGCTGACGCGGGCGGTCGTCATTCGGTTCCCTTCGGAGCGGGGGCGGAAGGTGCGGGGATCGTCCCAGGGCCGCCGGTGCGGTCGAGGATCGCGACGAGCACGCGTGCGGTGTTGCGGCCGTCGCGGTGCGCGTGCATGCGGGCGCTGAGCTCCCGGGAGAGCCCGGCGCGACGGCCGAACTCCGTGTCGTCCCCGAGCGTCGCCTCGAGCTGCGCGGACGCCGCGGTCCAGTCGGCGGCGGGATCGGGTCCGGACACCTCGGCGTAGTCGCCGTAGAACCCCCGGGTGCGGGCGTACTCGACGGGATCGGGGGCGAGGTAGATCACCGGCATCCCGAGCAGCCCGACGTCGTAGGCCATCGACGAGTAGTCGGTGACGAGCACGTCGATCGCAGGCAGCACCGGTGTGATGTCGGCCACGACCGCGGATCCGATCGCGCGCACGCGATCGGTCGGGACGGGCGGGCGGTACTCCCCCTCGCCGAGAGGATGCGAGCGCACCAGCAGCACGCTGTTCGTCCGCTCCAGGACGGAGAGGATCCGCGCCCACTCCGCGTCGTCGGGAACGGCCGGGTCCGGTGCCCCGTCGCGCCAGGTCGGTGCGTACAGCACCGCGCGCGCGCCGTCGGGGAGCGGCCCGACCGCGGCGTCGCGCAGCACGGAGGCCTGCGAGCGACGCGAGGACGCATCCCCGGTCGACAGCACATCGACGCGCGGCTCGCCCGTCACGAGGACCTGCCGCACACCGAGCGCGAACGCCGACTCCAGACGCCCTCGCGAGCGATCCGAGGCGGCGGGCAGCACGTGGATGCGTCCGGTCTGCGCCCGGTAGAGCATGCCGAGCAGCTTCTGCAGCGGGACGAAGCCGGGCAGGAAGGCGCTCTGCACGGTCGCCGGAGAGTCGAGGCCGATGCGCTTGAGCGGGATGCCGTGCCAGAGCTGAACGAGGAAGGCGCCGGAGGTCGCGTAGCGGTTCGCATCGCCGAAGCCGTGCGTGACCACGACCACGCCGGCACGTGCGGTGGCCCACCACCCGCGGAGGCCGTTCTTCGGGACGGCGCGAATCCCGAGAGCCGAGGCGTCGCTCTGCTCGCGAGCGGATCCGGTCAGCCACAGCGGGTCCAGGCCCGCGTCGACCGCCGCCCGCCAGAGGGCGAGGGCGCCGTCGCCGATGCCTGCTCCGCAGCCGATCACCCATCCGCGACCGCGCGGGACGATCAGGGTTCCCAGGCGTCCGAGCAGGTACAGCGGGATCCTCAGCAGCTTGCCGGCGTTGCCCGCGCGGAAGGAGAAGGACGCCACCCCGCGAGCCTACCGGTCGGCGGAGCCGACGAGCGAAGAGGACCCTGTACGCGAACGGAAGGACGCCACCCCGTGATCGCGTCGCGGGATGGCGTCCTTCGTCAATGCAGGGTTCAGGAGCGGTGGGTCACTGGGCGAGTGTGCCCAGGGTGACCTTGATGTCCTGCGACTGTCCGTTCCGGTTGACCGTGAGCGTCGCAGTGCTGCCGCCGGCGACCGAGCGCACCTGCGCCGTGAGGTCGCTGGCGTCGGTGATCGGGTTGCCGTTGAAGCCCGTGACCACGTCGCCGACCTGGATGCCGGCGTTGGCCGCGGCGCCTCCGCTGGAGACCGAGGCGATCGACGCGCCCACGACCGTGGCGCCCTTCTGGCTGCTCGCGTCCTGCACCGACGCGCCGAGCAGGCCGTGCGTGGCCTTGCCGTCGGCGATGATGTCGTTCGCGATGCGCTTGGCGATGTTCGACGGGATCGCGAAGCCGACGCCGATGTTGCCCGACTGCCCCGACGAGGAGGACGAGGATCCCGCGCTCGCGATCGCGACGTTCACGCCGATGAGCTTGCCGTCGCTGTCGACGAGTGCGCCGCCGGAGTTTCCGGGATTGATCGCCGCGTCGGGCTGGATCACCGAGATCGAGATCGTCGCCGCGGCGCTCTGGGATCCGGAGCCGCGGCCGGGGATGTCGAACTGGAACGGCTGCTGCGAGCCGTCCTGGTTCGGGCTCTGCTGCTGGTCTCCGCTGGAGCCCTGCGAGGGGGCGGCGGAAGACTGGATCTGGATGCTGCGGTTGAGCGCGCTGACGATGCCGGTCGTGACCGAGTTGGACAGGCCCAGCGGGGCTCCGACGGCGACGGTCATCGACCCGACGTTGAGCTTGGACGAGTCGGCGAACTCCATCGGAGTGAGGCTCGAGCCGTCCTTGACCTGGATGACGGCCATGTCGTAGGTCGCGTCGATCCCGACGACGGTGGCGTCGAGGATGCGACCGTCCGAGGTGGTCACCTTGATGGTGGGGTTCGAGACCTCGCCGTCCAGGGTCACCACGTGCGCGTTGGTGAGGATGTGGCCTTCCTTGTCGAGCACGATGCCCGATCCGGACCCGGCGGCGCTGGATCCGGAGACCTCGATCGTGACGACCGACGGCACCGCCTTCGCGGCGATCGCGGTGGCCTCCGACACGGACTCCGGGTTGTTCACGGTCACGGTGCTGGGACCGGTGCCGGTCTTCGTCGAGGAGGAGCTCGATGCGGTCAGCGACCCGTAGCCGACGGCTCCGCCGACGCCGGCGAGGCCGCCGACGAGGGCTGCGGCGATGATGATCGCGGCGATCTTGCCGCCGCCGATGCCGCTCTTGGCCTTGCGCTCCGGGGCCGTCGTGGCGGCCGCGCCGAAGGCGGCGCCGGTGTGCGCGCCCGGGTGGCCCGGGTGGACGGGCTGGGTCGGGTGCGCCTGTCCCGGGACCGCGTAGCCGCCGGTGGGCGGGATCGGCGTGGTGGGCGCGGTGGCGCCGTCCGGGGCGGGGACGCCCGAGGCGGCGGGGGTGGACGAGAACGCCGGGGGCACGGAGTGTCCGGCGTCGGGGTGAGGCGTCTGCTCGTTCATGTCTGCTCCTTTGAACCTTGCCCTTACAGACTGACGGCCGTTTCTGTGTTTTTCTTATGCCCGGTGGCAGATTCCGCTATGGCGTTACCCTGGGCGGCATGGGAATCCTGCCGGGCGCCTGGCGCCGTACGGCGGCCGGTGCCGGGCTGCTCTCCGCGGCCGGAGAGGTCGCCCCTACCATCTTCGCCGAGATCTCCGCCCTCGCGGGCCGCACCGGGGCGATCAACCTCGGTCAGGGCTTCCCCGACGAGGACGGCCCGGCCGAAGTGCGGGACGCCGCCCGCGCCGCGATCTCAGGCGGCGCGAACCAGTATCCGCCCGGGCGAGGAGTGCCCGATCTGCTGCAGGCGGTCTCCGAGCATCAGCGCCGCTTCTACGGACTCGACGCGGATCCCGACCGCGAGATCCTGGTGACCGCCGGCGCGACCGAAGCGATCGCGGCGGCCCTCCTCGCCCTCGTGGAGGGTCCTGAGGACGAGATCGTGGTGTTCGAGCCCTATTACGACTCCTACGCCGCGATCGCCGCCCTCAGCGGTGCCACCCTGCGCACGGTGCCGCTGCGCCTGCCCGACTTCCAACCGGATCCGGAAGAGCTCGCGGCCGCGGTCACCGACCGCTGCCGGGTGATCCTCGTGAACGATCCGCACAATCCCACCGGCGCGGTGCTGAGCGACGGGATCCGCGCCGAGATCGTGCGACTGGCGCACAGGCACGACGCGATCATCCTCACGGATGAGGTGTACGAGCACCTCTCCTTCACCGCCCCGCACGTGCCGATCGCGACCCTGCCCGGCGCCGCCGAGCGCACGCTCACCATCTCCTCGGCCGGCAAGACCTTCTCCGTGACGGGATGGAAGATCGGCTGGATCCACGGACCTGCGGAGCTCATCACCGCGGTGCTGAGCGTCAAGCAGTTCCTCACCTACGTCAACGGCGGACCGTTCCAGCCCGCTGTCGCCGTCGGCCTGCGACTTCCCGACGCGTTCTTCGAGGGTGCGGCCGAACGCCTGCGCGCGAAGCACGACCAGCTCGCCGCGGGCCTGGATGCGGCCGGGTTCGAGGTGCACCGCCCGGACGGCGGCTACTTCACGGTCGCAGACGCCTCGCGCATCGGCGGCGAGGATGCCGACGCCTTCTGCCGGTCGCTCCCGGAGCGGATCGGTGTCGCAGCGATCCCGCTCACGGCGTTCGTGCGCCCCGAGCACCGCGACGCGTACCGCGGCCTCGTGCGCTTCGCCGCCTGCAAGCGTCCTGAGGTGATCGCCGAGGCCGCCGAGCGCCTCGCGGGCCTGCGTGCGCAGGCCTGAGCGCGGTCAGCGCGGCACGACGCGGTAGCGGCGCAGCCGCAGCACCGGGTTGACCTCGCGCACGCGGGCGACGGCCTCGGCGTCGAGCTCGGCGACCGCGATCCCCTCCCCCGTGCCGACGCCGGCGATCGCGACGCCCTGAGGGTCGATCACGGCGGAGTGCCCGACGCCGACCGGCGTCGGATGGTCGGCCGCGACCACATAGGCCGTGCTCTCGATCGCGCGCGCCGCGAGCAGGGAGTTCCAGTGATGCTCCTTGAGCGGCCCGCGCACCCATTCCGCCGGCACCACGAGCGCCTCCGCCCCCGCGTCGACGAGGGTGCGCGCGACCTCCGGGAAGCGCAGGTCGTAGCAGGTCATCAGCCCGAACCGGAGGCCGTCCACGACGAAGGTCGCAGCGCCTCCGACCTCTCCCGCCTCGATCCAGCGGGACTCGGACTGCCCGAAGGCGTCGTACAGGTGCTGCTTGCGGTAGACGGCGAGCAGGCCGGTCCCGTCCACGGCGACGAGGGCGTTGCGGATCCGGCCGGCGTCCGCGCGCTCGACCAGTCCCGCGACGATCACCGCCCCATGCCGGCCCGCGAGCTCTCGCAACCACTCGGTGAACGCACCGTCCAGCTCCTCCGCGTTCGCGGCGAGGGTCTCGTCCATCGGGTCGACGAAGTAACTCGAGTACTCGGGCAGCACGACGAGCCGTGCGCCGCGCTGCGCGGCTCGTGCGACGAGCTCGCCGATCCGCTCCCGGTTGGCGGCGCGGTCGTCGACGGGCGCGAACTGGCACACGGCGACGGTCACGGTTCCGGTGGTCATGGCTCCATCATCCCGCACCCGGCAGCCTCGCCGATCGGCGCGCACGGATCCGCCGGATCCCGCGATGCGTCCGGCCGACCGGAGGACAATGGAAGCACTGGCCCACGGCACGTCACCGGAGCCGGAGGAGGCGGTTCCCATGATCCCGCTCATCACCTTGATCGTCGTGGTGCTCCTCGCGATCATCCTGTTCTTCATGTCCGCGCGGATCGTGCGGCAGTACGAGCGCGGCGTGGTGCTGCGTTTCGGACGGCTGCACAACGTGCGCGAGCCGGGGATCCGGTTCATCTTCCCGATCGTCGACGTCCTCATCCCGGTCTCGCTGCGCATCGTGACGATGCCGATCCAATCGCAGGGCATCATCACGAAGGACAACGTCACGGTCGGCGTCTCCGCGGTCGCCTACTACCGGATCCAGGATCCGGTGAAGTCGGTCATCGCGATCGAGAACGTCCGCGCGGCGATCGATCAGATCGCGCAGACCACCTTGCGCCGGGTCGTCGGCCAGCACCACCTCGACGAGATCCTCTCCGACACCGCGGCTCTGAACGCGAACATCCGCGAGATCCTCGACGTCACCACGGTCGAGTGGGGAGTCGAGGTGACCCTCGTCGAGCTCAAGGACATCCTGCTGCCCGACTCGATGAAGCGCGCCATGGCGAAGCAGGCCGAGGCGGAGCGTGAGAAGAGGGCCAAGATCATCGCCGCAGAGGGCGAGGCGCTCGCGGCCGCCCAGCTGGGCACCGCGTCGGACACGATGATGTCGCACCCGCTCGCGTTGCAGCTGCGCACCCTGCAGACGCTCGTCGAGATCGGGGTGGACAAGAACACGCTCGTGATCGCCCCCGCCCCGCTCGTGAACTCGATCGGCGACGTGATGAACATGATCGACCGGGAGGCGGCCGTCGCGCAGATGCGCGCGCACTGAATCGAGACAGGAAAACAGAAAAGGCGAAAGGCCCCTGACCTTGGATTTCTCCAGGTCAGGGGCCTTTCTCTTGTTGCGGGGACAGGATTTGAACCTGCGACCTCCGGGTTATGAGCCCGGCGAGCTACCGAACTGCTCCACCCCGCGGCACAAGAGATAGCCTAACACGGGATTTCACACGGCGCGAATCGAGCGCTACTTGGTGGTGCTGCTGCCGCTCCCCTCGAGTGCGAGCAGCCGGTTCACGGCGTCGGTGAGCTTCTGATCCTGTGCGGCGAACTCCGTCAGGTTCCCGGCCTTCAGCGCGGCATCACGGGCGAGCATGGCCGCCTTGGCGTCGGCCAGAGCCGACTGGAACGCCGCGTCGCCCGTGGGCGGCGTGGTCCCGGTCCCCGTGCCGGGGGTCGGCGTCGGGTTCGGGGTGGGCGTGATGTTGTTGTCGCCGCCGGCCGCGCCGGAGTCGCCGCCGAACAGCTGATCCAGCGCCTCGGTGAGCGTGTCGGCGAAGGCGATCTTGTCACCGAAGGCGACGAGGATCTTCTGCAAGCGGGGCACCTGGGTGCCACCGGAGGACTGCACGAAGACAGGCTGCACGTACAGGAACCCACCGCCGACGGGCAGCGTCAGAAGGTTTCCGTGGGTTACCTTCGACTGCCCCTGCTTGAGCAGGTTGAGCTGCTGGCCGACCGTCGGATCCGAGTCGAACGAGTTCTGCACCTGACCAGGGCCCGGCACCGTGGTGTCGGCGTCGATCTCCAGCATCCGCAGCTTGCCGTACGAATCGGACTTCTTCCCCGCGGTCGAGCCGGCATCGGCGTCGACGGAGAGGTAGCCCATCAGCACGTTCCTGCTGTTCGACCCCTGCGATGCAGGGATGAACGTCGTGTACATGGAGAACTGGGATTGATCCTGCCCCGGCACCTTCATCGTCAGGTAGTACGGCGGCTGCAGTTCGGGGTTGGCCGAATCGCTCTGCGGGTCGTTCGGGGTCTCCCACAGGTTGTCCTGCCGGGCGAACGAGGCCGCGTCGGTGACGTGGTACGTGCCGAGCATCGCGCGCTGCACCTTGAAGAGGTCCGTCGGGTAGCGCACGTGGCTCATGAGCTGTCCCGACATGTCGCTGATCGGCTTGAGCGTCGACGGGTAGATCTTCTGCCACGTCTTCAGCACCGGATCGGTCGGATCCCAGGCGTACAGGGTCACCTTGCCGTCATAGGCGTCGACGGTCGCCTTGACCGAGTTGCGGATGTAGTTGATGTCATCCGTGACGAAGCCCGGCTGCGTGTTCACGGAGTCGCTGATCGCCTTGGGCAGGTTCACTGTCGTCGAGTACGGATAGCTCGAGCTCGTCGTGTAGCCGTCCACGATCCACACGATGCGACCGTCCACGATGCTCGGGTACGGGTCGCTGTCGAGCGTGAGGTAGGGGGCGGCCTTCTGCACGCGCGTCGTCGGATCCCGGTCGTACAGGATCTGGGAGTCCGCGTTCACGCTGTCCGAGAAGAGGATCTGCTCGGACTGGAACTTCAGCGCGTACAGCAGCTTCGTGAAGAAGTTGCCGATGCGCGGTCCTCCATCGCCCGTGAAGGTGGTCTTCGTCTGGTTCTCACCCGAATCCTGACCGCGCGGGTAGTCGATCTCGACCGGGGACGTGCCCTTCGGCGCGCCCACGATCGAGTAGTTCGGCGAGTTCTCGCCGAAGTACACCCGGGGCTCGAACTTCTCGCTGTTCGTCAGTGCGCCCGAGGTCGGGATGCCCCGCTCCAGGAACACCGGCTCGCCGTCGTCCGTGCGCTGGTTGCCGGCCGCGGCGACCAGGCCGTAGCCGTGCGTGTAGACCAGGGTGCTGTTGTTCCAGGTGGGGCTGGGGATGCGGCTCGTGTCGATCTCGCGCACGGCGACCACGGCATCCTGCGTCTTGCCGTTGATCGTGTAGCGGTCGACGTCGAGCTTCGACGCGAACTTGTAGTAGCTGCGGTACTGCTCGAGCTGCTGGAACGTCGGGCCGATCACGTTCGGATCCATGATCCGGATCGATGCGGTGGTGTCCGCATCGCTGCGCAGCTGTCCGGTCTCGGCCGTGGTCTGCGCCTTGAACGGCGTGGTCTGCACGCCGTCGATCCCGTAGGCGGCCTTGGTCGCCTTGAGGTTGCGCTCGTAGTACTGCGCCTGCAGCTGGTTCTGGTTCGGCTTCACCTGGAAGGTGGTCACCGCCCACGGATAGGCGATGCCGAGCACGAGGGCCGCGACGATGAGCAGCGCGGTCGCCGCGAGCGGAAAGCGCCAGTGCCCGATCACGGCCGTGACGAAGAACAGCACCGCCACGAGGGCGGCGATGATCGCGAGGATCGACAGGCCGGGGATCACGGCGTTCACGCCCGTGAAGGCCGCACCGGTGATCTTGTCCTCGGTGGCGGTGAGCGTCTTGTAGCGGTCGACCCACAGGCTCACGGCCTGCGTGAGCAGGTAGACGCCGGCGATCACGGCCAGCTGCACCCGCGCCGCCTTGGAGATCCGCAGCTCGCCCTGGCCGATCCGCACCGAGCCGTACAGGTACAGCACGAGCGCGGACACCAGCAGGCTCAGGATGAGCACGGCGGAGATGAAGCCGAGGAGCGCCTCGTAGAAGGGCAGGTCGAAGAGGTAGAACCCGGTGTCCAGATGGAACTGCGCGTCGGTCTGACCGGTGGCCGTGCCGTTGGCCCACTGCCACACGGTCTCCCACTGCCCGGCGGCGGCGAAGCCGGCGAACAGGCCGAAGAAGACCGGCATCCCCCACATCGCCAGGCGGCGCAGCGGCTCCACGACCTCCTGATACCGGTCCAGCTGCGAGCTCAGCCGCACGTAGACGGGCCGCATCCGGTAGGCGAGCTGGATGGCGATGAACATCGGCACCGCCATGCCGAGGAAGCCGACGACGAACATCGTGGCCGTCGCGATCCACCGGGTGGTGAGCACCTGCGCGAAGTTCAGCTGGTCGTACCAGAGGAAGTCGGTGTACATCGACGCGAACACGAAGAACGCGGCGATGAGCACGGCCAGGATCACCACCGTCGCGAGGACGATGCGTCGGGCAGTACGGGGCGCGGCCGGTGCAGGTGAGGTGGTCACCGTCCCATCCTAGGTCGGCCCCTTCGCGGGATCCTGAGCCGGGCGGTTCCCGGCTTCGCCCGTCGCGAACGCGGTCGCTACTTCTTCACGTCCGCGGCGGTGCAGGTGGGCAGCGCCGCGACGTCTCCCCCGTCGGCGATGACCTTCAGCGCATCCAGCGACTGCTTCAGGGTGTCCGTGCGCACGACCGTGAGGCCGGAGGGCACGTGACCGTAGACCTCGTCGCAGTTGGATCCGGGGGCGAGGAAGTAGTCCGCACCCGCCGCGCGCGCGCCGTAGAGCTTCTGCCGGATGCCGCCGATCGGCCCGACCGTGCCGTCGCCCGTGATGGTGCCGGTGCCGGCGACCTGCTTGCCGCCGTTGAGCTCACCCGGTGTGAGGGTGTCGATGATCCCCAGGGCGAACATCATGCCGGCGCTCGGGCCGCCCACGTTGTCGAGCTGCAGCTTCACATCGATCGGGAACTGGTACTTCTGCTGCAGGGTGATGCCGAGCAGCCAACGGCTCGTCCCGTTGTCGGTCTGCTTCTTCGGGGTGACCGAGACCTCCTGCCGGGTGCCGTCGCGCTCGATCGCGAGGGTGACCGGGGATCCGCCCGACTGCTGGATCTCGGCGCGCATCGCGTCCGTGTCGGCGGGGTTCGCCCCGTTCACCGCGATCACCGTGTCGCCGGCCTTGAGGATCCCGTGCGCGGCGCCGTCGTCGGTCACCGAGGCGACCTGGATCGTCACGGGCACGTCGTGGCCGAGTTCGCGCAGCGCGGCCGCGGTGGCCTCCTGCTGCGAGTCGACCATCATCAGCTGGTTGGCCTGATCGCGCTGCGTCGAGGTGACGCCCTGCGGGAAGACCGCGTCGACCGGCACCACGGCCTTGGACGGATCGAACCACGCCAGCACGAGCTGCATCCACGACGGCGGATTCTCCCGATTGCCGACGACCTGCACGGTCGTGAGATCCAGCGCGCCCTTGGTCGGGTGGGTCTCCGCGCCGGTGACCGAGATCAGCGGAACGCCCTTCCCCTTCGCATCCTTGACCTCGCCGAGGGTGTTGAACACGGGTCCCGGCTGCTCGATCACGTACGGCAGCGGGAGGAAGGTCAGCACCAGCAGCGCCGCGAGCGACGCGATGAAGGCGATCAGCCCGATCCTGGTCCGCCGGGAGGCGCGACGCGCGGCCCTGGTCACGACCGCATCGGTCACGGCCGCATCGGATGCTTCGTGGCCGGTCTGCTCGGGGCCGCTCGGCGCGGGGCTGATCGTCACAGGGCCTCCAGGGCGGGGTTTCGGATGCTCGTTCGCGAGCGGCGTACAGCGGAGCGGTCCGTTCCCGGCGCATCCTGTGGTGGTGCAACTAGCGTAGTCAGCACGGGCTTTACACGTGCTGAGAGGGCTTCCGATGGCTGAGAACGACCCGAACTCCGACGACTTCATGCAGTTCCTCCGTCGCATGCTCGGCGGATCCGCAGAGGACTTCGACCTGAGCGCCCTGCAGGGCATGGAAGGTCTGAACCTCGACCCCGCGATGATGCAGCAGATGATGCAGCAGATGCAGAACGCCATGAGCGGCGACCCCTGGGAGACGACGCTCCGCCAGGCGCTGCACATCGCCAACCGGGACGGCCTCGGCATCGACACGGGTTCCCGCTCCTCGATCGCCGACGCCTTCGCGCTCGCGGATCTGTGGGTGGGCGAGGCGACGACGATCTCCGAGCTCGGCGCGGCACCCCGGGCGCTCACGCGCGGCGAGTGGGTCGAGCAGACCCTTCCGATCTGGAAGGAGGTCGCCGCCCCCGTGTCCACGAGCATCGCCGACGCGCTCATGAGCGCTCTCGAGGGGCAGACGCCCGAGGACATGCAGGGCATGGTGCAGGGCGCGGGACGACTCATGCGCGGGATCGGCAGCTCGGTCTTCGCGATGCAGTTCGGCCAGGTGCTGGGGAACCTCTCGCTCGAGGTCGTCTCCGGCGGCGACGTCGGGATCCCTGTGCTCCCGGCGGGCACCGCCGCCGTCATCCCGCAGAACCTCGCCGCGTTCGGCGAAGGCCTGGAGATCCCCGAGGACCAGATCGCGCTGTACCTGGCCGCGCGGGAGATCGCGTACGCGCGGCTCTACCGGCACGCACGCTGGCTGCACCTGCACGTGATGACGCAGATCACCGAGTTCGCGAAGGGCGTGACGGTCGACGTCGACAAGCTCGAGGACGTCGCGGGCCGGCTGGATCCGTCCAACCCCGAGGAGCTCCGCGAGGCGATCGAGGGCGGGGCGCTCCTGCCCGAGCTGTCGGACGTGCAGCGCGAGGCCCTGGAGCGGCTGGAGAACCTCATCGCGACGATCGACGGCTGGGTCGACGTGGTCACGACGCAGGCCACCTCGCGGCTGCCGGACAGCGTGCGGATCGCGGAGGCGGCGCGCCGTCGCCGTGCGGCCGGCGGGCCGGCGGAGGACGCCCTGGGCGCTCTCGTCGGGCTGAAGATCCGTCCGCGCCGGCTGCGCGAGGCCGCGGCGATGTGGCGGGCCGTCACCGACGCCGTCGGCGTGGAGGCCCGCGACGCCCTGTGGGACTACCCCGACCTGATGCCGGATGCCTCGGACATCGACGACCCTGCCGCACTGGTCGCACGGCTGCAGGCGCGTGCGCGCGGCGAGCAGCCCGCGCCGGACGAGATGGACGAGGCGCTCGAGCGGCTGCTCAGCGGCGAGGACTTCGGCCCCGGCGAGGCGGGCGGATCCGGCGACGCCGACCCCGGCGAGGCGGGCGGATCCGGCGATGGGTCCGGCGAGAAGCCGGTCTGAGCGAGTTCTCCACCGATCCCGCATCGCGCTCCCGCGCGGGGCGCGGATCCGGTCATGATCGGGCATGCCCACGATCCGACTCGATCCCGCGCACCCCGTGCTGTGGCGCGTCGCCGACACCGTGCAGCTCGGCGCCGACCCGGTGCTGACGCTGCCCGTCAGGGCGCCCTGGATCCCGCTCATGCTGCAGGAGCTCGCGCGGGGGATCCCCGCCCGCGCCTTCGAGGTCGTCGCGCACGGGATCGGCGCCCCGCTGCCGGCTGCTCGCCGGCTGCGCGCTCAGCTCGCTCCCGTGCTCGTCGAGGTCCTGCCCCGCCAGAAGGCGCGCCTGGTGCCGTCCCCCGTCGTCGGCGCCCGTACGCTGCTGCGCCTCGAGGAGGCGCTCGCGGACGACGGTGTCGACGCCGTGGACGACCGCGACGCGATCGCGGTGCTCATCCGTCACGGCGCGGTGCCGGCGCGCGACGCCACCGCGCTGCTGTCCGCCGACAAGACCCACCTGCCGCTGGCGTTCGACGCGGGCGGAGCGACCGTCGGGCCTCTGGTCACGCCGGGGCGCACGCCGTGCCTGTCCTGCCGGGACTCCCACGACCGCGACCGGGATCCGGCCTGGGCGGCACTGCACGTGCAACTGCTCGAGCGGGATCCGGGCCGCATCCCCCTCGCCGGGATCGCCGCGGCCGCGCAGGCGATCGCAGAGCTGCTCGCCGCGCGGCGCGAGGCGGTGCGCGAAGGATCGGGCCGGATGATCCGGATCAGTCCTGGTGGGCGGCGATCATCGCGGACGGCGGGATTTCACGCAGACTGCCTCTGCCGATCTCCGCAAGGAAGCGCGACGGGCGCCGTCCGGCTCGATCCACGTCCCTGGACCACGTCATCGTCAGCGCTTGCGCGGCCCGCGTGACGCCGACGTAGGCCAGCCGCCGCTCTTCGTCGACCTGCTCGAAGCTCGTCGCGTACGAGATCGGAAGCAGGCCCTCGGAACAGCCGATGAGGTAGACGTGGGGCCACTCCAGACCCTTCGCGGCGTGCAGTGTCGTCAGGGTCACGGTGCGCAGCACGGGCTCGTGCTGATCCTTGGCCCGGGCGAACAGGTCGTCGGCGAAGGCGCGCATGGTGGTCCCGGCGGGCGCGTCCTCCGCGAGGCGCAGGACCGCGCGGCGAGCCTCCCAGGCGTCCCGCAGAGCGCCCCCCGCCTCGGGCGGGTCGTCCGTGTAGCCGAGTCCGCGCAGCACATCGCGCACGGCACCGAGGAAGGAGTGCTGCTGCGGGGCCACGGCGGAGGCCCGCAGCGCCTGCACCGCCTGGCGCACCTCCGGCAGATCGAAGAAGCGCTTCCCACCGAGCACGGTGGCTGCGACTCCGGCCGCGGCGAGCGCCTGCAGCACCGCCGCCGACTGCGAATGCGCGCGATAGAGCACCGCGATCTCCTCGGGCGGCACGCCGGCGGCGATCCGCGCGGCGATCGCCGCGGCGACGCCCCTTGCCTCCTCCGCGTCGTCGTCGAACGCGAC
>JAITLM010000118.1 GCA_031277885.1 Microbacterium sp.
CTCGGTCACGACGGCCCCGCAGGCGCGCGCCGCGGACGGCCTGATCGCGAACCAGATCGCCGCGACCGCCGCGTCGACCATGGGCAGCGAGATCTCCAAGAGCACGCTGCAGAACGTGCTCCTCGGCTTCGGCACGCTCGGCGACAAGATCGGCGAGGCGGCGGACGGCGCCGACAAGCTCGCCGCGGGCGCCGCCTCCGCCGCGACCGGAGCCGCCGCGCTCCCGGACGGCGCGACCAAGCTCGCCGACGGCGCGGGCCAGCTCGCCGACGGCGCCTCGCAGCTCTCGAACGGCCTCGGCACGATCGCGAGCGGCATCACGTCGGCGCAGACCGGGGCGAACCAGACAGGCGCCGGGCTCGCGCAGGGCGCGGACGCGTTGCAGGCCAAGGGGCTCGTACCCGATCAGGTCAGTGGTGCTGCCGCGACGGCGGCGAGTTACGCGAAGACCTCGGCCGATGAGACGGCGGCACTCGCACAGAAGCTCGGAGAACTCGCACTGGACTGCGCGAAGGATTCGACTCTCGCCTCGTCGGCGTTCTGCCTCGATGTCGGCGTCGCGGCCAAGGATGCTGTGACCGCAGCGACATCAGCGGGCAAGGCGAGCGGGTATGCCGGAGGCACGGTCACCGCCCTCTCCCAGTTCAACGCTGCCGCCACCTCCACCATCGCCGGCCAGTTCCGTGCCGCGGCCGACGGCGTCAACCAGCTCTCCGCGGGGCTCGGCCAGCTCGCCGACGGCACGTCGCAGAGCGCGACCGGCGCGGGCAACCTCGCGACCGGCGCCACCGGGCTGCAGTCGGGGGCGACCCAGCTCGCCGATGGTGCGACGCAGCTGGGCACCGGCATCGGATCCCTCGCGACCGGCACGTCGAGCCTCGCCTCGGGCCTGCACCAGGCGGCGGACTCGCTGCCGAAGCGCACCGACAGTCAGGCATCGTCGCTGGCCTCCGTCGTCGCCGATCCGGTGAAGGCTGACACCTCGGGCGGGATGTTCGGTCCTACGGCGATCCCGTTGCTCGCGGCCGTCGTGCTCTGGTTCGGCAGCCTGGCTTCGTTCCTCGTGATGCGGGCGTTCACCGCGCGGGCGCTCACCTCGCGCCGCGCCTCCGCCTCGCTCGCCCTGCGCGGGTTCGCCCCGGCCGCCGCGATCGGCGCCGCGCAGGGCCTGCTGGTCGCGCTCGTGGTCGAGATCGTCGCCAAGTACGATCCGTCCCGCTGGTGGGGCTTCGCGGGCGTCGCGGTGCTCGCGGGGATCGCCTTCGCCGCGGTGAATCAAGCCCTGGTCGCCGTCCTCGGCGGGGTCGGCCGCTGGATCGCCGCGGTCGTGGGGGTCGCCGCGCTCGGCGCGGGGATCATCTCGACGCTGCCCGGATGGCTCGCCACGATCGCCGGATTCCTGCCCACGTCTCCCGCGGCCACCGCGCTGCTGGGCGATGAAGGGGTCGGATCCGCGATCGCGGCGCTCGCGGTCTGGGCCGTGCTCGCCCTCCTCGCGACGACCCTGGCCGTGACGGCCCGCCGCACGACCTCGGTCCGGGCGGTGCTGGCGCCGGCGGTCTGAGTCCGGAAGCGGCAGGCGCGGCCCCACCTCCCCCGGGGCCGCGCCTGTCTTCGCTCCGCGACGGGGCGGGAGGGCGCGCGTCCGGGATCAGGGCGTCGCGGTGCGGATCCTGACCTCGCGCTCCATGCGCTTCTCGTGGCGCTGGCGCCCCTTGATGGCCTCGGCCTCGCGACTCTTCGGCGGGGCGTTCGTGACGAGCTGATCGAGCATCCGCCGGGTGGCCTGCGCGATCTCGTCGATCGCCTGCTCGAAGGCGGGGGTGTTGGCGCGCGACGGGTGCGTGGATCCGCTCACCTTGCGGACGAACTGGAGTGCGGCCTCGCGCACCTCGTCATCGTTCGTCGGCGGCTCGAAGTTGTGGAGGCAGCGAATGTTCCGGCACATGCCGCGACGATAACCCGGATCCGCGATTCAGGAAACGGCTGCGAGCGCGAGCGCGGCGACTCCCACCGTCGCGGTGGCGGCGCCGAGGCCCCACAGGGCGAACCGCCCCCACGGGATCGAGACACCGAGCGCCGTGACCCGGTGGTGCCACAGCAGGATCGCGAGCGAGGCCCAGGGGGTCACGAGCGGCCCGAGGTTGACGCCGATGAGCAGGGCCATGAGCGCGACCGGGTCGTGCGCGGCGATCGGCTCGAGCACGAGATACGCGGGGAGGTTGTCGATCCCGTTCGCCGTGAGCGCTCCGATGCCCGCCACGCGCAGCAGCTCGAGAACGCCGTGTCCGCTCGCGGCCAGGGGCGAGAGGAGCGCCGCGAGCCCGCGCACATGCGCGGCCTCGACGATCACGAACAGTGCCGCGGCGAGCCCCAGAGCCTGCCACGGGACCAGGCTCAGCCGCAGCGCCCTGCGTCTCCGGACGGCGAACAGCACGATCAGGATCAGCGCGGCGGCCGAGGCCGGGATCCAGACGTCGCGCACGAGTGCGAGCAAGGGCAGCAGCGCGACGAGCACGACGGCCGACACGAGGAACAGCACGCGGTCGGCCGGTTCGGCCTGCACCGGCGATGCGTACCGCCCGAACAGCGTGCGCCGGTGGGCGAGCGTGAGGATCACGACGGGCACGAGCACGCCCGCGAGCGCGGGAGCCCAGCTCAGTGCGAGGAAGGCGAGCGGATCCGCGCCGATGGCCGGAGCCGCGAGCAGGTTCGTCAGGTTCGACACCGGCAGCAGCAGGGACGCGGTGTTGGCGAGCCACACCGTCGCGAGCGCGAAGGGCAGCGGTGATACGCCCACGCCCTGCGCGAGGAGCACGACGACCGGCGTGACGATCACGGCGGTCGTATCGAGCGAGAGGAAGATCGTGCTGATCACCGCGAGGAGGATCACCGCTCCCCAGAGCGCGATCACCCTGCCGCGTCCCCACCGGGCCAGATGCTGCGCGATGACGTCGAACACGGCGGCATCCCGCC
>JAITLM010000137.1 GCA_031277885.1 Microbacterium sp.
CTCGACTCCTACTCCTTCGCGCTGTACGCCGAGCCCGCGACGCTCGACTACGCCTACGCGTTCGACTACCCCGACAACCAGGTCCTCGCGAACGTCTGCGAGTCGCTGCTGCGACTGAATCCCGACTACTCGCTGAGCCCCGGGCTCGCCAAGTCCTTCTCCAACCCCGACCCGCTCACCTGGGTGTACGAACTGCGCGACGGCGTCACGTTCCACGACGGGACCCCGCTGACCGCCGCCGACGCGGTCGCCTCGATGCAGCGGATCATGGACCCCTCGGTCGGATCCGCGTGGTTCTCCGTCTATCAGAACGTCGACTCGATCACGCAGACCGGGCCGATGGAGGTCACCGTCAAGACGAAGATCCCGGACTCGCAGTTCAACCTCGGCATGGGCGGATCCGCCGGCGTCATCGAATCGGCCGCCACGCTCGCCGCGAAGGGCAAGGACTACGGCAACTCGACCGGCGGCGTGAACTGCACTGGCCCGTTCCAGCTCCAGCAGTGGAAGTCGGGCGAGTCGCTCACCCTGACCCGTTACGACGGCTACTGGGACAAGGACCTGCGCGCCAAGTCCGCGAAGATGACGTTCGCGATCATCCCGGACGCCACCGCGCGCGTGAACGCACTGAAGTCGGGCAGCGTCGACGGATCCTGGATGATCCCGCTCGAGGCCGCGTCGCAGCTGCAGGCCTCCGGCAAGGGCGACGTCCTGTACGCGCCGTCGAGCGCCACGAGCAACCTCGTCGTGAGCAACATGAACGGCCCGCTCGGCGACAAGCGCGTGCGCCAGGCGCTGATGCTGGCGCTCGATCGCAAGGGCATCCTCAAGGCCGCCTCGCAGAACATCGGCGAGGTCAGCGACGTGCTCACCACGAAGCTCGTGTGGGGATCCGCGTCCGACACCGCGAAGAAGACCGCGTTCGACGACGTCACGCACTACCAGCAGGACGTCGCGAAGGCGAAGAAGCTCGTCGAGGAGGCCGGCGCCACGGGCAAGGAGCTCGTCTACGTGACCGCGCCGATCGGCAACGACTTCTCCGTGGTGTCGCAGGCCACCATGGCGGCCGCGCAGTCGATCGGCCTGAAGCTGACCATCAAGACCGTGACGCCCGCCCAGTACACCGCGCTGTTCAGCGACCCGACCGCACGAGAGGGCGTGGACCTCTTCTACACGGTCTGGTACCTCTCCAGCCCCGACGCCCTCGAGATGTACGGCGTGCTGCGCACCGGCGACTTCAGCAACTACGGCGGCTGGAGCGACAAGGAATTCGACGACACCGTGAACAAGGCGGTCGGCACGTTCGACCCGGCGGAGCGCAGCGCGCTCACCGCGAAGGCGCAGCAGATCGCGAACGAGGAGCTGCCCTGGCTGCCGCTCGCCGCGGGTCCGCTGCCGCTGTTCCTCGGCAAGCGCATCACCGGGCTGCAGCCGTCCATGGCCTTCCTGTACTACCCCTGGGCCGCCCAGATCGGCAAGCGATGACGCGCCCGGCACACGCCGAGCACGGCGCCGAGACAAGGACAGCACGGATCCGATGAGCACCGTTCGTCGCGTCGCGGGGAAGCTGGGCGGGCTCCTGCTCACCCTCTTCCTCGCCTCGCTCCTCGTCTTCTTCTCCCGGTTCCTCGTGCCGGGAGATCCGATCCGGTTCCTCCTGCGCGGACGCAAGCCCTCGCCGGAGGCGATCGTCGAGGTCACCGCCCAGTACGGCCTCGACCTGCCGCCCTGGCAGCAGTACCTGCGCTGGATCGGGGGCGTCCTGCACGGCGACTTCGGACGCTCGCTGCAGTTCCGCCAGGACGTCACGGCGGTGCTCGGCGACCGCCTCCCGGTCACGCTCATGCTCGTCGTGATGGCCGGGGCGATCATCGCGGTCGTCGGCCTCGCCGGCGGCGCGGTCGCCGCCCTGAACAAGGGGCGCGCATCGGATCGCGGCATCCTCATCGGCCTCACCGTGCTCGGCGCGATCCCGTCCTTCGTCGGATCCATCGTGCTCATCGCGGTGTTCTCGGTGCAGCTCGGCTGGTTCCCCTCGTTCGGGTCCGGATCCGGGTTCGGGGACATGGCCTTCCACCTCGTGCTGCCGTCGATCGCGCTCGCGATCGTCTTCATCGTCCTGGTGGGCAAGGTCACCCGGTCGGCGATGGTCGACCAGCTGAACCGCGAGCACGTCGAGGTCGCCACCTCGCGCGGCGTCACGCGGATCGCGGTGGTGCGCCGGCACGTGCTGCGCAACGCGCTCGGCCCGATCCTCACCGTCTCCGGTCCGCTCGTGGCGGGGCTCATCGTCGCGAGCTCGATCGTGGAGCAGGCCTTCGGGCTCTCCGGGATCGGATCCCTCCTGGTCGGCTCCGTCGACCGCCTGGACTTCCCCGTCGTGCAGGCGATCGTCCTGCTCGTGGTCACCGCCTTCGTCGTGGTGAACGCGATCATCGACATCCTCGAACCCTGGATCGACCCCCGATCCGCTGCCGGAGCAGGAGCACGATGACCGCCTCAGCCCCCACCCTCGCCGTGCGCGTGCTGCGCATGCCGAAGAAGATGCGCGGACGCGGCATCGTGATCACGAGCATCGTGGTGCTCGCGATCGTGACGCTCGCCGCGATCCTCGCCCCCTGGGTCTCACCGTACGATCCCGACGCGGTGGACTTCACCGCGTTCTACGCCCCTCCGTCCGCCGCGCACCTGCTCGGCACCGACTCGCTGGGCCGGGATCTGCTGAGCCGGATCATCTGGGGCGGACGCACGGCCCTGCTCGGCCCGCTGCTCGTCGTGGTGTTCTCGACCGTCCTCGGAATCCTGCTGGGCCTGATCGCCGGCTGGCGCGGAGGCTGGGTCGATGCCGTGCTGGGTCGCATCTTCGACGTGCTGTTCGCGTTCCCGTCGCTGCTGATCGCGATGATGGCCGTCGCGCTGTTCGGCAAGGGCCTGATCGCGCCGGTGATCGCGATGAGCATCTCGTACGCGCCGTTCGTGGCGCGGCTCACCCGCTCGCTCGTGGCCGCAGAGCGCACCCGCCCGTACGTCGCGGCGTACCGCGTGCAGGGCTTCGGCGGCGCGTGGATCGCGCAGCGCAGGGTGCTGCCGAACGTCGCGCCGATCGTGGGCGCGCAGTCGACGCTGAACTTCGGCTACGTGCTCGCCGAGCTCGCGGGCCTGTCGTTCCTCGGCCTCGGGGTGCAGGCGCCCACC
The DNA here is from genome assembly GCA_031277885.1 of Microbacterium sp. Taxonomy (GTDB): domain Bacteria; phylum Actinomycetota; class Actinomycetes; order Actinomycetales; family Microbacteriaceae; genus Microbacterium. The sequence goes on from JAITLM010000137.1 coordinate 3,196, forward strand.
GCAGACTGGGGCGCCATGATCAACGAGGCCCAGGCCGGCATCGCCGCAGGGCAGTTCCTCCCGGCGATCGCGCCCGCCATCGTGGTGGTGCTCGTGGTCGTCGCCGTCAACATCGTCGGCGAGGACCTCTCCGACCGCATCGGAGGGGAGATCCCCGCATGACCGGATCCGCACTTCTCGACACCTCGGCGCCGTCGTCCGCGACCGCTCTGCTCGACATCCGCGAGCTCACGCTCGACCTCGCCGACGGCACGCGCCTGCTGCACGGGATCACGCTCTCGGTCGCCCCCGGCGAGACCGTGGGCCTCGTCGGCGAATCCGGATCCGGCAAGTCACTCACCGCGCGCACCGTGCTCGGGCTCACCCCCGACCGCGCGGAGATCGGCGGATCCGTCTCGGTCGACGGCCGCTCGCCGCTCTCCCCCGCGTCGCTGCGGAGCATCCGTCGCGCCGACGCCGCGATGGTGTTCCAGGATCCGAGGGCCGGCATCAACCCGATGCGCACGATCGGCGACCACCTCAGCGAGGCGCTGCGGCTGAACGAGGGGTGGAGCCGGTCGCGGGCGAGAGCCCGCGCCGCCGAGCTGCTCGCGGACGTGCGCCTCCCCTCCCCCGCCGAGCACCTCGGCCAGCACCCGCACGAACTGAGCGGCGGCATGCTGCAGCGCGTCATGATCGCAGGCGCGCTGACGACCTCGCCGCGCCTGCTCGTGTGCGACGAGCCCACCACGGCGCTCGACGTGACCACGCAGGCCGAGATCGTCCAGGTGCTGCGCGAGCTCTGCGCCGAGCGCGGCATGGGCATGCTGTTCATCACGCACGACCTCAACCTCGCCGGATCCCTGTGCGATCGCCTCGTCGTCATGAAGGACGGCGCCGTGGTCGAGGAGGGCCCGGCCCTGGAGGTCCTGCGCGCCCCGCAGGCCGAGTACACCCGCCGCCTCGTCGCCGCGACCCCCCGCCTGACGGACGACGGGGCTGGGTCCGGCGGGGCGGGCTCCGCTGGGGCCGGCGCTGCTCCGGATCGAGCCCTCCCTGACCGCGAGACTGCAACTGGGCGACGAGACAGCGCTCAGGAACCGCAGTCTCGTCGCGGAGATGGAGTCTCGTGGTCAGGGCGAGAGGCGCGGGACGGGCAGGACCCACGAGGCGTCGAAGTCGCGGGAGTCTCGAAGACCTACCGGGTGCGCGGGCGCGGCGAGGTGCGCGCGGTGGCCGACGCGATACTGCGGATCCCGCCCGGCGGGGCGCTCGCGGTCGTGGGCGAGTCCGGATCGGGCAAGTCCACGCTCGCCCGCATGGTCGTCGGACTCGAGCAGGCCGACACCGGCACCATCCGGATCGGCGGCCGCGATGCCGGCAGCGTGCCGAAGGGGCGCGAAGAGCGCCTCGCCCGCGCGAAGAGCGTGCAGATGGTGTTCCAGGATCCGTACCTGTCCCTGGATCCGCGCATCCCCACCGGTCGAGCCGTCGCCGACGTGCTGCGACTGCACGCCGGCCTCGACAAGGCCGCCGCGAACGCACGCGCTCTCGAGCTGCTGACCGCCGTCGGGCTCGGCGACGAGCACGCGGCGGCACGACCGAAGACGCTCTCCGGCGGGCAGCGGCAGCGCGTCGCGATCGCCCGTGCGCTCGCGATCGAGCCCGACCTCCTGGTGATGGACGAGGCGACCAGCGCCCTGGACGTGTCGGTGCAGGCGCAGGTGCTGGACCTGGTCGCCGACATCCGGCGCCGCCAGGGCCTGACCCTGCTGTTCATCAGCCACGATCTCGCCGTGGTCCGCCGCGTCTGCGAGCAGACCCTCGTGATGCGCCGAGGCGAGATCGTGGAGCGCGGGGCGACGACCGAGATCCTCACGAATCCGCAGCACGAGTACACCCGTCTGCTGCTCGACTCGGTGCCGGTGCCGGCCTGAGCGGGCGGGCCTGCGGGCTGACCATGTCCCACTTCTAGCCCGCCCGTGTCCCACTTCCGGCCCGACAATGTCCCATTTTCGGCACTCAGGAAGCGCATTCCAGGACCAGAAGTGGGACACGGTCAGCACCGCCACCCACGGCCAAGCACCGCCACCCCCCGGACCAAGGAGATCCATGGAACTGCACCACATCACCGCCACCGACGCCGCCGCGCGCTTCCGCCGCCGCGAACTCTCGCCGGTCGAGCTGCTCGACGCGGTCGTCGCACGCACCGCGGCCACGGAACCCGTGGTCAACGCGGTCACGGAGCAGTGGCTCGACGAGGCGCGCATCGCGGCCGAGGCCTCCGAGCGGCGCTTCGCCGGCGGCGAGGTTACGGGCGCGCTGGAGGGCATCCCGCTCATGCTCAAGGAGGAGCAGCCGATCGCGGGCCGCACCGCGGAGGAGGGCAGCCTGCTCGAGCGCGGGCACATCGCGGACGAGACGCACCCGATCGTGGACCGGATCCAGGCCGCGGGGGCGGTGGTGCATGCCCGCACGACGACACCCGAGTACTGCTGCGCCCCGGTCACCCACACCGCGCTCTGGGGCGTGACGCGGAACCCGTGGAACACGGCGTTCACGCCGGGCGGCTCCTCGGGCGGCTCCGGCGCCGTGCTCGCGGCTGGATCCACGATCCTCGCGACCGGATCCGACATCGGCGGATCCATCCGGATCCCGTCGTCGTTCTGCGGCGTCGTCGGGTTCAAGCCGCCGTTCGCCCGCGTCCCCGGCCTCGCCCCGTTCAACTCCGACACCTACTGCGCCGACGGCCCGATGGGCCGCAGCGTCGCCGACGTGGCGCTGCTGCAGAACGTCATCTCGGGACCGTGGGCAGGAGACGCGGCCTCGCTCCGGGAGGTCGTCGCGGTGTCGGGCGCGGTGTCCTCGCTCGCGGGGATGCGGATCGCGGTGTGCCTCGACCTCGGCGGGTACGACGTGGATCCGGTGGTCGTCGAGAACACCCTGGGAGTGGTCGGGGCCCTGCGCGCCGCCGGCGCCGAGGTGGAGCAGGTCGAGCTGCCCTGGGGTCCGAAGCGAGTGCTGGAGACGAGCTGGCCGCACTTCGGCGCCGTCATGGGACCGTTCATCGAGGGCATCGCGGCCGGAGATCCGCAGCGGACGGCGCAGCTCATGCCCTACACCCGCGCATTCGCGGAGGCCGCGGCGAACGGGGGCGACTATGTGGCAGGGCTCGAAGCGGAGTCCGCGTTCTACCGGCCGTTCGGGGAGCTCATGCAGCGCTTCGACGTGCTCGTCTGCCCCACGATAGCGACCACGGGCCTCGACGCCGAGGAGCCGTGCACGGACAGCGACGCAGTGTTCGCGCAGCTCATGACCCTGCCGTTCAACGTGATCGGGCGGGTGCCCGTGCTCGCCGTGCCGTCCGGCATCGCCCCGAACGGCGTGCCCACAGGCGTTCAGATCGTCGGGCGCACCTTCGACGATGCGACGGTGTTCCGCGTGGGCGCCGCACTCGAGCAGGAGCTCGGGCTGTGGACGGATCCGGCCTGGTGGCCCGCGCTCTGATCGCGAACGGCCCCTGCGGGGCCCGGCCTGTGGTTGGCGGGGCCCCGTGGAACACGACCCCGGGTTTGGGGCGCGTTTCTCGGGTTCGGGGCGCGTCCCGCCGCCCGTGCACGGCAGGATCCGCCCCAAAACGGCAGGATCCGCCCCGAAACGACTGGATCCGCTCCGAACCCAGCGCGCAACACAACTCCGTTCCGGGGCGCGTTCCCCGGGTTTGGGGCGCGTCCCGCCGCCCGAGCACGGCAGGATCCGCCCCAAAACGACTGGATCCGGCCCGAAGCTGGTCGACCTAGGCTGAAACCATGACGCGGATCTGGGTGGTGCGGCACGGGCAGAGCATGCTGAACGAAGCGGAGCGGATGCAGGGCTGGTCCGATGCGCCGCTCACGGCGCTCGGCCGCGAGCAGGCGACGACCCGCGGGCTCGACCTCGCCGCGGCCGGGATCCGGTTCGACGCCGCGTTCTCCGGCGACGGCATCCGGCACCGCGAGACCGCGGCGCGGCTGCTCGACGCGGCCGGATCCGACCTGCAGGCGCAGCCGGATCCGCGCTGGCGCGAGCTGTGCTTCGGGCGGCTCGAGGCCGTCCGAGCCCGCAAGTTCTTCCGGCTCATGCAGGCGCACGCCGCGGCCGACAACCCGTTCATCGCGACGCTGGACGCTCTCGCCGCGAAGGATCCTCTCGCCGAGGCCCCCGCGGACGTCGCGCGGCGCGCGACCGCGGCGCTGCACGACGTGGCCGGCGCCGGATCCGAGGTGCTCGTGGTGACCAGCGGCATCACGATCCTGACCCTGCTGCACGGCCTCGGCGCAGACCTCGAGCACCTCGCCACCGGCCCCCAGAACCTGTCGGTCTCGACGGTGCACCGCATCGACGACGGTTGGCGGGTCGATCGCGTCGCGGATCCGGATCCCGTCGCGGTCTGACGACAGGGATCCGGCGGGACCCCCGTCCTGGTACCGGTTTCGGGGCGCGCCCTCCCGTTTTGGGGCGCACCACGCTGGCAGAACCCGGCGTCACGCGCCCCAAAACGGTGAAACGCGCCCCAAAACGGAGATACTCCGCGCGACTCAGTCCGTGTAGGAGTCGGCGACGTCGAGGGCCTCGTCGAGCACGGCGAGGCCGCGGACCAGCTCGTCCTCGGTGATGACGAGCGGCGGCGCGACGTGCATGCGGTTGAAGTGCGTGAACGGCCAGACGCCGCCCTTCTTCGCGGCCGCGGCGAACGCGCCCATCGGCGCCGCGTCCGCGCCGGCGGCGTTGAACGGCACGAGGGGCTCGCGGGTCTCCTTCGAGCGCACCAGCTCCACGGCCCAGAACAGTCCCTGTCCGCGCACCTCGCCGACGCTCGGGTGCTTCTCGACCCAGGCCTCGAGCGTGGGCTGCACGATCCGGGCGCCGAGGTCGCGCACGTGCTCCAGGATCCCGTCGCGGCGGAACACCTCGAAGGTCGCGACGCCGGCCGCGCAGGCCAGCGGGTGACCCGAGTAGGTGAGCCCGCCCGCGAACGAGACGTTGTCGAACGCCGCCGCGATCCGGTCGGAGATCACGACGCCGCCGAGCGGCACGTACCCGGAGTTCACGCCCTTCGCGAAGGTGATGAGATCCGGCTTCGCGTCGAACGCGTCGATGCCGAACCACTCGCCGAGCCGGCCGAAGCCGACCATGACCTCGTCCGCGATGTAGACGATGCCGTAGCGGTCGCACAGGTCGCGCACGCCCTGCAGGTACCCCGGCGGCGGCACGAGCACGCCGTTCGTGCCGACGACCGTCTCGATGATGATCGCCGCGATCGTGTTCGGGCCCTCGAGCCGGATCGTCTGCTCCAGGTGCTCGAGCGCGCGCTGCGACTCCTCGGCGAGCGTCGTCGAGTGGAACGCCGTGCGGTACAGGTACGGCCCGAAGAACCGCACCGTGCCGTTGTCGACCGAGTCGTTCGCCCAGCGCCGCGGGTCGCCGGTCAGCGAGATCGCGGTCGCCGTGGAGCCGTGGTAGCTGCGGTACATCGACAGCACCTTGCGGCGGCCGGTCGCGGTGCGCGCCATGCGCACCGCGTACTCGTTCGCGTCCGCGCCGCCGTTCGTGAAGAACACCTTCTCCATGCCCTCAGGGGCGACCTCGGCGATGAGCCGGGCCAGCTCGCCGCGCACGTCGTTCGCGATCGACGGCTGGATCGTCGCCAGGCGTCCCGCCTGCTGCTGGATCGCGGCGACGAGATCGGGCTGCTGGTGACCCAGGTTCAGGTTCACCAGCTGGCTCGAGAAGTCGAGGTAGGCGTTGCCCTGATAGTCCCAGAACGTGGATCCCTCGCCCGCGGCGACGGGCACCGGGTCGATGAGCGCCTGGGCGCTCCAGGAGTGGAACACGTGCGCGCGGTCGTCGGCGCGCACCTGCGCCTCGGCCTCGGCGGCCGGCAGGGCGTGCACGGCGCCGTGCCGGTCGGTGAAGCGGGCGGTGTCGGTGAGAGTGCTCATGGCTCGGATCCTTTCCGCGTCAGTGGTTGCTCGGGAAGCCCAGGTCCACCTGCGCCGGCGTGTTGTCGGGCCAGCGCGTGGTGACGACCTTGGAGCGCGTGTAGAAGTGGATCGACTCGGGGCCGTAGATGTGCGAGTCGCCGAAGAGCGACGCCTTCCAGCCGCCGAACGAGAACGCCCCCACCGGGACCGGGATCGGCACGTTGACGCCGACCATGCCGACCTCGATGTCGAACTCGAACTGGCGGGCGGTGCCGCCGTCGCGCGTGAAGATCGCGACGCCGTTGCCGAACTGGTGGGCGTTGATGAGCTCCACCGCCTCCGTATAGCTGTCGACACGGACGACGCCGAGCACCGGGCCGAAGATCTCGTCCTCGTAGAGCTTCATGCCGGGCTTCACGCCGTCGATGAGGCTGATGCCGGTGAAGAAGCCGTTCTCGTCGAGACGCTCGCCGGCGGCGATGCGCTTCGTGCCGTCGATGAGCACCGTGGCGCCCTCGCCCGCGGCGCCCGTGACGTAGGACTCCACCCGGTCGCGGTGCTCGCGCGTGATGAGCGGGCCCATCTCGCTCGCGGCGTCGGTGCCGTCGCCGATGCGCAGGTTCTGCACCTTCTCGGTGATCGACGCGATCAGCGGATCCGCGACCTCGCCCACGGCGACGAGCACCGAGACGGCCATGCAGCGCTCGCCGGCCGAGCCGTAGGCGGCGGAGACCGCGGCGGCCGCGGCGCCGTCGATGTCGGCGTCGGGCATGACGACCATGTGGTTCTTCGCGCCGCCGAGGGCCTGCACGCGCTTGCCGTTCGCCGAGGCGCGCTCGTAGATCGACTTCGCGATCGGGGTGGATCCGACGAAGCTGACCGCCTTGACGTCCGGCGAGTCGAGGAGGGTGTCGACCGCGACCTTGTCGCCGTTGACGACGTTGAGCACGCCGTCGGGCAGCCCCGCCTCCTGGAAGGCCTTCGCGAGCCAGATCGCCGCGGACGGGTCCTTCTCGCTCGGCTTCAGCACGACCGTGTTGCCGCACGCGATCGCCGAGGCGACCATCCACAGCGGCACCATCACCGGGAAGTTGAAGGGCGTGATGCAGGCGACGACGCCGACGGGCTGCTTGACCGAATGCACGTCGACGCCGCGGGCGACCTGCTCCGCGCGCTCGCCCTTGAGCAGGTGCACGAGGCCGGCGGCGAACTCGACGTTCTCGATCCCGCGGGACACCTCGCCGGCGGCGTCGGAGAGCACCTTGCCGTGCTCGCTCGTGACGATCGCGGCGAGCTCGGGCGTCCGCTCGGCGAGGATCTGACGGAGCCGGAAGAACACGTCGGCGCGCTTGATGAGGCTCGTCGCACGCCAGGCCGGCAGCGCGGCCTTGGCCGCGGCGATGGCCTGCTCGACCTCCGCGACACTCGCGAACGCGACGCTGCGGTGGGCCTCGCCGGTCGCGGGGTTGTAGACCGGGCCGGTGCGCTCGGTCTCGCCGGGCTGCGCCGTCGATGCGGTCAGGGCGCCGTCGATGAAGTGGCGGATCACGGTCACGTGATGCTCCTCGGGTCGGGGGTTTCGATGAGATCAGGACGCGGATCCGGACACTCTGATCGGACGCGTCCGCGGGCTTGCTCTCCCATGCTGGCAAAGGGGAGGATGGATCCGTGCCCGCAGATCGTCTGAACTTCGCCGCTGATCGGACAGATCGTCCGGACCGGCTCCCCAGCGATCGCGACCCCGGACTCCCGACGGTCGCCGACGCCCTCGACGTGGCCTCGCTGCAGGCCGGGATCCCCGAGGTGCTGGCCGGATCCGTCGACGTCCCGGTGCGCTGGGTGCACGTGTCCGACAGCGACCGGGTGGCTGCCCTGCTCGACGGCGGGGAGCTGCTGCTCACGACGGGCGCCGGCTGGCCCGGTGCCGCCGACGCCCTCGCCCGGCTCGTCGACGAGTTGGCCGATGCGGGCCTCGCCGGTATCGTGCTGGAGCTCGGCACGCGGTTCGCCGTGGTGCCGCCGCCGCTGGTCGCCGCCTGCCGCGCGCGGGACCTCGCTCTCGTGACCCTCGACCGCGAGGTGAAGTTCGTCACGGTCACCGAGGAGGTGCACCGCCGCATCATCGCCGGGCAGGTCGAGGCGCTGCAGGAGCGGCAGCGGCTGCACGAGCTGTTCACCGGGCTGAGCCTGCGCGGTGCGCCGGTCGAGGTGGTCGTCCGGGAGACCGCGCGGGCGCTGCGGGCGCCGGTCGTGCTGGAGGACCTCGCGCACGAGGTCGTCGTCGCCGACCCGTTCGACCTCGCCGAGGCCGAGGTGCTGGACGGCTGGACGGGACGATCGCGCCGCCTGCCGCAGGAGTGGACGCGCGTGCCGGTCGCCGCCCGTGGCACGCGATGGGGTGAGCTGATCGCGCTGCCGGGACCGCCGCACCCCGCGGGGCCCGCGACGGTGCTGGAGCAGGCCGCCACGGCGCTCGCGCTCTCCCGGCTCGCGGACGGCGAGGGCGCCTGGGCGCGACTGCGGGCGGAGGGACTGATCGGCGCGCTGCTCGGCGAGCGGTACGTGACGGTCGCCGACATCGAGGCGCGGCTGGAGTCGTCCGGCTTCCCGGTGCGCGGGCGCGCGCTGTACGCGGTCGTGTCGATCGCGGGAGGGGCCACGGCCCGTTCCGGGCGCGACGATCCGCACAGGTCGCGACGATCCGCACACGATTCCGCCGAGAACCTGCGCGCATCGTCGCAGGCTGTGCAGATCGTCGCGGAGTCGCAGGCACAGGCGGACCCGACGGCGCGGGCCGACGTCCGCACCTTGACGGCCGACGTCGGATCCGAGCGGATCCTGCTGGTGTCGCTGCCCGCCGGGGCGCGCCTGCCGGATCCGGTCATCGCGGAGCTGGAGTCGGGCGCCGTCGGCGATCCCGCAGCGACGACCGCGGAACTGCTCGCCGCGATCCCGGTCGTGCGGCGCCTCGCCCGCCAGGCCGCGCCCGGCTCCGTGCTGCGCGTGGCGGACCGGCCCCTCGCGCGCCTCGCCGCCGAGCTCAGCGGCGACCACCGGCTCCAGGAGCACAGCGCACGCCTGCTCGCGCCGCTCATCCGCCACGACGACGCGACGGACGGCGACCTGCTCCGGGTGCTGCGCGCCGTGGTGGCGCACCCGGGGAACCGTACCGCGGCGGCGAACGCCTCGCACCTGTCCCGCTCGGTGTTCTACCAGCGCCTCGGCCTCATCGCGGATCTGCTCGGCGCCGATCTCGAGGACGGCGAGACGCTCTCGGCCCTGCACCTGGCGCTGCTCGCACACGGGCGGTGACGGGCCGCCGCCACCGCCCGTGCCCCGTGTCAGCCGACGGCGCGCGCCCCTCCCATCACGCGCTCCCTCATCTCAGGCGAGGGCTCGCCGAGCGCGATGATGTTGTCCTCGGTGTCGCTGAACCAGGCGCCGCGCAGGCCGCCGAGATCCGCGATGCCGTCGACCGTCTTCAGCCCGGGGAAGTCGTAGTCGTGGAACTCGACTCCTCGCGAGCGCAGCTCCGCCACGTCGCGGTCGATGTCGTCCGTCACGAGGTTGAGGGCGGTGTTCTTGGCCGTGCCGGCGAAGTCGGTGCGGTACACCAGCACGACGGCGCCTCCGACGTCGTAGAACAGGTTCTCCGAGGCGGCGTCCGTGTAGATCGGGTCGCGATCGAGCACGTCGTGCCACCAGCGCTTGGCGCGATCGAGGTCCGTCACCGGAAGGACGGCCGTCGCCATGAGTTTCTCGAACATGATGAGCCCCAGCCCAGGGGGTTGTCATCCCCGCGTCGGCCCAGCACAACGCCGCGCCGCTCGGGCGCGCGGATGAGGTCCCCGCGCTGATTCTATTCCCGTGCTCCCCCGTCGAGAAGGCCTCCGGCGCTCAGGCGATGTAGACCTTGCGCAGGGTCTCGGTCACGATCCAGGTCGTCCGCATGCCCTCGGCGAGGCGCACGACGGATCCGGGACCGATCTCGAGATCCGGCAGCGCGGGATCCTCGAAGACGACGGTCGCGCGCCCCGAGAGCACGATGAAGAGCTCGTCGACCTCGGTGTCGCACGCGGTGCCGGGCGTCATCTCCCAGATGCCGATCTCGCGGTCGCCGGTGTCGTCGAGCACGGCGCTCGCGGTGGTCGGAGCACCGGACACGACCTCCTCCGCGGGCAGGGGCTCGTGGGCGAGGACGAGATCGGTCACGGCGGTGCCGGCAGCAGGCAGAGCGGTCATGAGTCGAACCCCATTCCGACGGCGTCGAGCGTCTTCAGGAACAGGTTGCGCCTGCCCCGGTTGTGATCGGCCTGGTTCATCGCGGCGCGCACGAGGTTGACCCCGATCGAGGCCGCCGGCTCGGGCGGGAACGGGATCGGCTTCGTGCGCACCATCTCGAGCCGGGTGCGCTCGGTGGTGAGCCCCGCGAGCTCGTCGAGCATGACGTCGGCCGCGAACCGGGTGGCTCCGACGCCGAGGCCGGTGAAGCCGGTCGCGTACGCGACCCGGCCGCCGCGCGCGGTGCCGAAGAACGCGCAGAACCGGCTGCACGAGTCGATCGCCCCGGCCCAGCGGTGCGTGAAGCGCAGCCCTTCGAGCTGCGGGAACGTGGTGAAGAAGTGCGAGGCGAGCCTTCGGAAGCTCTCCGGCCGCTCCTCGTACTCCTCGCGCACCTTGCCGCCGAAGTGGTAGACGGCGTCGTAGCCGCCGAACAGCATCCGGTTGTCGGCGCTCAGCCGGTAGTAGTGGAACTGGTTCGCGCTGTCGGCGAGGCCCTGGCGGTTCTTCCAGCCGATCGCGTCGTACTGCTCGGCCGTGAGCGGCTCCGTCATGAGCGCGTAGTCGTAGACGGGCACGGTCATGAGGCGGTTGCGCTTGAGCAGGGAGGGGAAAACGTTCGTGGCGAGCGCGACCTGGTCTGCCACGACCGAGCCGTTCTCGGCGGTCAGGGTCTGCGCGCCCTTGCCGCTCAGTCCCGTGACGCGCGTGCGCTCGAAGATCCGCACCCCGAGCTCGGTCGCGACGCGGGCGAGCTCGAACGCGAGCTTCGCCGGATGCACCATCGCGCATCCGGTGCGGTCCCAGGATCCGGCGAGGTAGGTCGGGGAGGCGACCTCGGCCTGCACGGCCGCCTCGTCGAGGAAGTCGTCGCCCTCCATCCACGCGACCTGATGCGGCTCGACGGCCACGGCCATCTGGCCGGTGCGCTCCCAGTCCACGTCCATGCCGTAGCGCTCGATCGTGTCCTGGATGCCGTCGAGGTTCTCCAGCCCGAGGCGCTCGAGCTGCTCCATCTCGTCCGGCCAGCGGTTCATGCCGTTCTCTTCGCCGTGCGTGAGGCTCGCCTCGCAGAACCCGCCGTTGCGGCCCGACGCCGCCCAGCCCACCCGGTTGGCCTCGAGCAGCACCACGCTGCGCTGCGGGTCGCGCTCCTTGGCGCGGATCGCGGTCCAGAGGCCCGCGTATCCCCCGCCGACGATCGCGAGATCGGCGCGCTCCTGCCCCGACAGCGCCGGATAGGCGGGGCGCTCGACGTCGTCGAGCCAGAACGCGGCATGCGCGGTGTTCTCGAGAGAGCGCTCGATGACCGAAGCGCTCGGCTGCCGTCGTTCGAAGACGGTCGTTCCCATGATGATTCCTTGTCCGGGAGGGTGGGGTGGTCTTTCGCCGGGGCGCGACGCAGCGCCCCGGGTGCCGCGGTGCGGCCGGGTTCGGGAGAGCGGCAGGCTCAGCGGATCAGCGCGTGCCCCAGTTGTAGAGGTCCTTGTGGAGCCCCGCGTAGAGGAAGCACTCGGTGTGCGAGACGCCCTCGATGGTGCGGATCCGCGTCGCGATCAGCTCGAGCAGATCCTCATCGCTCTCGCAGATGGCCTCGGCGAGGATGTCGAAGGATCCGAGCGTCACGTTGACATATGCGATCTCGGGAATATTCGCGATCGCCTCCGCGGCGACACGCGGATCCCCGTCGACGCGGATGCCCAGCATCGCCATGCGGGAGAATCCGAGTTGACGAGGATCGGTCACCGCGACGATCTGCACCACGCCGCTGTCGGTGAGGCGCTGCACGCGCTGTCGGACGGCGGCCTCGCTGAGACCCACGGCACGCCCGATCTCGGCGTAGGGTCGACGACCGTCCTCCTGCAGCAGTTCGATGATCCGCTTCGAGACGTCGTCAAGAACCGGCACCTTCGGCTTGTCGCTCATGTGACGATCTTGACACTCCTGGCGATGCCCTGCAACTGATTTCGCAGAATCTGATCCAGATTTCTTCCGATTCCGTCGATTCTGGCCTATTCTTTTCACCATGCAGAGCACCCCGTCTGAAACAGCACTGTTGCAGAACTTCATCGGCGGCCGCTCCGTCGCCGCGCACGGCGAGGGCCGCATGGACCTCATCGACCCGGTCACGGAACAGGTGTACGGCCAGGCCCCGATCTCGGATCAGAGCGACGTCGACGCCGCCTACGCCGCCGCGGCCGCCGCCTTCCCGCTCTGGCGCGACACCACTCCGGCCGCGCGTCAGCTCGCGCTGTTCCGGATCGCCGATGCGATGGCCGCGCGGGCCGAGGAGTTCGCCGACCTGGAGTCCCAGGACACCGGAAAGCCGCGCGCGAACCTCGTGGCCGACGAGATCGACCAGTCGGTCGACCAGCTGCGCTTCTTCGCGGGAGCGGCGCGGAGCCTCGAGGGCCGGGCCGCCGCGGAGTACATGGCGGGGCACACCTCCTACGTGCGGCGCGAGCCGATCGGAGTGATCGGCCAGGTCACCCCGTGGAACTACCCGCTGAACATGGCCGTGTGGAAGATCGCCCCCGCGCTGGCCGCCGGGAACACCGTGGTGCTGAAGCCCGCCGAGGCCACTCCGCTCACGACCCTCCTGCTCGCGGAGATCGTCGCCGAGCACACGCCCGCGGGAACCCTCAACGTCGTGCTGGGCGACCGCAGCACGGGCGCCGCCCTCGTCGCGCACAAGACGCCGCAGATGGTCGCGATCACCGGATCCGTCCGGGCCGGAATGGCCGTCGCCGAGTCGGCCGCGGCCGACGTGAAGCGCGTGCATCTCGAGCTCGGCGGCAAGGCCCCCGCGATCGTGTTCCCGGATGCGTCGATCGAGAAGGCCGCGGAGGGCATCGTGACCGGCGCGTTCTTCAACGCCGGGCAGGACTGCACCGCCGCGACCCGCGTGATCGTGCACGCCTCGGTGCACAACGCCCTCGTGAAGGCACTCGTCGAGCGGGTGCGCACGCACGCCCGCACGGGCGCTCCGCAGGAGGAGGGCGTGTTCTTCGGCCCCCTCTCGAGCGCCGCGCAGCTCGCCCAGGTGCAGGGCTTCGTGGACCGCCTGCCCGCGCACGCCACGATCGAGACCGGCGGCAGGCGACAGGGCGACGTCGGCTACTTCTTCGAGCCGACGATCGTGTCCGGCATGCGCCAGGACGACGAGGCCGTGCAGAGCGAGATCTTCGGACCGGTGCTGACCGTGCAGTCCTTCGAGGACGACGACGAGGCCCTCGGCTTCGCGAACGACGTGCCCTTCGCGCTGGCCGCGTCGGTGTGGACCACCGACCACACCCGGTCGCTGCGCTTCTCCCGGGATCTGGACTTCGGCTGCGTCTGGATCAACACGCACATCCCGTTCGTGTCGGACATGCCGCACGGCGGTTTCAAGCACTCCGGCTACGGCAAGGACCTGTCGCAGTACGGCTTCGACGACTACACGCGCATCAAGCACGTGATGAGCGCGCTCGACTGATCGGGGCCGAGGTGCTACTGTCGCCTACGCCGTGCCGGCACGAGAGAAGGAGGTGATACCCATGAACGAATCGACGTGGGTGCTCCTCCTCGGGGTCACGGTCGGGCGATAGGTCGTCCGGGAGCGCCGTCCATGCGCACTCCCGAAAGGCACGACCATGAACATCACCCCTGAACTGATCTTCACCGCTGAGAAGCAGATGGCTTCTGCGCCGTCCGCATCCGCGCAGTCCGCTCCTGCAGCGGCTGCTCCTGCAGCGCCTGCTTCTGCACCGCACCGCGACGACATCGTCGAGCGCGACTTCACACTGGACGGGATCGACGGCATCCTCTGGATGCCCGGATCCGCCTCGGCCGAGCATCCCGTCCCGCTGATCCTGCTCGGGCATCCGAGCGGGCCGGGCCTGGCCCGGATGCGGCCGCGCCTGGAAGGCCGAGCCCGCGCCGCGGCCGGGCTCGGCTTCGCCTCCGTGGCGATCGAGATGCCCGGCAACGGCACCCGACCGCGGCTGCCCGAGCTGGAGGGCGCTCGCGTCGAGCTGATGCGGGCTCTCGACGCCGGCGAACGTCCGAGCGAGGACGTGATCGATCGTCTGGTGCTCCCGCTCGTCGACCGGACGGTGCCCGAATGGCAGTCCGTGCTGGACGCGATGCTCGCCCTTCCCGAGATCGGCGGCCCCGTCGCCTACTCGGGCGGCGTGCTCGCCATCGGCATCCGGCTCGCCCTGACCGAGCCGCGGATCGCGGCCGCCGGGCTGTTCGCCGGAAGCTATGTTCCGCTGAGCATCCTGGACGAGGCCCGGCGCGTCACCATCCCGCTGCACGTGCTGCTGCAGTGGGACGACGAGGGCAACGACCGGCAGCGGTCGCTCGACGTGTTCGACGCGTTCGGATCCGCCGAGAAGACCCTGCAGGCCAACCTCGGCGGGCACACCGGCGTTCCGGCGCATGCGGGCGAGGACGCCGGGCGGTTCTTCGCGCGGCACCTCGGCTAGTCCGCGCCTCGGGTAGTCCGCGCCTCCGGGGGCGTTGAGCAAGGACGCGCAGCCACCGAGACGGAACGCGGTGCTCCGGCAAGAGCGCCGCGTTCCGTCTCGCTCGGCCTTCGGCCGGGCTCGCTCAGCGACCCCGAACGGACGGTCGTCGCGTCAGCTCAGGCCCTGCGCGGTGAGCCAGGCCTTGGCGATGTCGGCCGGCTGCTTCTTGTCGACCGTGCTCTGCACGTTGAGCTTGACGAGCTCCTCCGTGGTGAGCTTGGCGCTCACGGCGTTGATCGCCTTCGAGATCTTGTCCGAGACGGTCTCGCTCGCGATCGGCACGACGTTCGACGACAGGATCATGTTCTTCGGATCCTTGAGGGCCACCAGATCGCCCTTCTCGAACGCGGGATCGGCCGAGTAGATGTCGGCGACCTGCACGGTGCCGGCGCGCAGCGCCTCCAGCGTCGTCTGCCCGGTCGCCGAGAACGCCAGGTCGACGCCGTAGTCGGTCTTCGCCGCGGCGGGGCCGTACGGGCGCTTCTCGAACTCGGGCGCACCGCCGACGGTGACCGTGCCGGTCATCTTGGACAGGTCCGCGATGGACTCGAGACCGAACTTGTCGGCGTTGGACTTGAGCACCGTGTAGGTGTCCTGATCCGCGGCCTTGGCGTAGTCGAGCGCGACGAGGCCCTTCGGCAGGGCCTTCTTGAGCGCCGCGTAGACGTCGTCCGGGCTGTTCGTGTCGGCCTTGCCGCCCAGGTACTCGAGCAGGTTGCCGGTGTACTCCGGGAACAGGCTGATCGCGCCGGACTTCACATCGGGCATGTAGGCGTCGCGCTGGCCGATGTTGAACTGGCGCTTGACGGTCATGCCGTCCTTCTCGAGCGCCTGCGCGTAGATCTCGGCGATGATCTCGTTCGAGTAGTAGGCCTGGGATCCGATCACGATCGTGTCGGAGGATCCGGATCCGCTGCTCGCGCTGGGCTTGTCGAGCGGGTTGCTGGATCCGCACGCGCTCAGTGTGAGCGCGACGGCGACCGCGGCCGTTGCTGCGGCGGCGATCCGGGTGATGCGAGCGGTGAACATGGTGTTCCTCTCTTGGGCGATCTGTGTGGTCTGCGATGGGCGGGACGGCGGGGCGATCAGCTGCGGGCGGGGCGCAGGGCGCGCGCACGGCGGCGCGGTTCGCCCTCGGTGCGGCTGCCTGCGGAGGCCCGCACTCCGGCGGGCACGGCCGCGCGCTGCGCGAGCGCGAACAGGAGATCGGCGATCAGGGCGAGCACCGCCACGAGGAGTGCGCCCGCGAGCACCTGATCGAACTGGTTCAGCTGGATGCCCTGGATGATCGGGAAGCCCAGGCCGCCCAGGTTCACCCAGGCGGCGATCGTGACCGTGGCGATCACCTGCAGGGTCGCGGCGCGGAGTCCGCCGATGAGCAGGGGCAGGCCGAGCCGGAACTCGACCTTCCAGAACACCTGCCACGGCGTCATGCCCATCGCCTTCGCCGCATCGAGGACTCGGGGCTCGATCGCCTCGATGCCGGTGTACGCGCCCGCGAGCAGGGAAGGGATCGCGAGGAGCACGAAGGTGACGAGCGCCGCGGCCGGGACCTGCAGCACGCCGAACAGCAGCACGAGCAGGATCAGCAGGCCGAACGAGGGGATCGCCCTGGCGGCTCCGGAGATCGCCACCGCGACCTCCCTCCCCCGCCCGGTGTGGCCGATCAGCCACCCCGCGGGGACGGCGATGACCGCGGCGATGAGCACCGAGAGCACCGTGTAGAGCAGGTGCTGGCCGAGCAGGACGGGCAGCGCGTACGTGCCGGTCCACTGCGCGGGGTCGAGCATCCAGCGGATCGCATCGATGAAGAGGTTCATGCGGCACCCCCCGTGACGACGGCGGGCCTGGCGCCGGCCGTGACCCGCTTGGGCGCGCGCTGCCAGGGCATGAGGACGCGTCCCAGCAGCACCAGGAGCACGTCGACGATGAGGGCGAGCACGACCACGGCGAGCACTCCCGCGAAGACCTCCTCGATGAGCCGGCGATCCAGCCCGTTGGTGAAGAGATAGCCGAGGTTCGTGACGCCGATCAGCGTGCCGACCGTCGCGAGCGCGATCGTGCTGACCGCGGCCACCCGCACCCCCGCGAGGATCACGGGACCCGCGAGAGGCAGCTCGACGGTCCAGAACCGGCGGCCGGATCCGTAGCCCATCGCGGTCGCCGCCCGGCGGACATCGGCATCGACCGAGTCGAGCCCGTCCGCGACCGAACGCACCAGGATCGCGATGTTGTAGATCGTGAGCGCCGCGACGAGGTTCGGCTCGAGCGTCGCCTGATAGCCGAACAGCGCCGGCATCAGCATGAGGAGAGCCAGCGAGGGGATCGTGTAGAGGAGGCCGGTGAGCACGATGATCGGCCCGCGCACCAGCCGGAACCGCCAGGCGATCCAACCCAGCGGAACCGAGGCGACGATCCCGAGCACGAGCGCGATCAGGCTCTGCCGCAGGTGGGTTGCGGTCAGATCGAGGATGAGCCCGAGATTGTCGATGATCCAGGTCATGTCAGTCGGCGGTCCCTGCGTCGACGGCGACCTCGTCGGCCGCGCGCGGCGGATGAGCGTCCAGCAGCGAGGCCGGGGACTGCACGAGAGTGCCCTGTGCGCGACCGTCCGCGTCGACGATCAGCGTGCCGTGCGGCGTCTGCTTGAGGTGCAGGGCGCGCTTTCCGCGGTCGGCACCGACGAACGCCGCGACGAAGTCGTCGGCCGGGGCGGACAGGATGTCCTCGGGGGTCCCCTTCTGCACGACGCGGGCCGATCTGTCCAGGATCACGATCTGGTCGCCGAGCAGGAACGCCTCCTCGATGTCGTGCGTGACGAACACCACGGTCTTGTCGAGCTCGCGCTGCAGGCGCAGCAGCTCCTGCTGCAGCTCGGTGCGCACGATGGGGTCCACCGCGCCGAAGGGCTCGTCCATGAGCAGGATGTTCGGATCCGCGGCGAGCCCTCGCGCGACGCCGACGCGCTGCTGCTGGCCGCCCGAGAGCTGGCTGGGGTAGCGATCGGCGAGGGCCTGGTCCAGCCCGACCGTGTCGAGCAGCTCCCGCGCGCGGACGTGCGCGTCGCGGCGCGGGATCCCGTTGAGGCGCAGCACCGTGGCGACGTTGTCGATCACGGTGAAGTGCGGCATCAGGCCCGAGTTCTGCATCACGTAGCCGATGCTGCGGCGCAGCGCCACGGGATCCTTGTCGAGCACGCTCTCGCCGTCGATCTCGACGGCGCCGGAGGTGGGCTCGACCATGCGGTTGATCATGCGCAGCAGCGTGGTCTTGCCGGATCCGGACGAGCCGACCAGCACGGTGGTCTTCCGGGCCGGGATGACCAGGCTGAAGTCGTCGACGGCGCAGGTGCCGTCGGGGAAGGTCTTGGTGACGGAGCGGAACTCGATCATCGGCCGTCCGCCCCTCAGGGGAGCGCCCCCTCCTGCGGGACGACGCCCTCGCGCACCGTCACCCTCGGATCGAACGCGACGTAGCCGGAGAAGTCGACGCCGACCCGCTCGATCGCGGTGGGGTACGGGTGCGGGTAGGCCCAGGCCAGATCCTTGTGGTCCTGCTCGTCCACGCGCACCGAGTAGTACTGGCACTCGCCCTTCCACGGACACGTGTACGGCGTGGGGCTCTCCTGCAGCACGCCCTCCGTGATCGCGGTCGGCGGGAAGTACCGGTTCCCCTCGATCACCACCACATCGGCGTCATCCGCGTTCGCGATGACGGTTCCTTCGAATACTGCTTGCATGCTCGTCCCTCCGGGGAATCGATGCGACTCGCTTCTTCTCGGCCTGCGGCGTGGCGACACGGCGCTTTACCGACAGTACGCGGGGCCTCCGACATCGGGAACAGCCATGCCGTTCCCCGGATTCCCGGAACGTCGTCCCTTTCCCCGGTTCGAAGTGCGCAATTGGCTGGATCCGGGGCCCGGATGGAGCCAATTGCGCACTCTGGATCCGGGGAGAGAGTCCCTCAGGCCGACGCGCGGCCGTAGGCCTCGAGGAGGCGCAGCCAGACCTCGCTCATGGTCGGATACGACGGCACCGCATGCCAGAGCCGGGCGAGCGGGACCTCCCCGACGACCGCGATCGCGGCGGCGTGGATGAGCTCGGCGACGTCGGATCCGACCATGGTCACCCCGAGCAGCACCTGCCGGTCCTCGTCCACGACCATGTGCGCGCGACCGGTGTAGCCGTCAGCGTGCAGCGAGGCGCCGGCGACCGAGGAGAACTCGACAGCGACCTCCCGCACGCGGTGGCCGGCCTCGCGCGCCGCCGCGGCGGTGACGCCGACGGCCGCGACCTCGGGCTCGCTGAAGACGACCTGCGGCACGGCGGCGTGGTCGGCCGTCGCGACGTGCCGCCCCCAGCGGTCGTCGTCGACGGGCTCCCCCTTCGCGCGCGCCGCGATCACGTCGCCCGCGGCGCGGGCCTGGTACTTCCCCTGGTGCGTGAGCAGCACCCGGCCGTTCACGTCGCCGACCGCATAGAGCCAGTCCACGCCGGGCACCCGCAGCGTGTCGTCGGTGCGGATCGACCGGCCCGCCGGAAGTCCCACGGTCTCCAGGCCGATGTCGCCGCTGCGGGGCGTGCGTCCGGTCGCGACGAGGATCTCGGCGGCGCGCACGTCGCCGGCGTCTGTCGTCACGGTCACCCCGTCGGCGTCGCGCGAGACGCTCTTGGTCGCGACTCCCGTGCGCACGTCGACGCCGAGCGCGCGCAGGCCCTCGGCGACGAGCTCCCCCGCGAAGGGCTCGACGGATCCGAGCAGCCCGCTGCGGGCGAGCACGGTGACCTCCGCCCCCAGCGCGGCGTAGGCGGTGGCCATCTCGACGGCGACGACTCCGCCGCCGATCACCACGAGGGAGTCCGGGATCTCCTCGGCGCTCGTGGCCTCGCGGCTGGTCCACGGGTTCGCCTCGTGCAGGCCGGGGATCGGCGGGATCGCGGCGTCCGATCCGGTGCTGACCGCGACCGCATGCCGGGCGGTGAGGGTGCGCACCCCGCCGTCGGGAGTCGTGACCGCGACCCTCCGCTCGCCGCTCAGGCGCCCGTGCCCTCGGACGAGGTCGATTCCTGCGGAGTCCAGCCACGCCACCTGCCCGTCGTCCTGCCAGTGACTCGTGAAGGAGTCGCGCCGGTCGAGCACCGCGCGCACGTCGAGGTCGCCGGAGACGGCCTCGGCCGCGCCGCCCACCCGCTGCGCCGCACGCAGGGCCTGCGGCGAGCGCAGCAGCGCCTTCGACGGCATGCACGCCCAGTACGAGCATTCGCCGCCGACGAGCTCGCTCTCCACGATCACGGCGGTGAGGCCCGACTGGACCGCGCGATCGGCCACGTTCTCTCCCACCGGGCCGCCGCCCAGCACGATCAGGTCGTATTCGTCGGTCATGCGATCCGCCTCTCGATCCCGGGTGGTCGCGGGGCCCAGCGCCCCCCGACCTCGTCCACCCTCCCAGAACAGCCGGGATCCGGCATGGATTCCGGCGAAATCGTCAGACGGGATCCGCGGCGGGCGACACGACGGACGGATCCCGGACTTCGATCACGAGCGGATCATCGGGACTCGCGTCCTGGATGCGCCAGATCCGCGCACGAGCGCCGACGCCGGGGACCTGCGTCTGCAGGAGCATCGGCGCCCGGGCCGTCGCGCGCTCCCACGTCGCGGCGAGCGCACCTCCGGCCGCGCCGACCACGAGCTCGAAGCG
This sequence comes from Microbacterium sp., assembly GCA_031277885.1. Classification (GTDB taxonomy): domain Bacteria; phylum Actinomycetota; class Actinomycetes; order Actinomycetales; family Microbacteriaceae; genus Microbacterium. The sequence goes on from JAITLM010000137.1 coordinate 23,628, forward strand.
GTCGACGCCGCCGTCCTCGATCGTCGACACCGTGCGCGCGAGGACCGTGCCGTCGAGGCGCTCGATCCGGCCGGCCGCTCCGCGCCAGCGCGCGTGGGCGCGGACGCGTTCCGCGCTGTGCACCACGGAGCCGATGTAGCCGACCCAGAGCACGACGACGAGGACCGCGGTGACCACGGTGAAGAGGAGGGAGAACCAGACGCCCGGAGTCGGCGTGATCCAGAGCGGGACGATCGCCCCTGCGCCCACGACCGAGGCGAGCACGAGAAGCACCACGAGGACGACTCTGGTGCCGGGGCGCATCGCGCCCCGCAGCGGAAGCTCGGCCGGCGGGGCCGGATCCGGCCAGCGCTCCACGAGCACCACGACCTGGCCGACGGACGCCGAGGGCGGAGGGGTCATAGCCGGGAGTCTAGGGCGTGGATCCGAACGCGCGGGGGCGGTCCGGACCTCCGTTCCGCCGTCGCGCGGCGGAGTGACGGCTCCGAGTGCTCAGCGGCAGGCCATCGCCTGCTGCACGACGGAGTCTGGCGGAGGCCCGTACGCCTGCGTGCCGTTGCCCGGATCCGTGAAGCCCATGCCGATGGCCCAGGCCGTCGCCCACGCCTCCGCCGAGGCCGAATCGGTGTTGTCGACCATCGATCGGCATTTCGTCGCGATCGCGTGCCCCGCCTCGTGCGCCACGAGCGCTCTGCTGGAATCGCCCGGCCAGTCCTCGGCGACGGAGTTGGACAGCAGGATCGTCGCGTACTGGCCCGACTCGATCGGCGTGCGCGTCTCGCCGGACAGGTAGCCGTTGTCCCCGCCGAGGTCGTTCACCCTGTCCGCCCATTGGAAGTCCAGCAGCACCCCGGGGACGAGGGATCGCGCGAAGTCCTCGATCTGCTGTCGCGCGGCCTGCAGCGGGCCGGCCTCGGCCGCGAGGGTCGCGGCGTGCCCGTCGCGCACCTGCTGCACGGTCGTCGCATAGTCGCGGAACCCCTGAGCGACCTGCTCGTCGAAGGAGGTGGTGGCGACCAGCCTCGCGGACAGTTCGCGCAACGTCAGGACGCCCTCGTTCGGCGAAGGCGTGTTCTCGGTCTCGATCCGGGCCGCGAGCCCGCCGGCGGTCTTCACCACGGCGAGACCCGCCTGACCGATCGCGCCGGTCGCGGAGCCGAGGTCCTCGGAGGAGCGGCCGAGCTCCGAGGTCTGCGTGCGCACCGCGCGCGCATCCGCTTCGAGTCGTGCGGTGCGGCCGTACAGCTCCCAGAACCAGGACGGCTTCGTGCCGGGTTCGGGGACAGGGGCGGCGGTCAGCGACATGGCCTCCGCGGACGCCTTCTGCGCGCGGTCCCGCGCCGTGGTGAGGCCCGCGCGGTCCGCGTCGCTGACGAGTGCGGGATCGGTCACGCCCAGCAGCACGTCGGCGGCGCGCGCGGACTCGTCGCCGACGGCGCGGGTCCGCTCGTTGCGCGACGCCTCGTCGCTCTGCGTCGTCAGCGCCGCGGTGAGCTGCGAGCGGGCCTGGTCGTAGCCGAGGTTCGCCGTCAGCTGCAGCACCGCCCCGAGACCCGCGAGCAGCAGCACCCCCGCGATCGACAGCGACCAGGCGAGCACGGCCCGACGCCGCCGCCGGGGAGCCGGTGCAGGGGACGAGACCGACCCGGGCGCGGATCCGCCCAGAGAACCCTCGGAGGAGAAGGCGACGGCGATCTCGTGGCCGCCATCCCGCGTCAAACCGACGGGATCCGGCCCGCCGGGCGCCGGTATCGGCTGGTCATCGGCCACGTTCGTCCCCCTGCGTTCGCGTCGCTGCGTCCTGCGCGGTGACCGTCGGTCCCGCTGCGATCAGACTAGGGCCTGGCGGGATCCGGCACACGACTGCGGGATCGGATCCGGATCCGGTCCCGGATCCGCGAGCGGGGCGTTCCGCGGGAGACGGCCGGCTCAGCGCGCGAGCAGCAGGTGCGTCGGCGCGGGGGCCGGCGTGCGGTGGCGGACGCGACCGGGGGCTCCGGTGCGGTCGTCGAGGTCGAGCACGCTGATCTCGTCCGAGCGCTGGCCCGCGACGAGCAGCGCGCCGTCGTGCACGAGGTGGTGGCGCGGCCAGTCCACGCCGGCGTCGGCGAGCGCGAGCGGCTCGACGCGGTCGCCGGATCCGCGCACGCGGAGCGCCGCGATCGTGTTGCTGCCGCGCACCCCGGCGTAGAGCGTCTCGCCGTCGCGGGAGCGGCTGAGCTCGGCCGGATAGTCGTGGCCGGGCGTCACGATCGCCGAGACGGGGACGCCCGAGACCAGGCCCCAGCGGCCCTCGCGGTCGGCGGCCAGGGTGAACAGCTCGCACGAGTACTCGGTCACCACGTGCAGGTGCCCGCTGGGATGCACGACCATGTGCCGCGGTCCGGATCCGCGCGGCAGCACCACCTCGTGATCGAGCGCGAGTCCCGACGGCGAAGGGCGCCAGATCCGCACGAGGTCGTAGCCGAGGTCGGTGGTCGCGATCCGGCCGTCGGGCAGGAACGCCGCGGCATGCGCGTGCGAGACGCGGGGATCCCCGTTCGGATCCAGACGGTTCGGATCCGCGGCGTAGGGATCCGCAGCGGCCATCGGATCCGCACGTTCCTGGGACGCGTCGTCCGCGTCGCGCTCCTCGGCCTCGCGGTCGCCGAACAGCGCCGCCCGCAGCTCCGCCGCCCTGTCGCGCGCATCGGGCACCAGGCCGCCCTCCGCATCCAGTCCGATCCGGACCACGCGGCCGTCGCCGTAGCAGCTCGCGACGAGGAAGCGCCCGTCCGGCGCGACGGCGAGGTGGCACACGTACTGTCCGGCCGCGACCGGGCGCCCGAGCGGGCGCAGCGCGCTCTCGCCCGTACGCACGAACGCGGCGACCTCCCCTGACCCCTCGAGCGCGGCGTAGACGACGTCGAGCGTCGGATGCTGCGCGAGCCAGGACGGCGAGGGGGCGGGCGCCACGGCGCCGCGGTAGGCGAGGGTCGTCGGCCCGTGTCCCTCGTCGACCGCCAGCGCCCCGATGCCGTCGGCCGGGCCCTCCATGTCGACGCCGTAGCCGCCGACCCAGAATCGCGTCATCGCATCCTCACTCTCCTAGCGAGTGCACGCCTTGCGGTCGAGTGCACGAGTCGTTCACGCCGAAGGCCCGTGCATTCGACAGCATCCCGTGCGCTCGGGCACGCCGACCGCCCCGCGACGTCAGTCGACGAGGTCGTGACGCACGACGACCTGGTCGCGCTCCGGGCCGACGCCGATGACCGAGATGCGGGTGCCGCTCATCTTCTCCAGCGCGAGCACGTAGTCCTGCGCGTTCTTCGGCAGATCCTCGAAGGTGCGGGCGGAGGAGATGTCCTCCTGCCAGCCCGGGAAGTACTCCAGGATCGGCTTCGCGTGGTGGAAGTCGCTCTGGTTCACCGGCACGTCGTCGAAGCGCACGCCGTCGACGTCGTAGGCGACGCACACGGGGATCTGCTCGAGGCCGTCGAGGATGTCGAGCTTGGTGAGCACGAGGTCGGTGATGCCGTTCACGCGCGTCGCATAGCGGGTGATCGGGGCGTCGTACCAGCCCACCCGGCGCGGACGCCCGGTGGTGGTGCCGAACTCGAAGCCGCGCGCGCGCAGCCAGTCGCCCTGCTCGTCGAAGAGCTCGGTGGGGAACGGACCCGATCCGACCCGGGTCGTGTACGCCTTCACGATGCCGACGATGCGGTCCAGGCGGCCGGGACCGACGCCGGATCCGGTCGCCGCCCCGCCGGCGGTCGCCGAGGAGGAGGTCACGAACGGGTAGGTGCCGTGGTCGACGTCGAGCATGGTGGCCTGGCCGCCCTCGAACACGACGACCTCGCCGCGCTGCAGCGCGTCGTCGAGCAGGTGGCTCGTGTCGGCGACCATCGGGCGCAGCCGCTCGGCGTAGGAGAGCAGGTCCTCCACGATCTCGTCGCACGTGATGGCGCGGCGGTTGAAGACCTTGACGAGCAGGTGGTTCTTCTGGTCGAGGGCGCCCTCGACCTTCTGGCGCAGGATGTTCTCGTCGAAGAGGTCCTGCACGCGGATCCCGACGCGGTTGATCTTGTCGGCGTAGGCCGGGCCGATGCCGCGGCCGGTCGTGCCGATCATGCGCTTGCCGAGGAAGCGCTCCGTGACCTTATCGAGCGTGCGGTGGTACTGGGTGATGATGTGCGCGTTGGCGCTCACCTTGAGGCGCGAGGTGTCGATGCCGCGGGATCCCAGGGCCTCGAGCTCGTGGAACAGCACCTCGAGATCGATCACGACGCCGTTGCCGATCACCGGGGTGACGCCGGGCGAGAGGATGCCGGAGGGCAGCAGGTGCAGGGCGTACTTCTCGTCGCCGACGACGACCGTGTGCCCCGCGTTGTTGCCGCCGTTGAACTTGACGACCCAGTCGGTGCGCTCGCCGAGCAGATCCGTGGCCTTGCCCTTGCCCTCGTCGCCCCACTGGACGCCGACGATCACGATTCCTGGCATGGGTGTTCCCCCTTTTCAGTGGCGTGCGGGCCCTTGGGGGCGGCCGCATCCGCCGCCGTGCTTTCGCCGGGTTTGCACCGGCTGATGAGCTGGCCCGATCGGGCGGAGCCAGTCTATCGGAGGGGACGGACGGGCCGCGGGGGCGCTCGATGGGCGGGCGGGCGTTCGGATATCGTGAGGCGCACGCCCCTGCGGGGGACCGCCGCCGAACGGATCAGGACATGACGCAGGAGACGGATCCCGGATCCGCGACCTCGGGCGCATCGCCCGCGGGGTCGCCGCGTCGCGCCGCGCGGCTCGGGCACCAGCCTGCGACGGTCCTGCCCACGGCGACGCCGGTCGCGCACGCCGGTTCCGGAGCCGGAGCCGGCACCGGAAGCACGGGCCTCGGCCGGCGCAGGGCCCTCCTGCTGGTCGGCGGGGCGGCCGCCGTTCTGCTCTGCGCGGCCGGGGGCGTCCTCGTGGTCGGCCTTCGGACCGTTCCCGCGGCGCACACGACGACCGCGGCCTCGGACATCTCGGTCGCCGCCGGCGCCCCGAATCCGGCGAACGCGCTGCTCGGCGAGGGCGGCGGCGCGCCCGGTCCCCTTCCCCGCACGGATCCGACCGCGCCTCCCGCGACGCCCGGTCCCGCGGCACCGGCTCCCGCGACTCCCACGGAGGAGCCGTTCGCGGATGCACCGGCCGGCGGCGGGGCCTCATCGGGGTCCGAGGGCGACGGCACGGCGCCGGGCGGCCCTGCCCCCGGAACCGGCACGCCCTCCACGCCCACCGCCCCCGGCGCTCCCTCGCAGCCGACGCCGCCGCCCGCCGCACCGAAGCCGCTCGCCTTCGCGGGACTGACGCGGAACTCCACGATCGGACTGCTCGGCATCCGGATCCTCTCCAGCGACACCCTCGCACTCACGGGGGAGCCGGGGGCGACGGCGACCGTGAGCTACGGATCCTCGCCCGCCGGATCCGTGACCTTCGACGGATCCGGCCGTGCGACGCTCACGGCCGGCGGATCGCTGATCGACCTGGGCGACCCCGTGATCACGGTCGCCTACTCCGACGGCACCGCGGGCCCGGCGATCCACGCGCGCCGCAGCGCTCTCTGAGCGCGAGCACCACGTCGGAGTCGCGCCGGTCCCCGCGGAGCATGGCGGGATATCGCTGTCGGATGGCGGTCGCCGTGCTCGACCGATGTCCGTGGCCCCTGCGACGATCGAAGGATGACGGAGACCACGCAGGGACGGACGCGAGAGCCCGCGGACACGGGCGGCGCGAGTGCGTCGGCCCCACGCCGCAGGGGAGCGCTCGTCCTGATCGCGGCCGTGGTCACGGTCGTGCTCTGGGCCTCGGCGTTCATCGGCATCCGGGGCGCCGGCCCGCACTTCGACCCCGGCGCGCTGGCGCTGCTGCGCATGGCGGTCGGAACGGTCGCGCTCACCGCGATCGCGCTCAGGCGCGGCATCCGCCTGCCGGCGCGGCGGCACTGGCTGCTGGTCGTGGTGTGGGGCGTCGGCTGGTTCTGCGTCTACAACCTGGCGCTCAACGCGGCGGAACACACCCTCGACGCCGGCACCGCCGCGATGGTGGTCAACCTCGCGCCGCTCATGGTGGTCGTCTTCAGCGGGCTGTTCCTGCGCGAGGGCTTCCCGAAGCCGCTGCTGATCGGAGCCCCGATCGCGTTCGCGGGCGTCGTGCTCATCGGACTGAACTCGTCGACGAAGAGCGGGGCCATCGACATCGCGGGGCTCCTGCTCGCGCTGCTCGCCGCGGTCATGTATGCCGGGTGCACCCTGCTCCAGAAGCATCTGCTGAGCGCCGGCACCGACGCGACCACGCTCACCTGGCTCGGCGCCGCGGTCGGAACGGTCGCCCTGCTGCCCTGGACGGGCAGCCTCGTGGGGGCGCTGCAGACCGCGCCGCTCGATGCGACGCTCTGGGTGGTCTACCTCGGCATCTTCCCGACCGCGATCGCCTTCACCACCTGGGCCTATGTGCTGCAGCGCAGCACGGCGGGCCAGACCTCCGCGACCACCTACGTGGTCCCGGCGATCGCGATCCTGCTGTCCTGGCTGATCCTCGGCGAGGTGCCGACGCCGCTCATGTTCCTCGGCGGCGCACTGTGCCTGCTCGGGGTGCTCGTCACGCGACTGCGCGGGCGCCGACGCGACCGCGCGGCCTGACCCCGCGCCGGCCCGGCCCGCTCCGCCTGACCGGGGGCATCAGCGCGGGCGGATCTCCCCCCGGGGCAGGCCCAGGGCCGCGATCGCCTCGGCGGCCGCGGCGCGCTTGAGCTCGAGCGACTCGCCGATCTCGGCCGCCAGACGCGGGTGCACCCGGATCAGCTCATCGATCACGGCGAGCGGGATCCGCAGCACGGTCAGCACCTCGGCCGCGGAGATCATCACGGTGGTCCGCTCGCGGGTGAGCGCGGTCTGGCCGATCAGCTCGCGCGCGCCGGCCTCGCCCACGGGGACCCTCGCGTCCCCGGTCTCGAACTGCATCACGACCCGTCCGGACAGGATCAGGCGCACCTCGTTCGGAACGATGCCTGCGGGCAGCACGACCTCGCCGATGCCGTACCGCTGCAGCTGCGCGCCGCCCCGCACCAGCTCCCGGCCCTCCTCGTCGAGATGCAGCACGGGCGCGGCCTCCTGGATCGCGGCGTCGAGCATCGCGAGTTCGGCGATCGGATCCGTCCCGTCGCCGTCGAGGGCGAATCCGCGCCTCCGCGCCGCGTACCAGAGCCAGGAGAGATAGAGGGAGAGCGCGCCGGAGGCCTCGGCGGGGGCCGCGATCGGGATCGACACCGTGTACTTCGCCGAACCGGCGTACTCGGCGGTCGCCCGCTCCTCGCGCCACCGCATCGGCAGCCCGTCGGCCAGCTGCACGAGCAGCGCCATGACCTCCTGCGGCGGATCGTCGGTGCTGAACGACATCGACGCCGTCGCGTAGTACGGCCCCGCCGGCTCGCTCAGGTTCGTGAAGGAGGCGCCGGAGAGCGTCGAGTTCGGGACGATCTGGATCCCGGATCCGGTGTCGATGTGCACCGCACGCCAGTTGACGCCGACGACGCGTCCCTTGACGCCGCCGGTATCGAGCCAGTCCCCGATCTTGAACGGCTGCTCGAACAGCAGCAGCAGACCGGAGACGACGCCGCCCGCCGCGTTCTGCAGCGCCAGGCCGATCACGATCGAGGTCACCCCCAGGGCGGTGAAGAGACCGCCCACATCGGCGTCCCACACCCAGGAGAAGAGCATCGCGAGCCCCACGACGACCAGCACGAGCCGCGCGATCTCGACGAAGATCGAGGGCACGCGTCGCCGCCAGGATCCCTCCTCGGCGTTCGCGAACAGGACGACGTTGAAGGCGGAGAGCACGAGCAGAATGAGCAGGAAGCCGAAGACCGTCGCGACGACCCGCACCCAGACGTAGCCGTCGTCCTTCTGCCCGATCGCGAAGACGAGCAGGGCGAACAGCGCCCCGGCGGGGATGACGGCGTTGCGCAGCAGCGCGACCGGCTTGGCCATCGGGTTGCCGCGGCGGCGGAGCGCTCCGAGCAGCTCGGTCAGGCCGACGAGGAGCACGGGCACCCCGACCGCGAGCGCGATCAGCCACCAGGTCCAGCCCTGCTGGAACAGGCCGCCCATGTCAGGCCACCTTCCACACGGTCTCGGCCTTGCCGCGCACTTCGACGGTCCCCGCCTCGATGTACTCCACGAGCTCCGCGGTGCGGTCGCGCACCTCCTGGCTCACGTAGATGCCGGGATCGCCGCTCACCGAGCGCACCCGGTAGGCGAGGTTCACGGCGTCGCCCCACAGGTCGTAGGCGAGGCTCGTGCGCGCGACCAGGCCGCTCGTCACGGCGCCGGTGTCCACGCCGGCGCGCAGTCCGATCCCGGTGCCGTACTGGGCGTTGAACCTCTCCAGCACCTCGCGCAGACTGCGGGCGAACTCGACCGCCCGGCGCACGTTGTCGACCCGGGGGACGATCAGTCCGGAGGAGGCCAGGTAGCCGCCGTGCAGCGTGCGCACCTTCTCCACCCCCGCCCGCTCGGCGGCCTCGTCGAAGCCGCGCATGAGCATGTTGAGCTGCGCGATCTCCTCCTCGGCCGTGAGGCTCCTGCTGTGGTCGTCGAAGCCGATGAGCTCGGCGAACACGACCGAGACGTTGTCGTGCGCCTCGGTGATCGCCTCATCACCCTGTTTGTACCGCTCCGCGACGCTCTGCGGCATGAGCGTATGCATGAGACGCTCGTTCTCCTCGCGCTGGTCGTCGATCAGCTGCTGCTTGATCCGCAGGCTCGACGCCATGTCGTTGAACGCGCTGCCGAGATCGCCGAACTCGTCTCGGGATCCGGCCGGCACCTGCACGTCCAGGTCGCCCTCGGCGACCTGGTGCACCGCGGTGACGAGGCGGTTGATCGGCCGCGTGAACACCTGGGCGAGCACGAGCGAGAGGAGGGCGACCGCGAGCATGATCCCGAGCAGCGAGATCAGCACGATCCGCGTGAAGTCGTCCACCGGCGCGAACGCCTCGCTCGAGTCGATGCGCGCGATGACGACCCAGTCCAGGCCGTCCACGTCGAGCGGGCCGTAGCTGACCACGCTCGACCCGCTGACGTAGTCGGATCCCTCCAGCGTGCCGCTCTTGCCGCTCTGCGCTCTGCTCACCGCGTCGCCCGTGATCGGCTGGATCAGGACGGTGCCGGCGACCTCCGCGGCGCGCTTCGCTGCCGCGGGAGGCGTGCCGTGATCGACGACGGTCTGCACGTACTGCTTCGGATGCTCGACGACCTCGCGCGAGATGCTGCGCATGAGACCGTCCCGCCCGACGAGGTAGACCTCACCCGTGGTCCCGAGGCCCTGGCCCTTCCAGCCGTTGCTGCCCGTCATCACGTCGTTCACGAACGAGAGCGGGAGCTGGATCGCGAGCGCGCCGGTGATGCCCGTGTCGTTGCCGATCGGCGAGACGATCCACATGTTCGGGGTGCCCATGGACGGCACCCAGCGCTCGAAGTCGGTGAGCACGACGGTGTCGACCGAGTTCGTCGCGATCGCCTCGCGATACGCGTCGGCGAGCTTGGAGTCGCGGAGCGGGCCGGTGTCGATGTTGCTGCCGAGCTCGGGCCCCTTGTATGCGGAGTAGACCACGTCGCCGCTGAGGTTGAGCAGCAGCACGTCTTCGTAGCCGGCCTGATTCACGAGCCGGGAGAAGTAGTCGCCGTAGCGGACCGCTGCCGCGGAGTAGGTCGTGCCGTCGCCGCCGTCGTCGGTCGTCAGCGCCTTCGCGTAGCCGGCGTCGTCGAGCGTCGTGTTCCGCGCGGTGTAGTGCGCCTGCACCCACTTGCCCGCGGCGGATTCGGGCACGAACGCACCTGCTCCGTAGTGGTCCCCGGTCCTCTTCTCGAGTTCGGGGATGAAATGGTCGGCGTAGAAGCCGTCGAGCGCCGTCGCCTGGTCTGCGGGCAGCGCCTGACTCTGCAGCTCGTCGAAGCCCGCGTTGAGCGCCTTGGACATGTTCTGCGCGCTGAGGTTGCGCGAGTTCAGCGCCGCGGTGCGCTTGACGTCGTCGAGCGCGACGGCCATCTCGTGGGTCCGCATCTCACGGATCGTGGTGAGCTGGTCGATCGAACTCGCGTGCAGGGAGTTGCGACCGTTCACGAACCCGATCGCGCCGATGATCAGCGCCGAGACCAGGCTCACGCCGAGCAGCATGATCA
>JAITLM010000146.1 GCA_031277885.1 Microbacterium sp.
CGAAACGGGCCGCGATCCAGGCCGCCACGTGGGGCGGGGCGTGGCGGGCACGCATCGTGCCGGAGTGGTGCGAGGGCCACCACCGTGCGGTCAGCTCCACGCCCGCGCGGCGGTAGGCGCGCAGCAGCCGGGCGCTGAGCGGGGCGGGGGCGACCTCGTCGAACCGCGCCGCGTCGATGCGCACCGGAGTTCGGAACCCCGTCAGCTGCGCCACGTCGTTCGCCCGGAACGAGGCGTACAGGCGTGCGAACAGGGCGGATCCGTCCCTCCCGCCGATGCGGCCCGGCGGGATGCCTCCCCAGGAGTCGCGCGCGGCGAGCTCGGTCAGGCAGAGGCGGTCGAGGTCGCGCCACCGTTCGCGGGCCGCGGGGCCGAGCCCTTCTCCGTCGAGCAGCGTGCGCAGGTTCTCGTCCGCGGTCGCCGCGCCGCGCAGCATCAGTCCGATGAGGGCCGAGACGACGCCCGATCCCGGAAACGCGCCCTGAATCGCGCGGGTCCACCGGATGCTGAGGTCCATCCGGGTCACCGGCGTCACCGCGGCCACCCCGCGCAGGCGGCTCGTCGCGTCCGGCTCCGGCGCGACCCCGGCGAACAGCGCGGCCACGGCCCCTTCGGAATGTCCGACGGCGACCCAGTCGTCGCCGAGGCGGTCGTCGAGGGCTCCGCGCGCGCGGACCATGGCGCGCAGCGAGTCGCCGAGCGGCCGTCCGAGCAGATACGGGTGCACGCCGGTGCTGCCGATTCCCGGGTAGTCCGGGCGCAGCACCGCGATCCCGCGCTGCAGCAGCAGGTCGCACAGCGCGTCGCCCTGCGACATGCGCCGCCACTCCGGGTGGCCGGGATGGCCGAGGCTCGGAGCTGAGCGCGCGGATCCACCCGTCGTCATGTGCCCGAAGACGACGACCGGATAGCCGCTGGTGCGCGGAGCAACGAGCGGCAGATGCAGGATCCCGGACTCGGATCCGCCCTCGCCGTCGAAGCGGACGATCCGCGTCGACCCGTGTCCGATCCCCGCGCCCGGGCCTTGCCCCGGCCCGGCCGGGGAACCGGATCCGGTCCGGGCGGCGGACCCGCTCACCAGCGCCCTCGCGGCAGGAGCCGCCGCAGCCCCGACGGCAGGGTGCCGAGCAGGGATCCGCGGTGCCGATCGGCGTCGTCGACGATGTCGATGAAGAAGCGCGCGACCGGCTCGAGCTGCGCGGTGTCGATCCGCTCGATCGTGTCGGCGTCGTCGTAGAGGTAGAGCGGACCGGAGATGAGGCTCACGGTCGGCACGCCGGAGACGAAGGTGAACGACGCATCGGTGGGGATCCCGCCCGCGAAGAACTCCAGCAGCCCCGCGCCGAGGATGCTGGTCGCGTGCATCCGATGCCGGCGGATCAGGCCCGCGATCCGCGCCGTGAACGCGGGGTTGACGTTGAGGAAGATGCCGCGGGGCTCGGTCTCGCCTGTGCTCGCGAAGCCGCCGTCCGGACCTTCGACCGCGCGCAGCCCGATGTGCTCGATCGTGGTGTTGAGGACGATCCGCCACGGCGCCTCCCGGGACAGCACGTGCCGCCGCGCGAACTCGCGGTGCGCCTGGTAGCCCGTGAAGTGCGTGTCGAAGGTGGTGAACAGCAGCGTCTTCGCAGGACGCCGCCCGGCGGCGGCCTCGGCGGCGTAGTGCTCGGCGAGGGCGATGACCTCCGCCGCCCCCGAGGCGTCCTCGACCGCACCCGCGCCGACCGAGTCGTGATGGGACTGGATCATGACGGCGTCGCCGCGCGGGGCGCCGCCCTTGCGCCCCCGCTGTCCGGCGCTTCCGGCCGGTCCCGCGGAGCGACCGGGGGCGCCACGGCCTGACGCGTCGTCGCCCCCCGGCAGCACGCCGATCACCGTGCGTGAGACGACCTCCTCGCGCGTGACGCCGAGGGTGAGCGTCGCGCGCGAGGAGCGGCGGAGCTCCGCGCGCAGCAGGGCGCCGCCCGCGCGGGTCACCCAGGCGCCGGGCAGACGGAACAGGGTCCGGCGGTAGTACTCGTTGTGGTAGCCGAGCGAGTCGGGGTAGTCCCGCAGCACGCCGATCACGCCGACGGCGCCCGCAGCAGCGGCATCGCGCATCGTGCGCGCGAGCGAGGTGACGTAGGGGTTGCGGCTGCGCAGCACGTCGCGGCGCAGCACCCGCCGGCCCGGATCATGCAGGAACAGCGTGATCGGCAGCGTGTGGGCGAGCGTCATGTCGAAGGTGAGGTCGAACAGCACGAGCGCCCCGCGCACGTCGTGCCGGCGCACGGGGTCGGATCCGATGTCGACGACGGGCGCTTCGACGACGTGGCGCACCGACCCCGCCCAGTCGTGCGCCGGGAGCGCGGAGTGCAGGATCGGTGAGCACGCGACCTCGGCGCCGCCGCCGACCGTGATGCCGCACTCGGTGGCCCGCCAGGCGAACGACGGCACCTCGAGGATTTCGGTATCCAGGCCCGCCCGCGCGAACCGGTCCTCGACATAGGCGGCGGCCGCCGCACCGCCCGGGGAGCCGGTGGCGCGAGGCGCGAGCGCGACCAGGTCCTCGATGGTCGCCAGGATCCGTTCCTTCGTCACGCTCATGAGGCGAGCGTAGGATTCTGTGCGGATTCCGGATCCGATTGGCGTGAAAGCGTCACTTCTGTGCTCTGCATGCGTAGTCTTCGTCACATGGATGATGCCGAGGCCCGCCCGCTGGACGAGATCGATCTCGCCCTGATCCATGCGCTGCAGCTGGACGCGCGGGCGCCCTGGACGCGCGTCGCCGCGGCGATCGGCGTGGATGCGGCGACCGTCGTGCGGCACTGGAGCGCGCTGCGGGAGGAGGGGCTGGCCTGGCTCACCGCATGGCCGACGCCCGAGCGCTGGGCGTCGAGCACCGACCTCGCGCTCGTCCTCGCGCATCCGGGAGCCTCCGCCGAGGCCAGGGCGGCCCTCGTGCGACGCCCATGGGTGCTGGGCGTCGACGAGACCTCGGCCGGGCTGCTGCTGCTCGTCGCGGCCTCGGCCGGACTGCCGCAGCTCGGCGAGCGGGTCCGCGACCTGGAGACGGAAGCGACCGTGCTGCGGATGGATGTGGCTGCGAGCGTGGCCGCGGAGGACTCGACCTGGCGGCTGCGCGTGCTGTCCGCCGCGCAGCAGCGGCTCCTCCGCTCCGAGCGTCCTTCGGTGGTGGAGGGGGCCCGACCGCCCAAGCCGCAGGCGGTCGCCGAGATCGCCGAGACGCTGGACGAGGATCCGCGCATGCCGTCCGCGACGCTCGGCGCGCGGCTCGGCGTCTCGGAGGCGACCGCGCGCCGGGCCGTCGACCGCGCGACCGCAGCGGGGCTGCTGAGGTTCGGCTGCGATCTGGCGATGCCGGCGGCGGGGTTCCGTCGCGGCGCGGTGCTGTGGGCGCGCAGCGCCGACCCCGAGGCCGCCGCGGCGCGTGCCGCCCGGCTGCCCGAGGTGCACCGCGCGGTCGTGGTCGTGGGCCCGGCGCCGCTCTCGGTCTCCGTGCGCGCCCGGTCCCTCACGGCGCTGCCCGCGATCGAGCGGTCGTGGGGGCCGGACGTCGAGATCGTCGACCGCTGGACCGTGCTGCGCCCGATCAAGCGCAACGGCCACGAGCTCGACGCCGCAGGACGTTCGATCGCGCGGATCCCGCCGCGCTGGTGAGATCCGGGACTCAGCCGTTCGCGGCGGATCCCGCGTCCGCGGCTTCCGCCGCTTCCGCCGAGGCGCGCAGCCGGTCGTCGAGTCGGTAACGCGAGAGCGGGATCAGGCTGACCAGGCACAGCACCGCGGGCACGAGCGAGACGCCGAGCACGATCGCCCACTGCGCGCTGTCGGGCTGCGGAGCGGCGTCGCCCGTCGACGCGCGATAGCCGCCGAGCGTCAGCACGAGGCCGAGCAGGGCAGGGCCGAGCGCGTAGCCGAGCAGCTCGAAGCCCGACCACACGCCGGAGATCATGCCGATCCGGTTCGTGCCGCTGCGCCGGGCGTCCTCGGCGGCGAGGTCGGGCAGCATCGCGAGCGGGAAGAGCTGCGCTCCCGCGTAGCCGACGCCCACGACGCCCGCCGCGACGAGCAGGGGCACCGCGTCGCCCGTGCGCGCCGCGAGCAGTGCGATCAGGCCCGCCGCCATCGTGACGGTGGCGACCGTGAAGCCCCGGCGCTTGCCGAGCTTCGCGCCGAGGCGCGCCCACGCGGGGGTGAGCACGATCGCGGGCCCGACGAAGCACACGAATGCGTAGGTGGCGATCGACGCGTCGTGCACGACGTGGCGCGCGACGTAGACGACCCCGCCGAGCACCATGCCGATCGCGACCGCCTGCAGCACGTAGGCCACGATCAGCATGCGCGCATCCGCGTCTCGCAGCACGATCGCGAGCTGCGAGAACAGGCGTCCACCCGCCTGCTCACCGCGCGTCAGGGGCACGGAGCGCGTGCCGAACCACACGCCCGCGGTGCCGATCAGGATGAGCACGCCCATCGCGACGGCCATGATCCGGTAGCCCGCGATGCCGCCGAAGGACTCCACGAGCGCGGGCGCGGCGGCACCGGAGACCAGGATCGCGAGCGTGAAGACGATCACGCGCCAGGTGATCATGCGGGTGCGCTCGGCGTAGTCGTCGGTGATCTCGGCCGACATCGCCAGATACGGCACCTGGAAGAACGCGTACACGGTGGCCGAGGCGAGGAAGGCGACGAGCACCCACAGCGCGGCCGCGACCGGAGGTGCGGTGGGGCCGAAGAACATCGCGGTGAAGGCGAGGGCGAGCAGGATCCCCGCCCGCAGGATGAACGGCCGTCGTCGATCCCGGGCATTCCGGGAGCGGTCGCTGATCCGTCCCGCGACCGGGTTGAGGAAGAAGTCCCAGGCCTTCGGCGCGAACACGATCATGCCGGCCAGCGCCGCCTGCACGCCGAGCAGGTCAGTCAGGAACGGCATCAGGATCAGCCCGGGCACGGTGCCGTAGGTGCCGGACGAGATGCCGCCGAGGGCATAGCCGACCCGGACGCGGCGGGGGAGCGCGGTCATGCGCCGATCGTAGGGGCGCTCCTGCGGATGAGAGTCTTCGATGCGGCGGATCCGTCACCCGGGCGCGCCGGGAGTCGGGGATCCGTCGCATCAGGGATGGTGTGCACCTGGGGTGCGGTGGGCCGGCGTGCGAGTGCGCCGCTGGTTTCGGGGCGCACCTCCGCGT
Organism: Microbacterium sp.; assembly: GCA_031277885.1. Classification (GTDB taxonomy): domain Bacteria; phylum Actinomycetota; class Actinomycetes; order Actinomycetales; family Microbacteriaceae; genus Microbacterium. The sequence goes on from JAITLM010000146.1 coordinate 5,193, forward strand.
TTTGGGGCGCGTCACGCCGGGATTCGGCGGCGAGGCGCGCCCCGAACGGGAAGGGTGCGCCCCAACCCCGGCCCGGCCGACCCGGCCCGGCCCGGCCCTGCCGGACCCGGAACGGCCACGCCGGCGTGCTCAGCGCTGCGAGGTGGCCCACTCCTCGGGACCCGTGGATCCGGCCGGGTACTCCTGCATCGGGACCGCGCCCGAGCGCCACGCG
>JAITLM010000199.1 GCA_031277885.1 Microbacterium sp.
GGGGTGTCAGACCCTGTCGTCCTCGATCTCCCACGACGGGTTCTCCGGCGACTCGGCCGACTCGATGACGCGCTCGGCGACGGCGACCGGGGCGGTCCCGGATCCGATCACCGCGGCGGCACCGGCCTCGACCTCGGACGCGACGGAGCCGTCCGCCGGCACCGTGACGGTCCCGGTGACGAGCGCCTCGTCGGCGTCGGTGTCGCTCGCGGCCTGCTCGAACTGCGACTGGTACAGCCGCCAGTACGCGCCCTGCGCCGCGATGAGCTCCTCGTGGTTGCCCTTCTCCACGATGTCGCCGTGCTCCATCACGAGGATGAGGTCGGCGTCGCGGATGGTGGACAGGCGGTGTGCGATCACGAACGACGTGCGTCCGTTCCGCAGGGCCGCCATCGCGTGCTGCAGCAGCAGCTCGGTGCGGGTGTCGACGGCCGATGTGGCTTCGTCCAGGATGAGGATCGACGGCTGGGCGACGAACGCGCGCGCGATCGTGATCAGCTGGCGCTCGCCGGCCGAGACGTTCGAGGCGTCCTCGTCGAGCTTCGTCTCGTAGCCCTCGGGGAGAGCGTGCACGAAGCGGTCGACGTAGGTCGCCTTGGCGGCCTCGATGACCTCGTCATCCGTCGCGGTCGAACGGCCGTAGCGGATGTTCTCCCGGATCGTGCCCGCGAACAGCCACGGATCCTGCAGCACCATGCCCGTGCGCGAACGCAGGTCGGAGCGCTCCATCTGGGCGATGTCCTGCCCGTCGAGGAGGATCCGTCCGCCGCTCAGCTCGTAGAACCGCATGATGAGGTTCACCAGCGTGGTCTTGCCCGCGCCGGTCGGGCCGACGATCGCGACCGTCTGGCCGGGCTCCACGCGGAACGACAGATCCGTGATGAGCGGACGGTCCTCGCTGTAGGAGAACGCGACGTGCTCGAACTCGATGACGCCCTTGCCGTCCGTGACGGTGGGTGCATCCTCGGCATCGGGATCCTGCTCCTCGGCGTCCAGCAGCTCGAACACGCGCTCGGCCGAGGCCGTGCCGGACTGCACGACCGCCGCCATTCCGCCCAGCTCGCTGAGCGGCTGGGTGAACTGCTGCGAGTACTGGATGAAGGCCTGCACGTCGCCGAGGCGGAGCTGGCCGCTCGCGACCATGAGCCCGCCCAGCACGGCGAGGCCGACGTACGTCAGGCTGCCGATGAAGGTCATCGCGGGCATCATCAGCCCGGACAGGAACTGGGCCTTGAACGCGGCCTGGTAGAGCTCCTCGTTCTCGACCTGGAACTTGTCCAGCGCGTCCTTCTCGCGACCGAACACCTTGACCAGCGCGTGGCCGGAGAAGGCCTCCTCGACGCGGGCGTTCAGGCGGCCGACCTTCTTCCACTGGATCCCGAACGCCTTCTGCGAACGCGGTCCGATGACGCCGAAGATCACGGCCATGAGCGGCAGCGCCACGAGGGCGACGAGGGCCAGCTGCCACGAGATCGAGAACATCATGATCAGCACGCCGACCACGGTGAGCACCGAGGTGATCGCCCCCGACAGCGACTGCTGCATGGTCTGCGTGATGTTGTCGATGTCGTTCGTGACACGGGAGATCAGCTCTCCGCGCTGCACCTTGTCGAAGTACGACAGCGGCAGGCGGTTGATCTTCGCCTCGACGTCCTCACGCAGGCGCCACATCGTGCGCACCATGATGACGTTGATCACGTAGCCCTGGATCCAGCTCAGCAGCGCGGATCCGACGTAGATCGCAAGCACCGCGGTGATCACCCAGCGCAGCTGGTCGAACTGGATCCCGTCGCCGACCTTGAACGGGCCGAACGCCGCCACCATGTCGGCGAACTGGTTCTGCTTGGCCGCACGCAGCGCCTCGACGACCTGCGCCTGCGTGGTGCCGTCCGGGAACCCGGGGAAGCCGTTCTGCGGCTTGGCGAGCTGGAGCGAGGTGAATCCCTCATAGATGATGTTCGTCGCGTTGCCGAGCACCTTGGGCGCGGCCACGGCGAGCACGACGCCGAGCGCCCCGAAGATCGAGACGAGCACGAACCACACGGCGCTGGGCTTGAGCAGCCCGATCATGCGCTTGAAGCTCGGACCGAACTGGCTCGCCTTGCCGGGCGCGGGGCCGTCGAACATGCCCCCGCCCTGCTGGCGCGCCTTCTCGGCCTGCTCGGCCTCTTCCTTCTCGGCATCGGTCATCTCGACGGTCGCCGTCGATCCGCCGGCGTACTTCGCCCGGCGGGCCTCCGCGCGCTCGGCGCGCGCGGCCTTCTTGTCCACGTTGTCGCTCATGCGTCCACCCCCAGCTGCGACTCGACGATCTCTCTATAGGTGTCGCTCGTCTCGAGCAGCTGCTCGTGCGTGCCGACGGCGACCATGGTGCCGCCCTCGAGGACGACGATGCGGTCGGCGTCCGTGATCGTCGACACGCGCTGAGCGACGACGATCTTGGTGACGTGCGGAAGCTCCCGCCACAGCGCCTGGCGCAGCCGGGCGTCGGTGGTGAGATCGAGCGCCGAGAACGAGTCGTCGAAGACGAGGATCTCGGGCTGGTGGATGATCGCACGGGCGATCGCGAGCCGCTGGCGCTGGCCGCCGGACACGTTCGTGCCGCCCTGGGCGATGTTCGAGTCCAGACCGTCGGGCATCTCCGAGATGAAGTCCCTGGCCTGGGCGATGTCGAGCGCGGCCCACAGCTCCTCGTCCGTCGCGTCCTCGCGCCCGTAGCGCAGGTTGGATGCGATCGTCCCGCTGAACAGGAACGGACGCTGCGGCACGAGCCCGATGCTCTTCCACAGCGCGTCCACGTCGGCCTCGCGCACGTCCGTGCCGCCGACGAAGGCCGCCCCGCCCGTGACGTCGAACAGCCGCGGGATGAGCGAGATCAGCGTGGTCTTGCCCGCGCCGGTGGATCCGACGATCGCGACGGTCTCACCGGGCTCCGCCGCGAAGCTGATCCCGTGCAGCACCGGCGACTCCGCGCCGGGGTAGGTGAAGGAGACGTCGTCGAAGGCCACGGACCCGGGGACCGGGAAGGCCTTCACGCCGTTCTCCGGCCGGGTCATGCTCTGCTCGGCGTCCAGGACCTCGCCGACGCGCTCGGCGGAGACCGCGGCGCGCGGGATCATCATGGCCATGAAGCTGGACATGATGATGCCCATCATGATCTGCCCGATGTACTGCATGAAGGCGAACAGCGTGCCGACCTCGACCGTGCCGTTGTTCACCTCGATGCCGCCGAACCAGATCACGCCCACGATGGTGACGTTGAGGATCAGCATGAAGAGCGGGAACAGCAGGACGAAGAGCGATCCGACGTTGCGGCCGACGACCATGATGTCGGTGTTGGCGCCGCGGAAGCGCTCCTCCTCGATGCGCTCGCGCACGAAGGCGCGCACGACGCGGACACCGGTGAGCTGTTCGCGCATGATGCGGTTGACGTTGTCGAGCTTGCCCTGGTAGCTGCGGAACAGCGGGACCATGCGGCCGATGATGATGCCGGCGACGATGAGCAGCGCGGGCACCGAGACGGCGATCAGCCAGCTCAGACCGAGGTTGGTCTGCAGCGCCATGATGATGCCGCCGATCGCGAGCAGCGGGGCGGTGATGAACATCGTCGAGCCCATCATCGCCAGCATCTGCACCTGCTGCACGTCGTTCGTGTTGCGGGTGATCAGCGAGCCGGCCCCGAACTGCGAGACCTCGCGCTCGGAGAAGCCGCTCACGCGGGCGAACACATCAGCGCGGATGTCGCGCCCGAGGCTCATCGCCGCGCGGGCGGCGAAGTAGGTCGCGATGACGGACGCGATGATCTGGCCGAGCGAGACCGCGAGCATGAGCCCGCCGTGCGACCAGATGTAGGCGGTGTCGGCGTTCGCGACGCCCTTGTCGATGATGTCGGCGTTGAGGCGCGGCAGGTACAGCGAGGCGAAGGCACTGCCGAACTGGAACACCAGGACGCCGAGCAGCAGCCACTTGTAACGCTTCAAATAGCGGAAGAGGATCTTTCCGAGCACAGGCGGACTTTCCTTGTGGGAGCGGACTTCCCGAGGGGAAGCAGAAGATGTCGAAAATCGACCACGAAACACCCTGCCACGAGGCACGGACATTCACATCCCCCTTGAGGAGGATCGACTCAGATCTTCGCTGAGGGCGAAACGAATCCCTGCTCGCGCGGAGATTTACGGATCCGGTTAAGAAACCGGGGCGCCGGGCGGAGCGCGGTCAGCCCCAGAGCGGAACCGGCGGCACGTAGCCGCGCGCCTCCGCGGACGCATCAGGGGCGAGGTCGGCGAGGGTCTGCGGATCCCAATGCGGGTCGCGGTCCTTGTCGACGAGCTGCGCACGGATCCCCTCGACGAGGTCGGGATGGTTGTGCACGAACCACAGCACGCGGCGGTACTCCCCCGCCAGGGCATCGCGCACCGAGTCCATCCCCCTGGCCTCGCGCACCGCGTCGAGCGTGACCACGAGCGCGGTCGGGGCGAGGGACTCGAGCAGGTCGGCGGTGTCCGCCGGCGCGGGCTCGGTCGCGGCGCCGTCGGGCGTCTCCGGGACCGGCGTCGCGCGCAGGCGGGCCACGATCTCCGGCACCGTGTCGGCCGAGAACGCCTCGTCGATCCAGCCCTGCCGTTCGGACAGCGGCGAAGGATCCGGGGTCTCGTCGAAGAGCATGACGATCTCGCTCGGTCCGGTCGGATCCGCCCTGTGGGCCAGCGCGTCGCGCAGCGCCTCGAGCCGCTCGGACGGGACGTAGAAGTCGGCGAACCCGGCGTAGAGGGCGTCGGATCCGTCCATGGTGCCCGCGGTGAGGGCCAGGAACTCACCCAGGCGGCCCGGCGCGTGACCGAGCAGCCAGGTGCCGCCGACGTCGGGGGTGAAGCCGATCCTCACCTCCGGCATCGCGAGCTGCGAGCGCTCCGTCACGACACGGATCGCCGCGTGTCCTGCGACGCCGATGCCGCCGCCCATCGTGATGCCGTCCGCGATCGCGACGATCGTCTTGGGGTACTCGGCGATCGCGGCGTTCATCGCGTACTCCTCGCGGAAGAACTCCACGGTGTCCGCGCTGCGCCCCGCAGTGATCTGCCGGTGCAGCTCTCGCACATCGCCGCCCGCGCACAGACCGCGGTCCCCCGCGCCGTCGATGTAGACGATCTCGATGTCGCTGTCGTCGCGCCAGGCGTCGAGCGCGGCGTGCACCGCACGGATCATCCCGACGTTCAGCGCGTTGAGCGCCCTCGGGCGGTTCAGCGTGATCCAGCCCAGCGCCCCCTCGGTGCGCACCAGCACCTCGGCGTCTGCGGCGACGGATCCCTGGGCGTCTTCGACGATGCTCACGGATGCCACGTTACCCCGCGCGCCGCCCCGCCCGAGCCGTCGGCGGCCGTGCGGACGAAGCGCGCATCGGCGGCCGCACCGAGAGCGCGGCGGCCCGCGCATTGCGCGGAATGCCCCGGATCAACGAGCGTTTTCAGGTCGCATCCGACAAGATAGAGGGGTACTGCTGTAACTATGAGAGGCCGCGGATGACCGACGGACAAGTGTTCGAGTTCTCGCATGCGACGAAGCGCTTCGGCGTTCTCACCGCTGTCGACGACCTCTCCGCCCGGATCGAGCCGGGGGCGGTGACCGCGTTCCTCGGGCCGAACGGCGCAGGCAAGACGACCTCGCTGCGGATGCTGCTCGGCCAGATCCGCCCGACCTCGGGCACTGCGACGATCGGCGGCGTCTCCTACGCCGAGCTGCGCCACCCGCTGCGCACCGTCGGATCCGTGCTCGAGGAGGCCGTCTACCGCCCTCGCCGCACGGCGCCGCGCCAGCTGTCGATCGCCGCGAAGGCGAACGGGATCCCGCTCTCCCGCGTGGACGAGGTGCTCGCCCTCGTGGGCCTGCAGAACGAGGCCGAGACGCGCATCGGCGCGTACTCCCTGGGCATGCGGCAGCGCCTGAGCGTCGCCGGCGCCCTGCTCGGCGATCCGGGCGCGCTCGTGCTCGACGAGCCCGCGAACGGCCTCGACCCCGAGGGCATCCGCTGGATGCGCCTGCTCATGCGTCGTCTGGCCGACGAGGGCCGCACGGTCCTGGTCTCGTCGCACGTGCTGAGCGAGATCGAGCAGATCGCCGACAACGTGCTCGTGCTCTCCAAGGGCCGTCTGGTCTACGCCGACAGCATCGGCAAGCTCTCGGATCCGACCACGGGCTCCGTCGTCGTCGACGCCGACGACCGCGCCGCTCTCGCGACCGCCCTGCAGAACGCCGGGCTGACCTTCGACGTGCTGCGGTCGGGCTTGACCGTGCACAACACCGACGCCGCGGCGGTCGGCGCCGTCGCCGCCTCCGCGGGGCTCGCGCTCACCACGCTGCTGCAGCGCGGACCGAGCCTGGAGGAGGTCTTCCTCGACCTCGTGCACGGCCGTCGCGACCCGCTCACGGGTGCGATCCCGGTCGTCGGCGCGCCCGTGCCCGCTTCTGAGGAGCCGGCTGCCGCCGAGGCGGCCGAGGCCGAGCCGGGTGAGGGCGCTGATGCGAGTGCCGCCGCGGCGGAGTCCGAAGCGGCGGACGGCGCGGCCGAGGGCGAGCCGGCGGACGCCGAGCACGTTCCGACCGCCGGCCTGTTCGGCGCTGCAGCGGCCGTTCCCGTCGTCGCCGCAGCGAGCGCCGGCGTGGCGGGCCTCTTCGGGACCGCCGCCGAGGCCGCCCCGGCCGAAGGCACGGTCGCGATCCCGACCACGCGTCGCGAGGCCGCCGAGTTCGCCGCGGCGCAGTCGGCCGCCGGCGAGGACGAGGACGCGACGGACGACGGATCCGGTTCCGCGGGCGGGGACGTTCCCGCGGCGGATGAGGCCGAGGGCGCCGAGGCTGACGCCGCCGACGCTGCCGAGGGCGAGGGCGAGGACGAGGACGCTGCCGAAGGCGCCGACGCTGCCGGTGGTGAGCACGCTGCTGCCGCCGAGGACGGTGCCGAGAGCGCCGAGTCGTCCGAGGACTCCGACTCCGACTCCGACTCCGACGAGGATGCCGCCGCTGAGGACGGATCCGCGGCGGAGGACGCCGAGCCGGAGCAGTCCGCGGCGGAGGCGCCCGCGGATGCGGAGCGCGCCGATGAGGCCGGTTCCACCGCCGACGAGGCAGAGGCCGGCGCCGAGTCCGACGACGCGGCGGAGCCGGCAGAGGCCGAGGAGGCGCACGACGAGGGCGCGATCGCCGCGGGCGTCGCGCTGACCGCGCCGATCGTCGCCGACTACACGCCGGGCGAGCCGCACCCCGAGGGTGCGGAGGATTCCGCGGGCACCGTCGACGAGCAGGACGCTCCGCTCACACACGCTGCGGAGAGCCAGACGGATGAGGACGGCGCCGCACTCGGATCCTTCGAGACCGCGGCCCTGACCATCCCGGAGGCGGCACCGGTGTCGTTCGACGACCTGATCACCGGCGTGCCGTCGGCCGCGCCGTCCTCGGACGAGGCGAACGACGTCGCCACGGACGATCGGAGTGACGTCGCCGACGAGGGCGCCGAGCACGGCGACGTCGACGACGCCCCCACGGCGGCGACGACGATCATCACGACGCCGGCCGCCGAGGGCGAGTTCGCCACCCCGGAGCCGAGCACCGAGACCACCGAGATCGCCGGCATCGAGATCTTCGCGGCTCTCGCCGATGGCCGCACCCAGGAGATCCAGGTCATCCTCGACGAGACGCCCGATGAGGACGATGACCTCGAGGACGTGACGCAGGGCGAGATCCACCAGGACGACGATCCCCGCGCCGCCGCCGTCAGCGCATCGCTCGCCGCGGCCGCGCGCGCGTTCTTCACGGACGACGCCCCCACGTACACGCCCGGCCCCAGCGAGGAGAGCGGCGACCAGCCCGGCGAGCCCTCCCCGTCGGAGGAGCAGCACGACGACCAGGCCCCGCACGAGCAGGGGCAGGACGGCGAGCACCGCGAGGGCGACCAGCACGAGGAGCACCACGGGCACTGACCCGGAGGACATCCGAAGGAAGCGGCGACCGTCTGAGGACGGTCGCCGCTTCGGCGTTCGAGGCGCAACCGCGGCGGGTGCGGCGTCAGAGCGGGCTCAGCCCCGGCTGCTCCGCACGTTCAGGCGGGACGGGGCGCGGGCTTGCGCTTGCGCCCGCGGGCTCCGGCGGGCTCGGTGACGGGGATCGCTCCGGTCGCGGCGATGTCGGTCACCTCGGCGAGCTCGGAGCTCGCATCGAGGCGCAGCGCCTGCGCGAGAGCCAGCCCGTGCCGCGTGGTGAGCACGAGCCGCTGGAACTCCGCGCCCTCGAGGTCGATCACGACGCTGGGCTTGTGTCGGCGGATGAGCACGAAGTCATCGCCGTTCGCCGACTTCCAAGTGCCCGCCGCGAGCACGAGCGGCACATGCGTGCCGGGGCTGCCGACGCCCCGGAGCCACGTCCAGGCATCGTCCGTGAGCTGCACCTTGACGATCGCCTCACGGGCGATGTGCAGGTTGTCGCGGCGGAACGAGACGGCGCGCTCGAGCGGAGAGAGCTCCACCTCGAGGCGGGTCCGATCCAGCAGCAGCGTCACCATCCCCCCAGTCTGCCAGCGCCGCCCCGGTTCCGCCCGGGAGCCACCTCACAGGACGGCAACGATCCCGCTGGCGAGGTCCGACAACGTGGTCCGTTCGGCCGGTGGATCCGTTTTGGGGCGCGTTCACTCCGTTTGGGGCGCGCCACACCCAGGAATCCCGGCGGGCCGCGCCCCAAACGGTGAAGACGCGCCCCAAAACCGGCTCGGATCCGAGGCCCGTCCACCGCGGGTTCGGGGCGCGCTCACTCCGTTCGGGGCGCGCCACACCCAGGAATCCCGGCAGGACGCGCCCCAAAACGTGAGGGCGCGCCCCGAACTCACGCCGCACACGAGCCACCCAGATCAGGCCGGATCCGATCCGTGGATCCTGTCCGATCCCCGCCGGTCGGATGAGGCACCCGAGGTGCGCACCCACCGCGGGTTCGGGGCGCACTCACTCCGTTTGGGGCGCGTCACACCCACAAATCCCGGCAGGGCGCGCCCCAAAACGTGAGGGCGCGCCCCAAAACGTGAGGGCGCGCCCCAAAACGCGCGGGCGCCCCGAACGAGCGCGCCCCGGCCCGGCGTCAGGCGGTCGCGCGGGCCGCGGCCTCGGCGGCGGCGGGCAGCGCCGCCTCGATCGCCGCGAGCTCGGCGTCTCCGTGGGCGGCGGTGAGGAACCAGGCCTCGAACACGCTCGGCGGCAGCGCCACGCCCTGCTCGCGCATCGCGTGGAAGAACGGGGCGTATCGGAAGACCTGCTGCGCCTGCGCCTCGGCGTAGTCGCGCGGCGCGGTCTCGGCGAAGGCCACACCGAACAGGTTGCCCGCGCGCGGCACGGCGTGCACGACGCCGGCATCGGTCAGAGCACGGTCGAGTGCGCCCGACAGACGCTCCGCCGCAGCGTCGATCCGCGCGTACACCTCGGGCGTCGCGAGCCGCAGCGTCGCCAGGCCCGCGGCGACCGAGAGCGGGTTCCCGCTCAGAGTGCCGGCCTGGTACACGGGGCCGGTCGGCGCCAGCCGGTCCATGACCTCGGCGCGGCCGCCGAGCGCGGCGAGCGGCATGCCGCCGCCCACGACCTTGCCGAATGTGATGATGTCGGGCAGATACTCCTCGCCCGCCGCCTGCTGCAGACCCCAGAATCCGGCCGGGTGCACGCGGAAGCCGGTGAGCACCTCGTCGAGGATCATGAGGGCGCCGTGCGCGTGCGCGGTCTCGGCGATGAGCCTGTTGAACCCGGGCTGCGGCGCGACCACGCCCATGTTGGCCGCGGAGGCCTCCACGATGACGGCCGCGATCCGGTCGCCGTGCTCGGCGAACACCGCCGCGAGCGCCTCCGGGGAGTTGTAGTCGATCACGAGCGTCTGCGCCGCGATCGGGGCGGGAACGCCCGCGGATCCGGGCAGGGCGAGGGTCGCGACGCCGGAACCGGCCGCGGCCAGCAGGCCGTCCGAGTGCCCGTGGTAGTGCCCCGCGAACTTCACCAGGAGGTCGCGTCCGGTCGCACCGCGGGCGAGCCGGATCGCGGTCATGGTCGCCTCGGTGCCCGTGGAGACCAGTCGCACGCGCTCGACGGGGCGGACCTCGCCGTGCCGCACGTGGTCGGCGATGAGGGCCGCGAGCTCGACCTCGCCCTCGGTCGGGGCTCCGAAGGACAGGCCGCGGGTCGCCGACTCCTGCACGGCCGCGACGACCTCGGGATGCGCGTGCCCGAGCAGCGCAGGGCCCCAGGACGCGACGAGATCCAGGTAGGTCGTGCCCGCTGCGTCCGTGACCGTCGCGCCGGAAGCGCTCGCGAGGAACCGCGGCGTTCCGCCGACCGACCCGTAGGCGCGCACGGGCGAGTTCACCCCACCAGGGATCACGGCACGGGCGGCGTCGAACAGGTCGTCATTGCGGTCGGTCATGGATCCATTCTCCCGGAGGTCGCTGTGCCGTTCCTGCTCGGGCGGATCCGCGCCTTCGCGGAGCGGGCGAACGGCTGCGAAGGGGCGCGGCATCGTGTGATCGTGAGGGCACCGCGTTTCGTCTCGGTCGGCTTCGCCGTCCTCGCTCAACGACCAGAGCTGCCCGGTCGGCTTCGACGGTCAGCCGCGGGCGAGCCAGCGGGCGGCCTCGGTCGCCCAGTAGGTCAGCACGACGTCGGCGCCGGCGCGGCGGATCGACAGCAGCGACTCCAGGATCGTGCGCTCGCGATCGAGCCAGCCGTTCTGCGCGGCGGCCTCGATCATCGCGTACTCGCCCGACACCTGGTACGCCCACACGGGCACGCGCACGGCGTCGCGCACCTCGCGCATCACGTCGAGGAACGCCATCGCGGGCTTCACCATCACGACGTCCGCGCCCTCGGCCTCGTCCAGCAGCGCCTCGCGCACGCCCTCTCGCCGGTTGCCCGGGTCGAGCTGGTACGTGCGGCGGTCGCCCTGGAGCTGGGAGTCGACGGCCTCTCGGAACGGGCCGTAGAACGCGCTCGCGTACTTCGCCGCATACCCGAGCAGCAGCACGTCTTGGAAGCCCTCCGCGTCGAGCGCGTGACGCACCGCGGCGACCTGGCCGTCCATCATGCCGCTCAGTCCCAGCAGCTGCGACCCGGCGCGCGCCTGCGCGAGCGCCATCGCCACGTACCGCTCGAGGGTCGCGTCGTTGTCGACGGATCCATCCGCCGCGAGCACGCCGCAGTGGCCGTGGTCGGTGAACTCGTCCAGGCACAGGTCGGTCTGCACCACGAGCGCGTCGCCGACCTCGGCGGCCAGCGCGGCGGTGGCGACGTTGAGGATCCCGTTGGGATCATCGGCGCCGGATCCGACGGCGTCGCGCACGGCGGGAACGCCGAAGAGCATGATGCCGGTGACGCCCGCCTCGGCCGCGTCGACGGCGGCGCGACGGAGGGAGTCGAGCGAGTGCTGCACGACGCCGGGCATGGATCCGATCGCCACCGGATCCGTCAGTCCCTCGCGCACGAACGCCGGGAGCACGAGATGACGCGGAAGCAGGTCCGTCTCGCGGGCCAGAGCGCGCACGGCGACGGACTGCCGCAGCCGGCGCGGGCGGACGTCGGGGAAGCCCGCCGACGCGCCGAGACCCCCGGTCACGGGGCGAACTCGTCGGCCGCGTGCGGAAGGGTGAACTGCGAGACCGCGTCGATGAGCGCATCGACCGTCTGCTTGTCGGCGACCACGGTGATCGGAAGGCCCGCCTTCTTGGCGTCCTTCGCGGTACGGGGGCCGATCGCCGCGAGCAGGGTGGAGTCGGGGATGTCCGGGAACTGCTCGCGCACCTGCTCCGCGACGGATCCGCTCGTGACGAGGATCGCGTTGATCCGGCCGTTCTGCACGTCGCGCATGATCCGCTCGGTCACCGGCACGCCGACCGTGCGGTAGGCGACGACGCTGGACACGTCGTGGCCGGCCTTGATCAGCGACTTGGTCAGCAGCGGCTTGGCGATCTCGCTGCGCAGCGTCAGGATCCGCTTAGGCTCGGGTTCGAGCGCGATGATCTGCCCCGCCATTCCCTCGGCGGAGTTGTCGTCCTCCGGGACGAGGTCGACGTGGTAGCCGACCGCCGCGAGCGCCGCGGCCGTGGTCTCGCCCACGGCGGCGATCTTCGTGGAGGCGGGGATCTCGGCACGATGCGCGAAGAGCACGTCGACCGTGGTCGCGCTCGTGATGGTGAGCCAGTCGAACTCGCCGGCCGTCAGCTTCGCGAGGGCCTCGTCGAGCGCCGCCTGGTCGTTCGTCGGCGCGAAGTTGATCAGCGGCGCCACCACGGGCACGGCTCCCTGCGCGCGCAGGCTCGCGGCAACGCCGTCGCCCCACGGTCCTCCGCGCGGCACGAGCACGCGCCAACCGGTCAACGGCTTGGCCTCTTGCTTCGATTCAGTCATCATCATCGGGTTCAGGGGCGCGGAAGGAGATCAGCCGCCCCACGTTCGAGCAGCCGATGGGCAACAGACAACCCGATCGCGCGTGATGCGCGGATCGGGTCTGCACCATCGGCAGAGTCCGCACCGTTGCCACTGCCGTTGGGATGAATATACTCCTCGCCCGGCACCATCGCCTTCACGGAGTCTGGATGCAGCGGCTCGGTGACGTCGATCCCGATCCGCCACCCGTCGTGCGGGGCGTAGACCACGGCCCGGACGCGCAGGTCGCCGTCGACGAGCTCGGCGTGTGCCGCCATCGGCGCCTGGCAGCCGGAGTCCAGGCCCTCCAGCACCGCCCGCTCGGCGGTCACCGCGATGCGGGTGGCCTCGTCGTCGAGGAGGGCGAGGGCGGCGAGCAGTTCCGGCGGCGCGTCGGTCGTCGTCTCCACCGCGAGCGCTCCCTGGCCGGGGGCGGTCGGCCACTCGGCGAGTCCGAGCGGCTCGGCCTTGAGCTCACCGAGCGGGTCGCCGTCGAGCCGGCTGAGGCCGGCCGCGGCGAGGATCACGGCGTCGAGCTCGCCCGACGCGACGCGCTGCAGCCGGGAGTCGACGTTGCCGCGCAGATCCGCGGTGTGCACGCGCGGGTTGCGGACGTGCACCTGCGCGATGCGACGCGGGGATCCCGTACCGATCGCGGATCCGGCCTTCAGCTCGTGCAGCGGGGTGCCGTCGCGGGTGACGGCCACGTCGCGCGCATCGGCCCGCGCCGGGATCGCGGCGATGACGAGGCCGTCCGGCACCTGGGTCGGCAGGTCTTTGAGGGAGTGGACGAGGATGTCGCACTCCCCGCGGCGCAGCGCATCGCGCAACGCGGTGGCGAACACGCCCTGCCCGCCGATCTCGCTGAGCGATGCGCGGTTGGTGTCGCCCTCGCTCGTGATCGGGACGAGCTCGACCCGGCGTCCCGAGACCGCCTCGAGCGCCTTCGCCACGTGGCCGGACTGCGCCTGGGCCAGAGCGCTGCGGCGGGTGCCGAGGCGGATGACGTCGCCGGCAGCGGTCACTGCAGGACCTCGGGGATCTCCTCGAGGCGCAGGCGGCGCCCGGTGTAGAAGGGCACCTCCTCCTTCACGTAGCGGCGCGCATCCGTGTACCGGAGGTCGCGCATGAGGTCGACGAGCTCGGTCGGGTCGTCGGCCTCGAGCGGCAGGAGCCATTCGTAGTCGCCCAGCGCGAAGGCGGCGACCGTGTTGGCGATGACCCCGCGGAATGCGGCGCCCTTGCGGCCGTGCTCCGCGAGCATGCGGCGGCGCTCGTCCTCCTCGATCAGGTACCACTCGGGCGTGCGCACGAACGGGTACAGGCAGAGCCAGTCCTTGGCGTCGACGCCGCGCAGGAAGCCGGGCACGTGCGCGCGGTTGAACTCCGCGTCGCGGTGCACGCCCATCACGTTCCAGGTCGGCAGCAGGGTGCGCAGGAGCTCGGTGCGGCGCAGGCGGCGCAGGGCCTTCTGCAGCTCCTCGGGGCTGGGGCCGTGCAGCCAGACCATGAGGTCGGCGTCGGCCTTGAGGCCGGAGACGTCGTAGAAGCCGCGGACGGAGATCCCCCCGTCCTCGATCAGGCGGACGATGTCCTCCAGCTCGGTCGCGTCGGACTCGACCACGGGAGCGGAGGGGTCGCGGCGCCACACGGCCCACAGGGTGAAACCCTGGGGCGAGGCGTCGGAGTCGGCGGCGAGCACGGGCGTTTCTGCAGCTTCGGCCATGGATCCAGTCTGCCCCCTCCGGCTATGAGCTGCAGACCGCGAGACTCCAACTCCGCGACGAGACTGCGCTCTTGGCGCGCAGTCTCGTCGCGGAGTTGGAGTCTCGCGGTCAGAAAGAGGGGCGAGCCGGGGTGAGCGCGCGATGCGGTCAGCGGGAGAT
>JAITLM010000218.1 GCA_031277885.1 Microbacterium sp.
CGCCGCTTCCTGCCGGAGCTCGTGGATCTCATCTTCGAGCGGCGCATCGACCCCGGTGCCGTGTTCGACCTGACGCTGTCGATCGAGGACGCCGCCGACGGCTACCGCGCGATGGACGAGCGCCGCGCCACGAAGGTCCTGCTCACGACCGAGTGAGGCCCGGCGGATCCGCCCGGCTCGCCGGTGACCCCCGCATTCCGGTCGTCCCCGTGAGCGCACGCCATAGGGTCCGCTCACGGGGACGACCCGGATGTACGGCGAGACCAGATTCCGGTCGTCCCCCTGAGCGCACGCCATAGGGTCCGCTCAGGGGGACGACTCAGAGAAGAAGAAGTGACAACAGAGGAGAAGCCGACATGAACATCGAATCCGCCGTGCCCACGGTCAAGAACCCGCCGGAGCAGTTCCACGGCGATGTGTGGCTGGACCGCATCGCCGCACCGCACGAAGCCGACCAGCGCATGACCGTCGCCCTGGTGCGGTTCGCACCCGGCGCCCGCACGGCGTGGCACTCGCACGCCCGCGGGCAGTATCTGCGCGTGACGAGCGGTGTCGCCCTCGTCGGCGATCGGGAGGGACACGTCGTCGAACTGCATCCAGGGCGGACGCTCTACACCCCTCCCGGTCAGGACCACTGGCACGGCGCCACCGAGGACTGCTTCATGGAGCACCTCGCGATGCTCGAGGCAGGCGAGGATCCCGCCACCACGACGGTCTGGAAGGAGCACGTCACGGACGCGGAGTACGCCCGCTCCCGCGCCGAGTGACCTCGCTCGCTTGCGGGGCGCAGGGTGGGCCCCGCCCCACCTCCGAGTCGTCCCCGTGAGCGCACGCCATAGGGTCCGCTGGCAGGGACGACTCGGAAGTGGGGAGCGAAACCGGCGCTCCCGGTTCCTGGCCGACGCCTCAGGTCGCGTCCCAGAGATCGCGGTAGTAGGCGAGGCGCTCGCGATCCGGCTCCAGGCCGTACGCCTCGATGAGGAGGTCCTCGTATCCGGGGCCGTAGTTCCACTCGGTGCTCATCGAGGCGACCGCGATGTCGGCCCAGCGGTCGGCCGTTCCGAGCAGGGCGAGGTCGACATGCGCGATGCCGCGACCGGTGTCGTCGAGCAGGGTGTTCGGCACGCAGGCGTCGCCGTGGCAGACGACGAGGCGGTCGATCGCCGGGGCCGCGTGCAGGCGTTCCGGCACCGCGATCCCGCGCTCCGCGGCGTTCGCGATCCGGTCCTCGACGCTCCAGCTCCACGGGCATCCCGCGACCGGCAGCGCGTCGTGCAGCTGTCGCAGCGCGGATCCGACCGCGCGCACCGCGGTCTCCGGCCGGGCGATCCAGGACGGATCCACGGCGCTGCGCCCGGGGATCGACGCCGTCACGAGCCACTCGTGCGTCCGATCCTCGCCCTGATCCAGGACCTGCGGCACGAGGGTCCACGCGCTCGCCCAGCGCATCCGCTCGGCTTCCGCGCGCATCGTCGACTCGCGATGCCGTGGCCCCCACTTCAGGTAGCGGCCGTCGTCACTGCGGAACGTGAACCCGCCGATCCCGTTCTCCCACACCGGTGTGAGGGCGGCGGATCCGGCCAGCTCCCGCACGCGATCGGGAACGGTCACGTCGTCGACGGGGATGCTCATGGATCCATCCTGCCCGTACAGGGGAGACGGAGAGCCGGCGTCGCCGGCTCTCCGTCTCCTGACCTGGGGCCCGTCAGGGCGTCCGGCGACCCGTGATCGACCGGAGCAGCCAGGCGATCACCGCGAGGACGAGCAGCACCAGACCGACCCAGAGCAGGAAGTTCAGGGACTGCACGAGACCACCCGTGATGGCCAGGATGATGGCCACGACGATGATGATGACGAAGAGGATGTTCATGACGGACTCCTTCCAGGCGTCGCTGTTGCGACCGCCGACCCACCGTAGACGGGGACGATCAGCGCTGCACAGGGGCTTGACGGCGGGGGCTTCCGGATGGCAAGGGCTGTCATCTCATACCGGTCCGTCGCCGGCGAGGGGGTGCGGCGAGGCGCTCTTCACGGCCTCCAGCACATCGGCGACGGAGGCGTAGCGGATCCGCTCGGCGACGGGTTGCAGCCAGATCACCTCGACCTGCGCCGCCGAGACCCGGCTCACGCAGGCGACCGTGTGCCGCGCGTCGGTGCGGTCGAAACCGTCGTCCAGGATCAGCCATTCGTTCTCCGTGAGCCTGCGCATCTCGAAGCGGGCCGGTGTCGTCATCGACATCTCACTCCCCTCGTCCACGGACGAGGATGGGCCCTGCATCGACCCGCGTCACGGCTCTTGACAGCCCGGCCGGTGGGGTCTAGCGCTGCCGCGGGCGCGGCATCGACGACGAAGGCGGCGCTCGTCGCCCTCGCGCAGGTGCCTGCAGAGCGGCAGGAGCTGCCCAGGATCCGCGTCTGCGTGACGATCGTGTCCGTGACTCCCCGCCTGCCCGTCGCAGACCATGATGTGGGGAGGGCGATACGCGGGAGCGACTCGAGGAGACGGTGGGCGAGATGGGCAGATTCAGCTACGAGGGCCGGACGCATGCGGATCTGGACGACCGTGCGCTGGCCCACGTGCAGATGGTGGTGGCCAACAAACTCCGCCGCGGGGAGCCGTTCTACTTCACCTGGAAGGACGACCCGAGCATCGGGCATGGGCGCACGTCCGTCTGGATCCACCCCTCCTGCAACATGGTCTTCACCTACCACGGCAGCCGTCGACCGCCCCTGAACCGGCTGTGGGTCGAGGCGCTCAGCCAGCTGGCGAACACGCCGGGGGGACTCCGGCTGATCCCCGAGCCGACGCAGGTCGACGAGATGCAGGTCGACGACAGCAGCCAGATCCAGTGACGGCGCGGTGCTCCCGTGCTCCCCGCACCCGGGTGCGGGGCCGTAGGCTCGCATCGACGACGATCCCCGCCGACTGCGCCATCGGATCCTGATCCGTGTGCGCGCAGCGTGCGTGCGGGGTGAGACGCAGACTCACGTAAGCTGAGACTCAGTCGCAGACCTTGAAAGAGGCCGTGCCGTCTCATAGGAACAGAGCTGTTCGAAAGGAGTGGGCAATGCAGATCCAGGGATCCGGAGCCCTTGTCACCGGCGGTGCCTCGGGGCTGGGCCTCGCGACCGCGCGCCGCCTCGCCGCCGCCGGTGCGACCGTCACGATCATCGACCTGCCGAGCTCGAAGGGTGCCGAGATCGCGGAGGAGCTGGGCGGCGTCTTCGCCCCGGCCGACGTGACGAACCCCGACGAGGTGGCCGCCGCCGTCGCCGCCGCACAGGCCGCGGCCCCGCTGCGCATCGTGGTGAATTGCGCCGGCATCGCCCCGCCCGCCAAGGTGCTGGACCGCGACGGCAACCCGGCCGACCTCGCAGGCTTCGAGCGGATCGTCCGGATCAACCTCGTGGGCACGTTCAACGTGATCTCGCAGGCCTCCGCCGTCATCTCGAAGAACGAGCCTCTGGACGGCGGCGACCGCGGCGTCATCGTGAACACGGCGAGCGTCGCGGCCTTCGACGGCCAGATCGGACAGCCCGCGTACTCGGCGTCGAAGGGGGGCGTGCACGCCATGACGCTGCCGATCGCGCGTGAGCTCGCGCGCTACGGCATCCGCGTGTGCACGATCGCCCCCGGCATCATGGAGACCCCGATGCTCGCGGGCCTGCCCCAGGCCGCGCAGGACTCGCTCGGCGAGCAGGTGCCCTACCCGGCCCGGCTCGGCCGCCCCGACGAGTACGCCTCGCTCGTGCAGCAGATCGTCGAGAACGGCTACCTGAACGGCGAGACGATCCGCCTCGACGGCGCGATCCGGATGGCGCCGAAGTAAGCGGATCCGGATCCGCCCGCCGACCCACGAACCCGAGGAAGACATGACCGAGACTGCGCTGACCACCGACAGGCCCCTCGCGGGCAAGACCATCCTGATGTCCGGCGGCAGCCGTGGCATCGGCCTCGCGATCGCGCTGCGTGCGGCGGCCGACGGCGCCAACATCGCGCTGCTCGCGAAGACCGACACCCCGCATCCGAAGCTCGAGGGCACGATCCACACCGCGGCGGAGCAGATCCGCGCGGCGGGCGGTCAGGCGCTGCCGATCCTCGGGGACGTGCGCGACGACGAGAGCGTGACCGAGGCCGTGCTGAAGACGCAGGGCGAGTTCGGCGGCATCGACATCGTCGTCAACAACGCGAGCGTGATCGACCTGTCGGGATCCCTCGACCTCGCCGCCAAGAAGTACGACCTCATGCAGGACGTCAATGTGCGCGGCACGTTCATGCTGTCCCGCGCCGCGGTCCCGGTGCTCACGGACGCCCCGAACCCGCACATCCTGTCGCTGTCGCCGCCGCTCAACATCACGCCCCGCTGGCTCGGCGCGCACACGGGGTACACGCTTGCGAAGTACGGCATGACGATGGCGACGCTCGGTCTGGCGGCCGAGTTCGCGAAGGACGGCATCGCCGCGAACACGCTGTGGCCGCGCACGACGATCGCCACGGCCGCGGTGCAGTTCGCGCTGGGCGGGGACCGGATGATGAAGGTCAGCCGCACGCCCGAGGTGTACGCCGACGCCGCCTACGCCGTGCTCGCCCAGCCCGCCCGCGAGTACACCGGCCAGACGCTGATCGTGGAGGACGTGCTCCAGGCTGCGGGTGTCACGGACTTCTCCGGATACGCCGCCGTCCCCGGCACCCCCGACGACCAGCTGTTCCCGGACATCTTCCTCGACTGAGCCGGGCTCGGCCCGGGCGCTCTCGTGGTTTTTGGGGCGCGCCTCTGCCGTTTGGGGCGCGTCCCGCCGGGGAGTCCAGGTGTGGTGCGCCCCAAAACGGGAGAGTGCGCCCCAACACCGGGGCCGGGACCGGGGCCGGTGCGGGCCCGGGGCCGAGGGTCAGGCCCGGGACGGCTCGGGGCCGGGCTCAGGCCCCGTCGATCGCGGCGACGATGTCGCGGTACCCGCGGGAGGCCGCGAGGTCGCGCGGCAGCACGCCGTCGCCGTCGCGGATCGTGACGTCGGC
>JAITLM010000001.1 GCA_031277885.1 Microbacterium sp.
CGGTCCCCTTGCGAGGACTCCACCTTAGCAGTGCCTCGTCAGGCAACTACGCCGCGTGATCCTGCGGGTGATTGCAGCTCATGCGCGCGGTCTTTCGCACTGCACAGATTCCTCACTCCCCTGAAACTCCCCTGGGCGGCTGTGCAGATCCGGCACCTGGCGCGATTCACACGTGCCCGTAGATCAGTAGGAGCGAGTAGCGGTGTCGAGCCGGCTTTGGAGGTCCGCGAAGGACTCCCCTACATGGAGAGTAACGAGCATGCGGAGGTGCCAACCCGCGCTCAGGCCGTTGATCCGGTCGACAACCGCGCGGACGCTTGTTCCACCTCGGAGGCAAGGAGCCGTGAGCTTCGCAAGCCAGTCCGGCACATAGCCAACCGGCTCATCTTGTTCCGTGAAGAACAATTGAGCGTCGACGTTGTAGTCGTTCCCGACCTCTGAGACAACGCGGAGCGGTTGACCGGGGACAATCCCGTCCAGGACCGTTTCGAGTTCATCATCCGAGTACAGACGCGTCCAGCCGTCGGTCGTCTCGACAGACTTCTTCGCAAGATACCGAACTCCTGCTGCCAACGCGGTGCAGGTCCAACCCTCGGCGCTCTCGCGAGGGAAAGGAGTGACCTGAAGCGTGTCCCCTTCCGAAGATCCCCCTGAACGGACAAGTTGCTCCCATGGTGTCGCCGATGCGGGATCGAGGCTCAACTCATCGACCACACGGACAAAGTCCGGACGCGTGGGGTCAAGCACTCGCTCACGGAACAACGGGAAGAGTTCATCGCTCTTGTAGCTCTTCGTGAGATCACGGAAGCCAAGCAACGGCCGAAACTCCGCAACATGAGCGACGTTGGGAAGGTAGTCGAACGTGTAGGTCTCGCCATCGAATGTCAGGACCCCGACAGGAATCATCGCGCGGGTGCTCGGCTGCTGCCAGAGCACGAGCAAATCTGTCTCAGTCACGGCATCAGCAACCGGCGATTCAAGCACGGATGGCATCTTGGATCCTCCTTCCATTAATCTCCAACACTGCACCTGCGAACCTACGCGTGGCCTCCGACACTCCACCATGACCGGCAAGCAACGCCTCAAAATCAGCACGCGCTACTGTTTCCAACAGACCTGCGAGGCGGGCTCTTCCCGTATCCGTACAGTTCTGTCCAGCTCGCGCCGCAAGATCAACCAGCGAAGTCTTCAGATCCCCGTCGAACCGGCGCGCCAGCCCTTTCGACGCGTACGCCTCAAGTGCAGCTGGATCGCGAAGACGGGCTATCCTCGCGGCATCCGTCAACTGAAAGCCTAAGCTCGCCTCCATATCGTACGCGGGCGCCAGTGCATCGGCCGGGCCTTCGCTCGATCGAGCCCGGAGCACGGACCAATTCTGCTCGTGGCGGTCACTGTTTCCGATCAGTGCGTCAAGCACCAGATACCCGACGAACACGTCATACGCCGTGCACCCGGCCCACGACGCTGCCTGCGGTGGCGCCCCATACCCATCCAGGGTTCGCCGGATGTTGTCGAGAGAGTGGCCTATCGACGCGGAGCGATCCCGCAGAGAGTCGCGCAGATGAACGTCGATCCGATCCAGCATCGCGAGCCGCCCCGTGTCCATGTCGTACGCGGCCGGCCTCACGTTCCGCGTGATGACACCTTCGATCCCACTACGTACGGCTATCCGAGCATCGGCAGCCGGAACACCCAGATCCCACGCGATGGTGGCCGCGACAGCTTCCGCCCAGTCGCCCACCTGCCGATTGCCATTGCTCTGCACAGTCGCTGGCTTGAACAGCCAATGCGTCTCAGGACGCATCGACGAACCACCGGGCTCCGCCAGCCACACCTTCTCCGACGCACCACGAGTCTCGACACGTAGAAAATCCCACGTCGTCACATCTTCCCGGTCCGTCCCCACCATCCGGAGTCTACGGACAGCACCATCGCCCAACGGACTCGACACTCTCGGCTGACCACGGTTCCCGGATGGCCTTGCTCTGTTTGGGCTTGTGTCGTCGCGGCAGGGACCGCGACGAACGCCCGGCAGCACATGGTCGGGTCGGAGAATAGTCACCAGCCGACAACCAGGAAGGGGGATCCGCGTGATCCAGCCGCGAGCGATCCAAACTCACTACAAGGGCTACCGCTTCCGGTCACGATTGGAAGCACGCTGGGCGGTGTTCTTCGATGTACTCAGGATTCGTTGGGACTACGAGCCCGAGGGGTACGTCATTAACGGCACACCATACCTGCCTGACTTCAAGCTGCTCCACCCGAACGACGAGAGTACCTTCGTCGAAGTCAAAGGTGCAGACGTCGACATGTTCGAGGGCAAACACGTTCAACTAGCCCGCGGACTCGCAGATCAGACAGGCAGTCCAGTAATCCTACTCACCGGCATTCCCACTCTCAGGCTATTCAATTGTTTCACCCGAGGCCTGGATGAAGGGGCATTCAAGGCAGTGTACTTCGATGACCACACGCCCAAGCGGTACCAGGTCGCAGACGAGTACTGGTTTCAACAGACGGAGTTGTGTGAGGACACGGGGGCCCAGATCTTCGGTGGCCACATGCGAACGGAGCGGGCGGCGAGGAAATCCTTCGGATTGGGCGTGCTCAACGCCATTGCATCTGCGCGCGCCGCGCGGTTTGAACACGGCGAGTCACCGACAGAGGTAGACCTCCCGAAACGAGACTGAGCCGGTTCCGGGCCGAAATGGGGGCGGCAATCAGGAGGAAGTCTGCTCTCATCTCAATGTCACGCCCCTTGCTTGAGCTTGCGTAAGTAGCGCTCAACGGAGTTGCAGCATTAGTGTCGAGCACGGGCGCGAATTGTGGCGCTTCTCTTGAGCCCAAATCATAGACTGGGTATAGCCAACGCCTCGGCTACGCCTTCGAGGCCAAGCCGCCTGCATCATTGTCCTCACCGACGACCGCAAGTTGTCAGCGCGCTAGCGCATCGGCTGCTGCCTGGTAGGCCGCTGCTCGCTCTGCTATACGTGGTTTGCGATTCCAAGAGGACAATGCACGTCGGCGACTGTGCGTACTGCCGCCTACGGCAGTAGCCATCCGGGCTGCGAGTGTGCGGTTTGGTACTGTGGCGACCCAGTGACGCATGGCTTCACGGACGTCATCTGCGAGGAGTTCATCAAGCTGAGCGTCTACTTGGGTGGCAGCGAGGACGATGCAGGCAGCTTTGGCCTCTCGTTCCCCGGTAAGAAGCGATGCAGCGACACGGGCACGGATGATGTCGCGGCTTGAGTCGCGTAACTCCAAAGTGATGTAGGACCAGACCGATGCGTACTTTTCTCCACCGCTGTCCAATGTTTCGTCGAGGAGCTCGAGAACAGCTGCGTCGTACAGGCCTTGATCGGCGGAGGCAAGAATATGGGCGAGGGTCCGGCGGGTAGCGGTCGGCACAGCTGCGCCGCCCGCTTCGAGAAGAATTGCCGCCCAGGTTTCCGCCGCAGACTCGTCGGCCAGCTCGTGACGACGTGCAGCGATTGTCGTGAGAGCAGACTCAGTCCCGCTAGCTATCGCTAGCGGGACGGCACTTTCCAAGGGAAGTTGCGTGGCGAGCTGCTTAGCGCGGGTGACCATAGCCGCATTGGGCGCGGCGGTGCGGATCTCATTGTCGATCTGCGCAATGAACGCGGGGTTGATCGTGCCGCGAAGGAATTGCAAGTCCAGCAGCCTCCAGAAGTCCTCATCATCGAATTCTGGAATGTAGCGTTCAAAGTTCGTTGCCAGAATCGGCAAAGCCTGTGCGGACCACGGCAACTTTGACGCCGCCGCCAATGCCCGCTGTCGATAGGTTCCTCCGGATGCCGCGATCGTCGTGAGCGCATCAACGAGCTGTCCTTCGACTGCGTCCGTCACGCGCCCGGCGCCCAAAATGAGGGTCGCGGCCTCGGCAGGAGCTCCCGTGAAGTCGTAACTGGTGCTGAACCACGGCACCAACGCAGTGAGTGCGTCATCGCTCCAGTCCACGGACTGAGCGTGCGCGAGGAATGTGGGAACCAGCAATGCCGCAGTTTGGGGTGCACCCGCTAGGCTGAACAGGCTCGTCCACTGGTCATGCACAGTCCTTCGTGCGAGCGGATCAAGCGCATCGGCGAGACGGGAGAGTCCCGCCCCTACGTCAGCTAGATCCTTCCCTGCACTGTCGGTGCCTTCGGGGTCCTCGGACCAGGCAGTGAAGATCGCGACAGCAAGCTTTGTCTGACCTGGAGCACCGTGCGCCACCATGGCGTCGAGCACCGGCAACCCTTCTGAGGCCGGGAACTCACTGTCCGTGATCCACCCTGCGACGAAGTCTGCGACCACACCAGCGGACGAGATTCGCTGCTCCTTTTCTCCATCTCCCCATTGGGGAGCGTCAGTAGCGGCCCTTATTGCGAGCGCTGCCGCTTCGTCTCGCACCTCGTCCAACGGCTCGGCATCCTCATCGAGGGCCCCCATACTCTTCCTGAACATCGAGTAGGACAGAGCGGATAGTTGTTTGTCTGTGAGATCGAGGTGCGCGGAAGCGTGCAGCGCGATCGCACTCTCATACATGTCTGCAGGCCGAGCCACGGCATCTTTCAGGACCTGCTCATCGGCCGGCGGTCGGGGGCTCGAAACGCGCCGTGCGATAGAACGAACGGTGGCGAGATCGGTGTCGTCCGCGACACTATTCTCCTCGCTGCTGGCGGCAAGTTGCACCGCTTGCCACAGCAGCCCGCTCGCGGCATCATCGTCAAGGTCGTCGTGATCCCACGCCGCCAAGCTCTCCCACGAGCCAATGCTCGCTATGCGCTGGGTCGTCCAGTCCTGGAACCGATCACTTCCCACAGCCTTGATAAGCTGCTCACGTTGCCGCCACACGTCGATGTCACGCTCAATGTCAGTAACGTTGAGGATCGCGCTCACAAGAATGCGAGCAGAGTTGACGGGCGCAATCGGAGCGAGGGCCATGGCGCCACGAACGTCAGTGAGTCGGGCGGGGTTACGTCCAATGAGGGCCGCGACGGCGCGCGCGAGGTCTGGACTACGGAGTGTCTCGCTGCTGGCCGCGACTGCGAGCAAAGCTGCAACGGCATTACTCTGCTCAGCCGGATCGAGTTGTCGAAGCACCGACAACAGCAGTTCCTGGAACGAGCGGGCCGCGTCCGCCCCTGCAGCGCTGGCTTCGCCCGCAAGACGGACCAGTTCGGCCGACTGATTGTTGGCCAGCGCGGATCGAACTCGGCGAGCCTGGACGTTGCCAAGCGTCTGACTGAAGCGGTCCTGACCGAGGTAGAGGAACGGAATCAGATCGACGCCTTCCGGCCCCCATCCCGCAGTTCGCGACAGATAGCGGTAGAGGGATGTGTGAGCCTGCGCAGCAGTGTCGAACCCGGCGTCACGCAACGTCAATCGTTCCTCCTCCGGGAAATCGACTGAGGAGGCCCGCGATGCCATGTCGATCAGGTCAACATTGTCAAGGATCGCGCGGAAGAAGGTCGGGTAGTCCGTCTTGAGGACGACGACTCGGGCGAGCAGATCGAGGTGCCCGGTGACGAGCCCGTCGCGGATGGCTCGTGCGCCAGTACGGAGCTCACGTGCACGGGCGAGTCGATAGTCGCTACTGAACGCGTTGATGAGTCGAACGACGTGACGTGGATCGGTGACGTCGTCATGGATGAGCATCATGATCACATCCCCGATCGTGGTCCCCAGGGCGGCAGCGAGGCTGGGAGCCTGCGCGGTCAACAGGTTTCGGGCGTAGTCACGCAGATCGAACGTTTCGTGGACGGGCACCTCTTGACGCAAGGTAAAGAGCCTGTTCAGGAACTCCTGCGCGTCGGGGGTGCTGGCAGATTCGCCCTCTTCGATCGCCGTGCGGACGATCTCTTCATCGATAGAGACGATGAAGATCGGTTGACGCTCCTTTTTGCATGTTAGCTGGAAGCTTCGAATTGCGTTCAACGCGGCCAGGATCTGGTCTTTGGAAAGCCTGTCGATGTCGTCAACAGCGACAACAAGACGAGTCTTGGCCCTTGCGACCAGCTCGGCGAACGCCTGTTCTTGTTCGTCGGCAGCCTCGACCTTCGCACGCTGTGTAACCCTCGCGCCCGATGCGAACAGACCGCCCACATCCAGAGAACCTAACTTGAGGCTGCTGCCGAGCCAGATGAACGGACCAAAGAAGGCTGTGGTGGTGATCATGGGGATCACAAACCCGGAGATGTTCTTCCACCACTCTGCCGGAATCACCGCCGACAGTACGCCGACGGCGATACCGGCGACCACGATCGCTCCAGCGACATACAGCAGAAACCGGGACTTGGAAATATTCAGCGCGCTCTGAATCTGTGTTGCCAGGCGGCCCAGTGGCGATAGCGCCACGTCAGAGATGGATGTGGACTGCGCACTGCGTAGCGGCTCAAGGATCTCATCCGCTTCCTTCACCGTGACCTGCCCTGCTGAGACAAGGGCTTCCGCGAATGCGTAGACCGCTGCCCGATGGAACCCCACCGGCTCATGGCGCTCTGCAGATATCCTGATCAGACCGAGGTCCCGCCGCCCTCGAAGCTTCGCACGCAGCAGCTCGATTACGGTGCTCTTACCCACACCGAACTGGCCAAACAGTCCGATCATCCGCCGGTGCGAGGTTGGCTCAACGACCATTCGGTGAAGGTTGTCCGCGATGTCATCGTGTCCGAAGGCATCGAGGGCGACGTCATCGACCGGTGCGTCGACGACAAACCAACTCCTATCCTCACGCGTCTTTGCGCTCATTCGCCCCATCTTCTCTCTCAAGTCCCGTGCTTCAAAGGCAATCCACAGAATATCGGGAGTCTGGGCGACCTTGCCCGATCGGCCACGACGATGCCCAACAGCCCGGTGCTCGAAGACGGGCCGCCCCACGCTGAGACGGAAATCTCTGAGCCACTGTGGCCCAGTTCTGCCCCGAGAGCCCCAACTACTCGAGTAGCCGCCCGCGCTCTGCGTGCCTGTCGCGCACACCGTGCCGCAGAGACTAAGGACACCACCCTTGCGGCGAGGAGCACAGTGCCGCGAATCATGGATCGAAACCGCATCGATCCGCAGCGAATCGCCTATGCATCGCGAGCCCGCACTCCCCCGTTGTCACCCCAGGGGAGTCTGCGCAACCATTCCTCACACCAAATGAGGGCTTGACAGCGCCGGACGGAGGGAAAGAAAACCGCTCCTGATCAGGTATTTCACGGCGGAGACGGAGGGATTTGAACCCTCGGTCCCCTTGCGAGGACTCCACCTTAGCAGGGTGGTGCACTAGGCCTGACTATGCGACGTCTCCAGATGTCCGGCTCGCCGAACACCAGGGTCCATCCTAACGGGTCCGCAGGCACCGCGCGAACCAGGTGGATCCGCAGCCCGGAATGCCCCCTGATCCGCAATGGACAGAAACAGCCGGCAGCGGATTCGATGCAGACCCCGCGAGCAGGCACCTCAGCACCGCATCCAGCTGCACGAAGCCTATCAATTTGCTTTAGAAGCGCTGTCGCGAGCCTTTGAGAATCCGAGGGGCTCCCTGTAGGTTCAGCGTAACTCCCAGGAAGAAGCTCCGATCGAAGTGATCGCAGCTCTCCGGGACGATCGGAGGAAGCAATGAAGTTTTCCAAGTTGACGCATCGGGGGATGCTGGCCGCCACGATCGCGCTCGTCGGAATCGGGCTGTTCGCTTCACCTGCGACAGCCGAGGAACGGACTCCCGACCCCGCGGACATCACCGCCGTCACCGGTGTGACGACGTTCAGGGTCAACGACCTGGCGGCCCCCAACGGCGTGAACGACACCACATGGAACGTCGCCATCGACAATGCAGAGGCCACGTTCGGGTCCGGCGACAAGGCATACCTTGAAGCCCTCAAGTCCGTGAGCCTCCTGGGTGCGACCTATTGCGACAGCTACGAGAACATCACCCGCCCTGGGGCCTGGTACAAGGTTCCCCGGACCGGAAACACTCTCAACTGCGTGCTGGAAGCAGGGAACAACAGCTCTGCTGTGACGGTTCTTCAGCAGACCCTCAACAGGTGCTACGGGCGTGGCCTCGTCGAAGATGGCGCCTTCGGCAACGCTACATACAATGCACTGATGTATGCCCAGAGCGTCGAAGGCATTGGCGTTGACGGCGTCTACGGACCCACCACTCGCGCCTACCTCAAGTGGTGGGGTGGCGGTTCGATCTGCACACACGGATATTCGTTGGGGATCTAAGCCAGAACTCCAAGCGCCAAGGAGTCTTCGGCTCTCCTCCATGAGGCCGAAGACTCCTTGCGCCCCGGCACCTAGCACCTTGCTCCCGCTCAGCACTTCGGCATGCGCGACGCCGGCATGCGCTGCTGGTCGTCGAGCGGCCGTTGTTGTTCGATGCGCATCGCTTCTCTCTACGCGACACCGACCCGCACGAGGTGCGTTTGTGCCTCGTGGCCTACCGAGAAGGTCGATGGGCGCTGGCATGCAGCGCACTGCGCGGCGGCGGCAGCCGTGGTCTCCCGGCGCTCCGCGTCAGCCGTTGTAGCCGTTGCCGTTCGAGCAGGTCTGCTGCGCCGCCGACTGGCCGGAGATGTTCTTCGGCAACTGGACCGGACCCGACGTCGCGCCGGGCGTCGGCGCCGCGGACGGATCCGTTGTCGCGGGATCCGTCGTCGCGGGATCCGTCGTCGCGGGATCCGTTGGCGTCGGCGTCGCGGAGACGACGGCGTCGTCGCGCTGGCCGGCGACCTGGATCGCCTGGTTCGCAGCAAGGGCTGCCCACAGTTGATCGGCGCTGTCGTAGTCCGGGACGACTCTGTTCGGGTCGTCCGGGTCGGTGAGAACGGGATAGTTGACGAAGTTGATCTGATCCAGCGGCACGTCCTTCATCGCCAGCGCGATCTGCACGAGCAGGGTCGGGCTGGTCAAGGTCGTGCTCGGCGTGACGTTCGACATCACGGTGTTCGCGAGCTTGAGCAGCGTGGCCGGATTGCCCAGCACCTGCCCCGAGACCATCTTGCGGGCGAGCGAGGACATATACACCTGCTGATTGCTTCCCCGCCCCAGGTCGCTGCCGTCGCCGACGCCATGCCGCGTGCGAAGGAACTGCAGCGCCTCATAACCCTGCAACGTGTGTGTTCCCGGCGCGAGGTTGAGCGCGGTGTCGGGATCTGTGATTCCGTTCGCGACGCAGACATCGACGCCGCCGATGGCATCGGTGATCTTGATCACACCGCCCCAGGTGATCTTCGCAGCGAACTGGATGTCGAGCCCTGAGAGCTTGCTGATCGTGCGATGGACGCACGCCAGGCCATTCTTCAGACCCCCAGCGTCCAGAGTGGTGTTGATCTGCTGCTTCGAGGCCGGGCTCGTGTCGTTCCCGTTGGAGTCGACGCACGACGGGATCGGGACCATGAGGTCGCGCGGGAAGGTGATGACCGTCACACGGCGCGGAGTGTCCGAGATGTGCAGCAGCAAGTTCGTATCATTACGCTCGCCCGCGTTCTCCGGATCCGAACAGCGGTCGCCGAAGCCGCCCGCGAAGTCCGGCTCACAAATGTCGCTGCCGACGAGCAGCATGTTCACGCCGCCCTTGATCGCACCGATGTCCGGCGGCACCGACTTCTCGCCGTCCAGGGCGACGGCGTTCGCGCTGAAGGTCGTGCCGAGGTCGTACGCGACATACGACGCCACGGCGACGCCGGAGACCAGCACCACGATCGCCGTGATGCCGAGCATCTTCATCAGCTGGCTCCAGGCGGTCGGCCTGCGCAGCTGGCCGTGCCCGGCGACGGGGCGTCGGGATCGGGTCATCGCGCTCACACGGTGCCTTTCAGGATTCAGCGGGTGAACCGCGCCACCCTGCGCTCACTCAGCGGAGAGTGTGGGATTCGAACCCACGGGACATTGCTGCCCACTGGTTTTCAAGACCAGGTCCTTCGGCCGCTCGGACAACTCTCCTCGGCGTGCATGCACACACCGAACAGGCGTCGAGTCTAACGGAGAACCGGGTAGCGCCCTGTGAGCGCTTCTCCATTGTGCCGCGGGCCCCCTGGACGGGCGCTGAGTGAAGGCCTGATGACGGGGCAGAAGGGGATCAGGGCACCACGGGAACGCTCAGCACGATCCGCTCGATCGCGGTGGCGAGCCCGCCGTCCTCGACGTCGTCGGTGACCTCCCCGGCCGCTGCCCTGACCTCGTCCGGGGCCTGGCCCATCGCCACGGCGCGCCCGCCGAGCGCGCGCGCCCAGGCGAACATGCCGAGGTCGTTGCGGCCGTCGCCGGCGACCATCACGCGGTCGTCGACCTGCCCCCGCGACTCCCGCACGCGCGCGAGCGCCGTGCCCTTGTCGACGCCGCGCGGCGCGATGTCGAGCCACGCGGTCCAGCCGATCGCGTAGGAGACCTCGTTGAGCCCGGCGTCCTGCACGAGACGGTGGAAGTCGTCCTCATCGTGCCCCGGCGACACCACGACCACGCGCGAGACCTCCTGGGCGCTCAGCTCGGCGAAGCCGACCTTGCGTCCGCCGTCGAGCGTCCAGTCGTCGAGCTCCGCGGTGTAGAGGCGCTGGCCGGATCCGAGTTCCACCATGTACCGCGCGTCGGGCAGGCGGTCGTGCAGCAGCGAGAGCACGGCGGCGGGATCGAACGTCTCCACGTTCCAGCGCTCGTATGCGTCCACCGCGGGACCGTCGGCGGCGTCCTCCGCGGCGGATCCGCTCCGGCGCATCGTGACCGCGCCGTTCGAGCACACCACGAACTCGGGGCGGATCTCGAGCTGGTCGAGGAAGCGGTGCGTGCCCATCCAGCTGCGCCCGGTCGCGAGCATGACCTCGTGCCCGGCGTCGCGGGCACGGCCCACGGCGTCCACCACGCCAGGGCTCATCGTCTCGTCCTGCAGCAGGATGGTGCCGTCGATGTCGAGGGCGACGAGCCAGGCGTTCGTCATGCGCCCTCGGCCCCCGCCGCGTCCTCCGCGTTCAGCGGCCGGAGCACCTCGAGTCCGCCGAGATAGGGCCGCAGGACCTCCGGCACCCGCACGGATCCGTCCTCCTGCTGATGCGTCTCCAGGATCGCGACGATCCACCGCGTGGTGGCGAGCGTGCCGTTCAGCGTGGCGACGTGCTGCGTCTTCGTCCCGCCCTCGGCCGCGCCGGCCGCCGCACCTGGACGGTGCCGGATGTCGAGGCGGCGCGCCTGGAACGTGGTGCAGTTCGAGGTGGAGGTGAGTTCGCGGAACGCGCCCTGCGTGGGCACCCAGGCCTCGATGTCGTACTTGCGCGCGGCGCTGGATCCGAGATCCCCGGCGGCGACGTCGATCACCCGGTAGGACAGGCCGAGGGCGGTGAGCATCTCCTCCTGCAGCGCGACGAGACGCAGGTGCTCGGCCTCGGCGTCCTCGGGCGTCGTGTAGACGAACATCTCCAGCTTGTTGAACTGGTGCACGCGGATGATCCCGCGGGTGTCCTTGCCGTAGGAGCCGGCTTCGCGGCGGTAGCAGGTGGACCACCCTGCGTAGCGCAGGGCGCCGCGGGTCAGATCCACGATCTCGCCGGAGTGATAGCCCGCCAGCGCGACCTCGCTCGTGCCGACGAGGTACAGGTCGTCGTCCTTGTCGAGGTGGTAGACCTCGTCGGCGTGCTTGCCGAGGAAACCGGTGCCCTGCATGATCTCGGGCCGCACGAGGGTGGGCACGATCATCGGGGTGAACCCGGCGCCGAGCGCCTTGTCCAGCGCGAGATTCATGAGCGCGATCTCGAGACGAGCGCCGATCCCGGTCAGGAAGTAGAACCGGGCGCCGGAGACCTTCGCGCCGCGCTCCATGTCGATCGCGCCGAGCAGCTCGCCGATCGCGAGGTGATCGCGGGGCTCGAAGTCGAAGGTCGGGGTCTCCCCTACGCGACGCAGCTCGATGAAGTCGTCCTCGCCGCCGGCGGGCACGCCGTCGACGATCACGTTCTCGATCGCGGAGAGCGCGTCGGCGGCGGCCTCCGCGGCCTCGTTCGACGCGGCCTGCGCCTGCTTCACACGCTCGGCGAGATCCTTCGCCTGCGCGACGAGAGCGGCCTTCTCGTCCTTCGGCGCCTTCGCGACCTGCTTGCCGAACGCGTTCTGCTCGGCGCGCAGCTCTTCGAACGCCGCGAGCGCGGCACGGCGCGATCGGTCGGCCTCGATCGCCGCATCGACGGTCTCCGGCGCGTTGCCGCGCGCGGCCTGGGACTGACGGACGAGCTCGGGCTCGTCGCGGAGAAGGGCGAGGTCGATCACCCGTCAAGTCTAGCCAGGCGACGCGCCGGGGTTCTCCGCCCCCGGACCGCCCGCTCCGCCGTGCGCGCCGGGCCGGCTCGTCGGCCCGATGCGGTCATTCACGCGCTTCGAAACCGGGGATGCGGTCCTCCGGAATAGGCTGTGCGCATGACTGACGCTGCCGGACGCCCCCGCGCCGCACTCGTCGTCAACCCGGTCAAGGCCGACGCCCCCAAGCTCGTCGAGCTGCTGCGCACGCTTTCGGCGCAGGCGGGCTGGGACACTCCGCTCATCATCGAGACCTCGGTCGAGGATCCGGGCCAGGAGGCCACCCGCATCGCGCTGGCCGACGACGCCGCGGCGGTGCTGGTCGCCGGCGGCGATGGCACGGTCCGCGCGGTGTCCGAGACGATGGCGGGCACCGGCGTGCCGCTCGCGATCGTGCCGAGCGGCACGGGCAACCTGCTCGCGCGCAACCTCGGTCTCGCCCTGGCCGCGCCCTCCGCCGCGATCGACGCGGTCTTCCACGGGGATCGGCACCCGGTCGACATCGGCTGGGCCGAGCTGACCCGCGCCGACGGGGAGGTGCAGAAGCACGGCTTCGTGGTGCTCGCGGGCATCGGGCTGGACGCGCACATGATCGCGAACACCCGTCCCGGCCTGAAGAAGTCGGTGGGCTGGGTCGCCTACGTCGACGGCGCGGCACGCTCGCTGCCCGGTGCGAAGCCGTTCCGCATCATGTACGCCGTCGACGACCTCAAGCTGCACTCGGTCAAGGTGCACAGCATGCTGTTCGCGAACTGCGGCGCGCTGCCCGCGGGCATCGCGCTGATCCCCGACGCCTCGATCACGGACGGCAACCTCGACGTCGCCGTGATCCAGGCCCGCGGACCGTTCGGCTGGCTGGCCGTCTGGCGCACCGTGTGGTGGCAGAACTCGGTGCTTCGGCGCAGCAAGGCCGGCCGTCGGATGATCGAGCTCACCGGATCCGGCGGCTCGATCCGCTACCTCCAGGGGGTCGACGCCGACGCCGCGACCACCGAGCCCGCCCCCGTCGAACTCGACGGTGACGAGTTCGGCGAGGCCGTGCGGATCCGGTGCCGCATCGATCCGGGTGCGCTTCTGGTGGCCGTGCCGGCCGGGCACGTGATCAGCCCGACCTGATCCGGCGTCAGCCGATGACCGTGACCTTCCCGTCCAGGTGGTCGCCCTTGAGCGTGAGGGCGTAGCCGGCCGGGTCGGCGGGCGCGTTGACCCCGAGCACGGTGATCCGGGGCACGAAGTCCATCGTGCAGACCTGGGTGGTGTCGGTCTGGAACGTGACCGTCGCGCCCTTCCCGTCCTGGTCCTCGACGAGATCGCTCACGACCGGACGGCAGGTCGAGGAGCCCCAGATGAGCAGCAGGATGCCGTTGTCGGAGAACCAGCCGGCACTGGGCTTGCCGTCGCTGCTGCCACCGGTGCGGAGTCCGCTGCCGCCCGCGAGCGGCAGCCGCCCCTGGAAGCCGCCGCCGTCGAAGAGCACCGTCACATCCTTGGTGGGGTCCACGCTCTCCGGCACGGCGACGAACGTCGCGCGCGGCGCGAAGTCCATGGTGCACGCGGCATTCGGATCCGGATCGGCGAGCGTCACCGTGATCGTCTGCCCGTCGGCGGTCACGTCCTGTGCGGCCGGAGTGCAGGCGAGCGACGAGGAACCGAAGGTGACGAGACCGATCCCGCGCCCGCCGTCGAGCCAGGCCGCCGACGGGTCGGTGGACGGCGCGGGAGACGAGGTCGAATCGGCGGTGGGCACGGGAGGACTGACCGGTTCGAGCGCGGCACAACCCGCCAGAGCGAACGTCGCGGAGGCGGCGAGCGCCGCGATGGCCAGAGCGGTGCGGATCCTCATGCGCTCATGCTATCCAGCACCGCTGCCCCTCACCATGCCCCGTCGGCCATGTTCCGGCGAAGCTCCGGCCATACCCGCTACTGCAGCGAGGAGGTGAGCCGGGCCAGGTTGTCGAGCACGGTCGAGCGCAGCGGCTGCTGCATCCACTCCTCGAGAGTGAGCTCGCGGCTGAGCGAGCGATACCGGTCCTCGACCTCGCGCAGCTCCCGCACGAACTCCTCGCCGCGCACGAGCATCGAGATCTCGAGGTTCAGACCGAAGGAGCGCATGTCCATGTTGCTGGATCCGATGACCGCGACGTCGTCGTCGATCGTCAGGCTCTTGGTGTGCAGGATGTACGGCTTGCGGTACATCCAGATCCGCACGCCGGCCCGCAGCAGCGCCTCGTAGTAGCTGCGCTGCGCGTGGTAGACGATCGCCTGGTCGCCCTCCTCGGACACGAACAGCTCGACCTGGAGTCCCCGGTCGCACGCCGTGGAGACGGCGAGCAGCAGCGCCTCGTCGGGCACGAAATAGGGGCTCACGATCATGATCTTGCGCTTGGCGGCGTAGAGCAGGCCGAGGAAGAGCCGGAGGTTGTTCTCGGCCTCGAAGCCGGGGCCCGACGGCACGATCTGGCAGTCCAGGTCGCCGCTGCCGCTCTCGGTCGGCGCGAACGCGACCGACTCCGGCACATCATCGGTCTCGCTGTACCAGTCGGAGAGGAACACCGCATTGACGCTCCCGACGACCGGTCCGTCGACGCGCACCATGAGGTCGACCCAGTGCAGGCCGCGCTTGATGTTCTTCGGCAGGTTGTAGGTCGAATCGGTGACGTTCTGGGAACCCAGGAAGGCCACCTCGTTGTCGATCACGAGCAGCTTGCGGTGGTTGCGGAGGTCAGGACGCTGCGTGCGCCCCTTGAGCGGCTGCACGGGCAGCATCAGATGCCAGTCGGCGCCCATCGCATCCAGCCGCGCGATCGTCTGCTTGTAACGCGGCTTCCAGCGATTCGCCCAGTGATCCAGCAGCACGCGCACCGGCACGCCGCGGGCGGCCACCTCCTCGAGCGCGCGGAAGAAATTGTCCGTCGAGGCGTCCGACTGCAGGATGTAGAACTCCACGTGCACGAACTCGGTGGCCTCGCGGATCGCGTCGGCCATCGCGTCGAGGGATTCCTGGTACTCGGAGATCAGGTGCGCACCGTTATCGCCGAACAGGGGCAGGGCCCCGAGGCGCTGGTTCATGCGCACCAGGGACGCGAGGCTCTCCGGCATCTGCACGTCGGACACGCCGAGGTGCAGGTCCTTCGTGACCTCGGCGATGGTCTCGTTGATGAGGTCCTGCTTCTTCCGCCGCGCCCTGGGCAGCCGCGGATTCCCGATGAGCAGGAACAGCAGCACCCCGATGTACGGGATGAAGTAGATCGCGAGGAGCCAGGCCGTGGCGGCCGTGGGACGGCGATTGCGCGGGACGACGATGATCGCGATCACGCGGATCGTGAGGTCGACGGCGACGGCGAAGGCGCCGACCCACCAGGGCCACGACTGAGACCACATGCCGCCTCTTCCGCACGGAATCCGCCGCCGGACGGCGACTTCGTCCACAGTAGCGGCTGATCAGGACATCGCCGGGTGCGGCTCGAAGCCGCGCGGAACCGGGCGACCGGGCGGCGCGCGCCCAGGTCAGGAGGAGCGGGGAGGCAGGCCGCGCGCGGCGCGCTCCTCGGCCTCGATGCGCGCGTGCGTCTGCCGCTCGGTGCGATCGAAGCGCAGGATCCCGCGCAGCACGAACCAGAAGACGACGCAGACGACGATCGTGGGGATCACCGACCACGCGGCGGCCACCCAGAATTCGTCCATGCTCCGATCCTACCTGTGGGTCCGGTGCGCCGGCTGAGAGGGACGACTCGCCCCCGCGCGACCGGTCCGCACATCCGGGATCCGCAGCGACCTTTCGCGCCGTTCCGTTCCTGACGCGGAGCGCGTTCCGCCGCAGTCCGCAGGGTGGATCCATGACGACCATCGTTCACGCCGCGGGCGCTGCAGAGCTGCTCGCCGCCATCCCCGTGCTCACCGGATTCACCCCGCGCGACTCCGTGGTGCTGCTGCCGTTCCGCGGTGCGCGGACCGCCGGCGCGCTCCGCTTCGACCTGCCTTCGGGCGCGATCCCCGCGGCCGCGGAGTTCGCCGCGACTGCGATCGGGCTGGCCTGTCGCGTGCCGGAGACCGACGCGCTCGCGATCGCGGTGTACGCGGACGCCGCCCCGTGCCAGGGCGGCGCGCTCCCCGCTGTCACCCTCGTCGAGGAGCTGGTCGGGCGCGCCGAGGCGTGCGGACTGCACGTGGTCGAGGCGCTGTTCGTCGGCGGCGACTCCTGGGCCGACTACCGGGATCAGGAGTCCGCGCCGCACCCGCTGAAGGACGTGCCTCCCCCTCCCCCGGTGCCCGGATTCGCAGGACCCGCCCCGGATCAGTTCAGCGGCACCGAGCTGCCCGCACCCGGACTGTTCGCGGCGGAATCGGTCGGCCGCGCCCTGCTCGCCGTCGAACGCGTGCTCGGTCCCGCCGCCCAGGGGCGCTCGCGGCCTCCGACCCCGGCACGTGCGGATCCGAGAGCGCAGGAGACCGCGCTGCTGCTGGACGATCTGCCGTCGTTCCTGGAGGAGGTGCTCGACTCGCCCGAGGCGCTCTCCCCGTTCGCCACGGCCGCGCTGGTGTGGGTCCTGAACCGCCCGGCCCTGCGCGACGTCGCCCTCGTGCAGTGGGCGAGCGGCATCGACTGCGGTGATCGGGCGCTCGCTGCGCAACTGGGCCATCGCAGACGGGGCGCAGCCGTGCCGGCGGACATCGGCGGCATCCTGATCGGGGACGGACCGCGGCCGGACGGCGACCGCTTGGGTGTCGCACTGGCACTCGTGCGCCACGCGATCCCGCTCGCGCCCCGAGACGCCCGCGGAGGACCGCTCGCTGCCGCCGCCTGGCTGTCCTGGGCCCGCGGACGGTCGACGCACGCCGCCCGCTATCTGGATCAGGCCCAGTCGGTCGACCCGGAGCTCACGTTCGCGCAGCTGCTGCGCACGGTCGTCGACGCCGGCATGCTGCCGCGCTGGTCCTTCCGCGCGGCAGCATGAGGGGTCGCCGGATGCGTCACTTCACGAGCGGGAACAGGATCGTCTCGCGGATCCCGAGACCGGTGACGGCCATGAGCAGGCGGTCGATGCCCATGCCCATTCCGCCGGTCGGCGGCATGCCGTGCTCGAGCGCGCGCAGGAACTCCTCGTCGAGGCGCATGGCCTCGAGGTCGCCGCCCGCGGCGAGCTTCGCCTGCTCGACGAAGCGCTCGCGCTGGATCACGGGATCGATGAGCTCGGAGTAGCCCGTCGCGAGTTCGAAGCCGCGCACGTAGAGGTCCCACTTCTCCACTACGCCCGGGATCGAGCGGTGCTCGCGCACGAGCGGAGAGGTGTCGACGGGGAAGTCCATCACGAAGGTCGGCCGCTCCAGACCGCCCTTGACGAAGTGCTCCCACAGCTCCTCGATGAGCTTGCCGTGCGTGGCATGCGGCGGGACGTCGACGTCGTTCGCCTCGGCGAAGGCGATGAGGTCCGCGACCGGGTCCGACGGGGTGAAGGTGCGCCCGGCCGCCTCGGACAGCGAGTCGTACATCGAGATGCGCGCCCAGTCCCCGCCGAGGTCGTACTCGGTGCCGTCCGCCCAGGTGACCAGGGTGGATCCGGCGACCGCGATCGCGGCGTTCTGGATCAGTTCCTGGGTGAGGTCGGCGATGCCGTTGTAATCGGAGTAGGCCTGATACGCCTCGAGCATCGCGAACTCGGGGCTGTGCGTGGAGTCGGCGCCCTCGTTGCGGAAGTTGCGGTTGATCTCGTACACCCGCTCGATGCCGCCGACCACGGCGCGCTTCAGGTACAGCTCGGGCGCGATGCGCAGGTAGAGCTCGGTGTCGAACGCGTTCGAGTGCGTGATGAACGGACGGGCGGAGGCGCCGCCGTGCTGCACCTGCAGCATCGGGGTCTCCACCTCGAGGAAATCATGGCTCGTGAAGGTCTGACGCAGGCTCGCGTTGACCGCGGCGCGGGCGCGCACGGTGCTGCGGGCCTGGTCGCGCAGGATCAGGTCGAGGAAGCGGCTGCGCACGCGCCCCTCCTCGCTGAGCTCGCCATAGGCGTTAGGGAGAGGCAGGATCGCCTTGGACGCGATCGTCCAGGAGTCGGCCATGATCGACAGCTCGCCGCGACGGCTGGAGATCACCTCGCCGTGCACGAACACGTGGTCGCCGAGGTCGACCAGCTCCTTCCACTGCGCAAGGGACTCCTCCCCCACGTTGGCGAGCGAGATCATGGCCTGGATCCGGGATCCGTCACCGGCCTGCAGCGAGGCGAAGCAGAGCTTGCCGGTGTTGCGGCTGAACACCACGCGGCCCGCCACGCCGACGAGCACCCCGGTCTCGGCGCCGGGCTCGAGCTCGCCGTACTCGGCGCGCAGCTGCGGGATGGTGTGCGTGACCGGGACGGCGACGGGGAAGGCGCCGCCGGCCGCGTCCGCGCGCTCGGCGATCAGCCGCTCGCGCTTGGCCATGCGCACCGCCCGCTGCTCGAAGGTGTCCTCGGCCGCGTCCGCCGAAGGGTCGATGCTGTCGGTGGTCGGCGCGGGCGCGTCAGTCATGGGTGGGGCTCCTCGGAAGTCGCCGACAAGTCTACCGGCGCGCGCCTTCGCGCCCGCTCGGTGCATCCCCCGGCTGCGCGCGAACGTGCATCGGGGGTCGCGCTCAGAGCCGCTCGTCCGAAGACACCTCGCGCAGGGCCCGGTCGAAGGTCGACGAGACGAGCGCCGAGAGGAACCCGCCGGGGTTCTCCACGCCGATCCCCCGCAGGATCCCGGTCGCCTGGCCGACGATCGAGCGCGCGAACTCCGACGCGGTCGAGATCGCCTCGGCATAGGCGGGCCGGTCCTCCTCCTCGATCACCACGGGCTCGCACCCGAGCTCCACGGCGAGGGCCTGCGCGATCGGCAGCACCATGGCCGGCGCCGTCACGGCCGCATACGAGGCCTGCAGCTGGCGCAGGTCGAGCGTGGTCCCGGTGAACGAGATCGCGGGGTGCACCGCGAGCGGGATGGCGCCGCTGCGCACGGCCGGCTCCAGGACGTCGGTGCCGTAGGCCGGATCCGTGTGCAGCACGAGCTGACCCGGCTGCCACGCCCCGACCTCCGCGAGGCCGGACACGAGCCCCGGCAGCTGATCGTGCGGCACGGCGATCACGACGAGCTGCGCGGCGCGGACGAGGTCGGGGGCCTCCTTCACGGCGACCCCGGGCAGCACCGCCGCCGCGCGCTCCGGGTCGGATCCGGCGGTGATGCCGACGAGCGCGTGTCCGGCGCCGCCGAGCGCCGCGCCGATCACGGGACCGACGTGCCCGGCACCGATGATGCCGACGTCGAGACGTCCCGCGCGGGTCACGAGGTGCGCTCCGCGGATCCGCCGAGCCCCGAAGGCAGGCCGTGCCCTGCGGGCAGGCTCGGTCCGGTCGGCAGGCTCGGTCCGGCGGGCAGGCTCGGTCCGGTAGGCAGGCTCGGCCCCGCAGGCGCAGTCTGCGCCGGGGCCGGCTCGTGCTCCTCGGCCCAGCGATGCGCGCGGTCCGCGGCCGCCGCACGGGCGGCGGAGACCGAGAGCGTGTTCAGCATGCCGAGCAGCACCTGGCTGTCCAGCCCCGAGACCTCGCCGCGCACGGGGCCGACGGCGGAGTGCGCCTGCGCCTTGGCCACGCCCTGCACCCGATCGATCGGGCCCTGGTGCAGCGAGAAGCCCTGGAGCCGGGCGAGCGGGAAGACGGCCAGCTGCCGCCAGATGCGGCCTCGGCGCAGCAGGAGCGCGAAGTCGGTGAGCGCGGCGCCGTGCCGGCGCCAGGACAGCGGGCGCCGCCACCAGGCGCGGGGCGGGATCGTCGTGTACGGATCGCCGGCGACCGGGCCGAGCACGCCCTGCTCCCAGATCAGGGGCAGCACCTCTGCGGGGACGTCCGGCAGGATCAGCCCCAGCACCCGCTCGACGTCTGCCCGTGCGCCCACCGGCAGCACGATGTTGAACTGCTGCGCCTGACTGGACTGCTGCTGGGAGGCGGCCTTGCCGCTCATCCGGTTGATCCGCACCGACCACCAGCCGAACGGCCGCCACAGCAGCGGCTGCATGACCTCGACCGCGAAGATGCGCCCGGGCGGGATGGTCTCCGTCACGGTCGTGAAGAGACCGAAGGTGATGCGCACCCCGTCGGGGGTGGGCGCGATCGAGTAGCGCAGCGCCCGCGCGATCCGGCTCCAGGTCACCGCGATCGACGCGAGCAGCAGCGGGATGCCCATCGCGAGGGCGATGCCGATCGCGATCGCGCCTCCGGCGGGTCCGGCGTCGGCCAGCACCGCCGGGAGCGTGCCGATCATGCCGCCCACGAAGATCACCGCGAACAGTGCGAGCCAGGTGAGCCCGGACAGCACATGCGAGCCGACGAGCCGGCCGGTGGGGATCCGCAGCACGTGCTCCGGCGCGATGTCGTCCAGATCCACCCCGGCGATCAGCCCGGTGACGCCGGCGTCCATCGAGGCCGCGAGCTGCGCCCGCATCGTGCGGGCGGCCGCCGCGTCGCCGCTTCCGCGCGTCGCCTCACGGGCGTGCCGCGCGCCCGAGGCGAGACGCAGGATGTCCGCGCGCACGGACTCGGCCTTCGCGGTGGAGAGGTACTCGAGCGGCACGTTGGCGTCGTTTCCGGCCCCGTCGACCTCGAGCTTCGCGAGCCCGATGAGTCGCGCGGGGAACGGCCGGGTGAGGTTCACGCCCTGCACGCGATCGAGCGGTGCGCGGCGGTGCGAGCGGAAGACGACGCCCTTGCGCACCTCGACGTGCGCATCCGTGATGCGGAAGTCGTGGAAGCGCCACATCAGCCAGAACATCCCCACGAGCAGCACCGCGAGGGCGAGCACGCCCAGCAGCACCACGAGCACCAGGTTGTTGTTCACGACCCAGTCCACGGGGTCTCCGCCGAACTCCGGCACGCGCGTCGGGGTGAACAGCGAGATGAGCCAGTACACGATCTTCTCGCGCAGGTTCGCGATCAGGTAGCCGATCACGATCACCAGCACCAGTCCGCCCTTCATGAGCGGCGTGAGCGGGTGCATCCGGTGCCATTCGCCGTCGGCGAGCGAGGGCGCGCCCGGCGCCCGTCCCGGAACGGCCGTCGGGAACGGCGCGGCCCCCGGCGCAGGGGGCGAGCCGTAGGGCTGCTGCTCCGGCGTGCTCACAGGCCGGTCCGGCGCATCTCGGCGACGTCGATGAGGGTGTCCCGCAGCGATTCCGCGGCGTCCTCGGTCATGCCGGGGATCTCGACGCCGGTGGTCGCGGCGGCGGTCACGAGCTTGAGCTTCGCGATCCCGAAGGCCCGGTCGACCGGGCCGCGCGTGATGTCGACCAGCTGCATGCGCCCGTAGGGCACCGCGATCATGCGCTGCCACAGGATCCCGCGGCGGAAGACGATGTCGTCGGCGCGCAGCATGTAGCCGATCGCCCTGGCCTGACGCGGCAGGATCACGAGTTCGAACAGGATCACGACGGCGATCACGCCCGCCACCGTCCAGGCCCACGGCCAGGGCTGGGCGAGCAGGGTCGTCGCGGCGTACGCGCCGACGCCGATCACCGCGAGCAGGAGGATGCGCAGCAGCACCTCAGCGATCACGTACTTGGGCGAGATCTGGTGCCACGTGCCGTCGAGGGCGAGCGCTCCCCGGGCCGTGGGCGTGCGGAGCACCGGATAGGTGCCCTCGTCGAGCACCGGCGCGGCGGCAGGGGCCGCGTGCGCGGGCGGGGTCGCGGCCGCGGACTGCGCGCGCGCCTGGGCGCGGGTCGGCGGTGCGACAGGGTCAGTGCCCGGGATCTGCGGCGGTTCGGGGATGGTCGTCATCGTC
Source organism: Microbacterium sp. (assembly GCA_031277885.1). Taxonomy (GTDB): domain Bacteria; phylum Actinomycetota; class Actinomycetes; order Actinomycetales; family Microbacteriaceae; genus Microbacterium. The sequence goes on from JAITLM010000001.1 coordinate 22,054, forward strand.
GTCCTCCAGGCGCGGCCCATTCTGGCCGTCGGGGTCGTGGGGCCCGTTTCCGGGCAGCAGGCAGAAGCTCTCTGCGATCACCGCCGCGATCGTGAGCACGAGTGCGGCGACGGCGGTCGCGATGATCGAGCCTAGCGGCGGCGTGATCGGCCGGGAGAGCAGATAGGCGAGGAGCCCGATCCCGAAGCCGGTGATCACGGCGCCGACCAGGCTCGAGGCCCTGGCGAGCATGGCGATCCGAAGGGCGCGGAATGGATTGACCGGCGGCCGCTCGGCCGACCGCGTGCTGCGCCGGATCGGCCAGGCGAGGGCCAGCACCGCGAGCGCCAGCAGCACGAGGAAGATCGGCAGCAGGATCGACGGCGCGAACGTGGCCCTGCCCGCGGTGGTCATCGCATGGTCGAGCAGGAAGCCCGCCGCCGCTCCGGCGAGGGCCAGCACGGACAGCAGAACGGGCGAGATCCGCTTCATGAGCCGCCCTCGAGTGCGGCCAGCAGGTCGGCGACCCTGCCGCGTCCCGGCAGCACGGCGTCGGGATCGACGTCGAGCCACGGCGCGAGCACGAAGGTGCGCTCGGCCGCGCGGGGATGCGGCAGCAGCAGGTGCTCGTCGTCGCTGCGCAGGTCGTCGTAGGCGATCAGGTCGAGGTCGAGGGTGCGGTCTCCCCAGCGCTCGGCACGGATGCGTCCGTGCTCCTCCTCGATCGCGTGCAGCATGCCGAGCAGGACCTGCGGGGCGAGGCGGGTGGTGACGATCGCGACCGCGTTCGCGAACTCCGGGGCGTCCGGATCCGGCCCGTCCAGCCGCACCGCGACCGTGCGGAAGATCGTCGAGACGCGCACCTCGTCGACGAGGGGCAGGCGGCGGATCGCCCGCACGGCGTCCTCGATCGTGGCAGAGGTGTCGCCGAGGTTGGATCCGAGCGCGACGACCGCCTCGACCGGCTCCTGCTCGGGACGCGGGTCGATCGCGGGCAGGCGCCGTCCGCGCGGGACGGGCGGGATCGGGTGCGTCGGCGTCATCCCTCGCTCCATTCGCGCTGCACGGGGCTCACGCGCTGCACGGTGACCGACACATCGGCGAACGTCAGCGGGATGGGCGCATGCGGCTTGTGCACCGTGACCTCGACGCCGTGGATCCGCTCGTCCTCGAGCACCAGGTCCGCGATGCGGGTGGCGAGCGTCTCGAGCAGGTTCACGGGCTCACCCGCGACGACGGCCGCGACCCTCTCGGCGAGCTCGCCGTAGTGCACGGTGTCGGCGACGTCGTCGCTGGCCGCGGCCTGACGCACGGAGAGGTGCAGGCGCAGGTCGACGATGAAGTCCTGGCCGTTCTCGCGCTCATGCTCGAACACGCCATGCCGTCCGAACACCGTCAAGCCGGTCAGCGTGATCGCGTCGAGGAAGTCCATGCTCACAGCCTACGGTGAGGGCGCTCAGCCGTCCCAGGCGCCGAGCACCGCGAGGGCGTCGCGCGTGGCGGCGACGTCGTGCACGCGCACGGCCCACGCCCCGGCGCGGGCGGCGAGCGCGCTCGTCACGGCGGTCGCCAGATCCTTGCGCCGCTCGTCGGCGTCGGCGCCCAGGGCGTCGGCGAGGAAGCGCTTGCGCGAAGTCCCCACGAGCACGCGTGGTCCGAGCGCCACGATGTCGGCGAGCTCGCGCAGCAGATCCCAGTTCTGGCCCGCGGTCTTCGCGAACCCCACGCCGGGGTCGACGATGATGCGCGAGGGGGCGATGCCGGCCGCCGCCGCGGCGGCCACGCGCTCGCGCAGCTCGCCGGCCACCTCGCGGCCGACCCGCCCGTACTCGGCGCGCGCGTACATGTCCGAGGACGGCCCGCGCCAGTGTCCGAGCGCGATGTCGGCGCCCGATTCGGCGACGGCCGCGAGCATCTCCGGATCCGCGAGGCCTCCCGAGACGTCGTTCACGATCCGCGCTCCCGCGCGGACGGCGGCGACCGCGGTGCCGGCGTTCAGGGTGTCCACGCTCACCGGGATCCCCTCGGCGGCGAGGCGCTCGATGACCGGCAGCACGCGACGCTGCTCCTCGGCGACGGGCACCCGCTCTGCACCGGGGCGGGTGGATTCCCCGCCGATGTCGAGCACGTGTGCGCCCTGCGCGCGCAGCAGCAGGGCGTGCGCGACCGCGTGGTCGGCGTCGGCGTAGCGCCCGCCGGCGCTGAACGCATCGGGGGTGGCGGTGACGATCCCCCAGATCGCGGTCATGCGGGGGGTCCGGGCGCGTC
>JAITLM010000052.1 GCA_031277885.1 Microbacterium sp.
GCATCGCGCCCCGCGACGAAGCCGTGCTCGCCGAACTGGGCGAATGGATGCGGTTGCACCGCGACGCGATCATCGGCGCAGGGCACGCCCCCTTCGCCGCTCCCCGCGAAGGCGTCTTCACCCGACGAGGCGACCGCCTCTACCTGCACCTGTTCTCCTGGCCGCTCGGTTACGTGCACCTCGAGGGGCTCGCGGACCGGGTCACCTACGCGCGGCTGCTGAACGACGGATCGTGGCTGAAGACCTCGGTGACGGATCCGGACCAGGAGGCCACGCTCATGACCCCGGCGGGGGAGTCCGAGGGCACGCTCACCGTGCACCTGCCCGTGCAGCGCCCCGACGTGCTGATCCCGGTCATCGAGTTGACGCTCGCTCCCGGCGCCTGACCCGCTCTTCCGGCGTCGCGCCTCAGGCGACGGGGTCGACGAGTTCCATCGCCAGGCGGGCGGCGCCGTAGAGCGCCGCATCCGGACCGGTCCGCGCGGACTCGATCCGCAGCGTCTGCGTCGCGAGCGGATGGCATGCCTCGTACACGCGGCTGCGCACGGCGGCGAGGAAGGGCTCGCTCGCGCTCATGCTCCCCGTCAGGAACACGGCGTGCGGGTTGAAGAAGTTGACGACGCCGGAGAGCACCTGACCGAGGTGCGTGCCGGCGGTGCGCACCAGCGTGGTCGCGATCGGATCGCCGTTGCGCGCCAGCTCCAGCACCTCCGCGGCGCCGGTGACCGCGACGCCGCGCTCGCGCATCTGGCGGACGAGTCCTGCGCCGCTCGCGATCGTCTCGAGGCAGCCGTGATTGCCGCAGGAGCAGGGGATGTCCGCGGCCTCGGCGACGCGCGTGTGGGTGATGTCCCCGGCCGCGGCGGTGGCTCCGCGATGCACCGAGCCCGCCACGATGATGCCGCTGCCGATCGCGGTCCCCGCCTTGACCGTGATGCTGTGCTGGTCGCGCGTGAGGCTGCGGTGGTGCTCGCCGAGGGCCATGAGGTTCGCGTCGTTGTCGACCACGGCCGGCACGCCGAAGCGCTCCGTCAGCGCCTCTCCGACGCGGAATCCGGGCCAGCCCGGCATCCGGGAGGGCTGGTCGACGCTGCCGGTCTCGAAGTTGACGGGTCCCGGGAGCGCGATGCCCACCGCTCGGATGTCTGCGCGGTCGGCGAGCTCGCGCAAACCGGCCTCGACGAGCGTGAGCGTCGCCTCCGGCCCGTCCGCGATCGTGATCGGGATCGTCGCCGTCCGGTCGAGGTGGCCGCCCAGATCCAGCAGCCCGAGCCGGGCGTGCTCGCCGCCGAGCTCTGCGGCCAGCACGCGGTGCGGGGTGCCGCCGAGGGAGAGGCGACGGGCGCGCCGCCCGCCGGAGGACTGCGCCTGGCCGTTCTCCCGCAGGATTCCGGCGTCGACGAGCTCCTGCACGCGCAGGGAGACGGTGGACGGGGCGATGCCGAGCAGGCGCGCGAGATCCGAGCGGGACAGCGCTTCACCGCGCGTCACCAGCTCGACGATCTGCCGGGCGTGGTCACCCGATGCCGGAGGCTCCCGGCGATCGGAGGAGCGGTCTGCCGAACGTTCCATGACACTTCCTTCGAGGTCGAATGAAGATCACTCTAGTGGTCACGTCGTTCCGCGTCGGGATTCATCACGGAATTCTCACGATCCACGCCAGACATCCGATGTTCGGCTGGAGTTTCCTGCGCGCCTCTGACAGGATGAGGGCATAACCCCGAATTACTTCGTTCGATCTCGAATGAAGCATGGATCTGTTCGTGCCTGAGGAGGCATTTCAATGAAGAAGACTCACCTCGTCCCCGTGGCGGCGTTCACGGTGGGCGCCGCGCTCGTGCTGACCGGTTGCGGCGGCTCGAGCAGCAGCGCCGGCGCCGACGACAAGACCGTCGTGGTGGACATGTGGGCGGGATCCGCCGATGACACCAAGGCCCTCCAGGCCCAGATCGACGTCGCCAAGAAGCAGAACCCCGACCTGAAGATCGAGCTGCGCACCGCTCCGTGGAACGACTTCTTCACCAAGCTGACCACGAACATGGCCTCGGGCAACATGGCGTGCGTCACCGGCATGAACAGCGGCATGCTGTCCGGCTACACCTCCGGCTTCCAGAAGCTCACCGCGGACGATCTGAAGACCGCGGGCCTCAAGGAGGGCGACTTCGCCTCCGGCACCACCGAGATCCTGAAGAACAAGGGCGACCTCTACGGCCTGCCTTTCGACACCGCCACGATGCTCGTCTACTACAACGCCGACCAGCTCAAGGCCGCCGGTGCCGCCGACCCGAAGCCGGGCTGGACCTTCGACGACTTCGAGAAGACCGCCAAGGCGGCAACCCGTGACGGCAAGCAGGGCTTCGCCGTCGGCATGGGCGACTTCCAGTGGCAGGCGCTGCCGATCGCGAAGGCGGGCGTGCAGCCGGCCACGCAGGACGGCAAGCTGCAGCTCACGGACAAGAAGTTCCAGGACGCCGCGACCTGGTACGCCGGTCTCGTCACCGACCAGAAGGTCGCCCTTCCCGTCGCCAGCGCCTCCGACGGCGGCTGGGGCGAGGACCAGTACTCCAACGGCAACGCCGCGATGGCGGTGGACGGCACCTGGAACGCGGTCAGCTACCTGAAGAACCAGGCCGGCTTCACCGCGGGCATGGCGCCGCTGCCGGGCGAGGGCAAGGACTCCCTGAGCCTCATCCTCGGCTCGGGCTACGGCATCTCCAAGACCTGCAAGAACAAGGACGCCGCGCTCAAGGTGCTCGGATCCCTGCTCAGCAAGGACTCGCAGGACTACATCGCCTCCTCCGGCCGCAGCTACCCGGCGCGCACCGAGAGCCAGCAGCTGTACTTCGAGTCGATCGACGCCAAGTACCGCGCACAGGTCGAGGAGGTCTTCAAGGCCGCGTTCGCGAACGTGCAGGGTCAGTACGTGACCGACAACTGGTCCAAGGTCGGCACCTTCATCCAGCCGCAGCTGGTGAGCGTCTACAACGGCCAGACCCCCATGGCCGACGTGCTCAAGAGCGCCCAGCAGCAGTTCGGCAAGTGATCCTCTCCCGGCCCGGCGGATCCGTCCGCCGGGCCGGGACACCATTCTGGAAGAAGGAGGAACGGTGACCATCGCCGCATCCCGCCGCGCGTCGCAGAGTCGACGCGGTGCTCCGCCCCGCCGCGGATCCCTCATGCGTGCGGAGGGCCGTCAGGCGCTCGGCTTCGCGAGCCCCGCCCTGATCGGCCTCGCCGTGTTCACCGTCGTGCCGGTCGTGCTCTCCATCGTGATGAGCTTCTACAACTGGCCCACGTTCGGCGACAAGACGTTCAACGGCGTGGACAACTACATCAAGCTCTTCACGTCGAGCCCGGACTTCTGGCCGGCGATGCGCAACACCGCCGTCTTCACGATCGTGTACGTGCCGCTGAGCATCGTCTGCTCCCTGATCCTCGCGATGTCCCTCGGCCCGCGGATCCGCGGCCGCGGCGCGCTGCGCGTGCTGTTCTTCATCCCCGTCGTCACCCCGATGGTCGCGAGCGTCCTGGTCTGGAAGATGATGCTGCAGCCGCAGGGCCTCTTCAACGGGATCGCTCAGGGCTGGTTCGGTCTCAAGCTGCCGAACTTCCTCGCCGACCCGTTCTGGGCCATGGCGATGGTCATCATCATGAGCGTCTGGCAGGGCCTCGGCTACAACATGCTGATCTTCTCCGCCGCGCTCGAGCAGCTGCCGGAGTCGGTCATCGAGGCGGCGCGGATCGATGGGGCCTCCGGATTCCGGATGCAGTGGAGCGTCGTCGTCCCGATGATCTCTCCGTCGATCTTCTTCGCGACGATCATGACCATGATCACGTCCTTGCAGGTCTTCGCGCAGCCGCAGCTGCTCACCGGAGGCGGCCCCGGCAATGCGACGCAGCCCCTGGTGCAGTTCATCTACAACCAGGGCTTCAAGTTCCAGGACCTCGGCATCGCCGCCGCCGGCGCGTGGATCCTGTTCGCGCTCATCATCATCATCACCGCGCTGCAGTTCGGGGCGCAGAAGAAGTGGGTGCACTATGAGCACTGATCTGCAGCAGGCAGTCATCGCCGATTCGGTCGAGGTGGCGGCCGAGGATCGCGGCAAGCGCTCCAAGGCTCCGCTGTCCGCCGCAGAGCGGACGCGCCTCATCATCGCCCACGTCTTCGTCTACCTCGCGGCGCTCGTGTTCGTCTCGCCGCTGGTCTACTCGTTCTTCTCGGCCCTCAAGCCGAACAACGAGATGTTCTCGATGCCGCCGAAGCTGGTCGGATCCGAGGTGCGCTGGTCGAACTTCGCCGACGTGTTCGCGTACGGCCCGTTCCTCACCTACATCGGCAACTCGTTCTTCGTGGCGATCGCCGGAACCCTGGTCGTGCTGATCGTCTCGACGACCGCGGGCTACGCCTTCGGCCGGCTGCGCTGGCGGGGCAGGGACGCCGTGTTCGTGCTGTTCCTCGCGACCCTGATGGTCCCCGCGGAAGTGCTCGTCATCCCGATGTTCCAGGTCATGCAGTGGCTGAACTGGGTGGACACCTACCAGGCGCTGATCTTCCCGTTCGCGTTCACCGCGTTCGGCACCTTCCTCATGCGGCAGTTCTTCCGCGGGATCCCCTACGAGCTCGAGGAGGCGGCCCGCGTCGACGGCGCAGGCCCGCTGCGCTCGTTCCTGCAGATCATCCTGCCGCTCGCGAAGTCCGCGGTGGCGGTGCTCTCGGTGTTCACCTTCCTCTCGTTCTGGAACAGCTACCTGTGGCCGCTGATCGTGACCGTCGACTACAACGCGCACGGCACGCTCCCGGTGGGTCTCGCGACGTTCTCCGGTCTCACGGGCACCCGCTGGGACCTGCAGATGGCGGCGGCGATCATCTCGATGGTGCCGACCACGGTCCTCGTGATCGTGCTGCAGAAGCACCTGGTCAAGGGCATCGCGATGGCGGGGCTCGGCGGACGATGACGCAGGACGACGGATCCGGTGCCGCGACGCACCGGCAGACGAGTGCGCCCGTGATCGCGGGCATCGACATCGGCGGGACGAAGATCTCCGCCGTGCTGGCCGACGAGGGCGGAGCGGTCCTGGCGAAGGGCGTCGTGCCCGCCCCGGCCGCGGAGGGCGGCCCCGCGATGGCCGATGCCGCCGCGGACCTCGTCCTCCGGCTGTGCGGGGCGCTCGACGCGTCGCTCGCCGGCGCGGGCGTCGGCGCGGCCGGCGTGATCGACCAGGAGCGCGGCGTCGTCGTCGCGGCCTCCGCCACGTTCACGGACTGGAGCGGGTTCCCGCTCGCCGACGAGCTCGAGGGCCGCCTCGGCGCACCCGTGTGGGTCGAGAACGACGTGAACGCCTTCCTGCTCGGCGAGCTCCGCTGGGGCGCCGCCCGCGGCGAGAGCGACGTGCTCGGCATCATGCTCGGCACCGGCGTCGGCGGCGCGATCGCGCTCGACGGCGCGCTGCACCACGGCGTGCACGGCGCGGCGGGGGAGATCGGGCACACGCCCGGCTTCAGCGACCTGGTGTGCACGTGCGGGCAGACCGGGCATCTGGAGACGCTCGCCTCCGGCACCTCGATCGCCCGCCGCTACCGCGCAGCCACCGGATCCGACGCCACCGCTCCGGAGATCGCGGATCGCGCGAGGGCGGGGGAGACGGCGGCGATCGACGTCTTCACGGACGCCGCGCGTGCGACCGCTCTCGCCGCCTCCGTCGCGTCCTCCCTGCTCGATCTCGGCATGGTCGTGATCGGCGGAGGGGTGCGCGAGGCCTGGGATCTGCTCGAGCCCGGCATCCTGGAGACGCTGCGCACCGACGCCCCGGTCTCCGGGTTCCCGCTGCGCATCGTGCCCGCCGAGATCTCGGCCGACGCGGTCGCCCGGGGAGCCGCGGCGCTCGCGTCCGCACGACTCGCCGGCCCCGTGCCCGCCACCGTCTGAACCGCCCGCTCTGCCTGAGAAGGAAACGAAAGCCGTCATGACAGCGCCCACCCCTGAGTTCCGCCCCGAGGCCGACACGGTCTGGATGGGGCCGCTCGCCGCCGTCGAGGAAGGAGGGCTCGCCCGCCCCCGGATCGGCATCGCCGGGATCTCGATCGAGTCCAGCACGTTCTCGCCGCACATCTCCGGCGACGAGGCCTTCACGATCCGCGAGGGCGCCGACCTCCTCGGCTACTACCCGTTCCTCGACGAGGGCCGCGAGCTGCGCGAGGCGGCGGAGTGGGTACCGATCCACCACGGCCGCTCGCTGCCCGGCGGCGCTGTCGCCCCCGCCACCTATCAGCGGATGAAGGAGGCGATCGTGCGCGGCATCCGCGCCGAGATCGCGGACGGGGGCCCGTTCGACGGGTTCTTCTTCGACATCCACGGTGCGATGAGCGTCGTCGGCATGCAGGACGCGGAGGGCGACCTCGCGGAGGCCGTGCGCGCCGAACTCGGCGAGGACGTGCTCGTCTCGACCTCGATGGATCTGCACGGCAACGTGTCGGAGGTGCTGCGCGACGCGCTGGATCTGCTCACGTGCTACCGGATGGCGCCGCACGAGGACTGGATGAACACCAAGGAGCGCGCGGTGTGGAACCTGCTGGCGCGCCTGCGCGGCCCGCACGGATCCGATCCGCTGCGCCGCCGCCCGTACAAGGCGTGGGTTCCCGTGCCCGTGCTGCTGCCGGGTGAGAAGACGAGCACCCGGCTGGAGCCGGCGCGCGGCATCTATGCGCAGGTGCCGGACGTCGAGGAGCTCGACGGGGTCGTGGATGCGGCGATCTGGGTCGGCTACGCCTGGGCCGATGAGCCGCGCAACATGGCGATCGTGATGGTGACCGGCGACGACCGCGCCGTCATCGCGCAGGAGGCGGAGCGCCTGGCCCGGCAGTACTGGGACGCGCGCGCCGACTTCGTGTTCGTCGGACCGACCGCCGCCCTCGGCGAGGCGCTCGACCGGGCGCTCGCTCCGGAGGCCGCGCGTCCGTACGTGATCTCCGACTCCGGCGACAACCCCACCGCGGGCGGGGCGGGAGACGTCTCCTGGACGCTCGGCGAGCTCCTCGCGCGGCCCGAGCTCGCGGAACCCGGACGCGTCGTCGTGCACGCCTCCGTGTTCGACGCGGCGGCGGTGGCCCAGGCCGTGGCCGCCGGCGTCGGCGCGACCGTGGACCTCGAGGTCGGCTGGCGGGTGGATCCCGGACCGCGCGGACCCGTGGCGCTCTCCGGGGAGGTGTTCTCGATCACCGAGGGCGACCCCGACGCCGGAACCCAGGTCGTGATCCGCTCCGGCAGCGTGCACGCGATCGTCACCGAGCGCCGCAAGCCCTTCCACCACCTCGACGACTTCCGCATGCTGGGACTGGATCCCGAAGCAGCGGACGTCGTGATCGTCAAGATCGGCTACCTCGAGCCCGAGCTCTACGACCTCGCCGCCGACTGGACGCTCGCGCTCACCCCGGGCGGCGTGGACCAGGACCTCCTGCGCCTGGGGCACCACCGGCTCGCCCCCGGAGTCTTCCCGTTCGACACCGACGGCGTGCCGGCGCTCACCGCGCACGTGAGCCGCCGTGGAGAGGAGCTGTCCGCATGATGAACTTCGAGAAGCGCACCGGACCCGACTTCGGATCCGCCGCCCCCGCATACCCGGCCGCCGGAGTGCCGGACTGGTACCGCGACGCCAAGCTCGGCTTCTTCGTGCACTGGGGTCTCTACTCGGTGCCCGCCTGGGCCGTGCAGCACGGCGAGGGCGTGAACATCCCGACCGAGGACGCCTACGCCTGGCACCAGTACGCGGAGTGGTACGGCAACACCGTGCGGATCACGGGCAGCCCGACCTGGCAGCGGCACCAGGAGCTCTTCGGCCCCGGCACGTCCTACGAGGACCTCGCCGACCTCTGGGACGCGTCGTCCTTCGACGCCGATGCCTTCGTCGGGGAGCTCGTCGACGCCGGCGCGCGCTACGTCATCCCGACGACCAAGCACCACGAGGGCTTCTGCCTGTGGGGCACGGGCACGACCGGCTTCAACGCGGTGGCCCGCGGACCCCGGCGCGACCTGATCGCGGAGCTCCACGACGCCACGCGCCGTGCCGGCGCCCGGTTCGGCGTGTACTTCTCCGGCGCGCTGGACTGGCACGCGAGCGATTTCCCGGCGATCGAGTCGGACACCGACCTGTTCCGCTACCGCCGCAACGACGAGCACTTCTCGCGCTACGCCGCCGCGCAGCTCGACGAACTCGTCGAGCGGTTCTCGCCCGACGTGCTCTGGAACGACATCGAATGGCCCGACGGCGGCAAGGGCGACGACGAGTTCGCGGTCGCCGCGCTCCTGCGCCGCTACTTCGATCGGGTGCCGAACGGCGTCGTGAACGACCGCTGGGGCGTGCCGTACCACGGCTTCCTGACGCGCGAGTACACGCACATCCCGGGGATCCTGGATGCTCCGTGGGAGTCCACGCGCGGCCTCGGCTACTCGTTCGGATACAACCAGGCGGAGGACGAGCGCCAGACGCTGTCCGGGCCTGACCTGATCCGGATGCTCGTCGACGTCGTCTCCAAGAACGGGAACCTGCTGATCAACGTCGGCCCCGACGCGGCGGGACGGATCCCCGAGCTGCAGCGACGGACCATGCGCGATCTCGGCGCCTGGATGCGCCTGAACGGGGACGCGATCCACGGCACGCGCCCCTGGGTGCGCTTCGGCGAAGAGGTCGGCGAGCCGCGCCGCTACACGCGGTCGGCCGCCGGCGTGCACGTGCACGCGCTCGACCCGAGCGCGGGGGAGGTCCGTCTTCCGGCCGAGCTGACCGCCGGCGCGGCGCGCTGGGCGGACGGTTCCGCCGCGGAGTCGGAGACGTCCTCCGACGGCACGCGGATCGTGCGCATCCCCGCAGGGCTGCGCACCGAACCCGTCGCGACCCTCACCGTCGCACTGTGACCCGCATCGCACTCGAGATCGCGGTCGACGGGCCGGCCGGAGCGCGGACCGCGTTCGAGGGCGGCGCGGATCGCGTCGAGCTCTGCCAGGCGCTCGCGGCGACCGGCGGTCTCACGCCCTCCGGCGCGACGGTCGACGCCGTGCTCGCCGTCGCCGGCGATCCGGAGCGCGTCGCCGTGCTCGTCCGACCGCGCGTGGGCGGATTCGTCTACAGTGCCGAGGAGATCGACCTCGTGGCCGCCGACGTCGCCGACCTCGTGCGGCGCGGTGCGGGTGCGGTCGTGGTCGGTGCGCTGACCGCGGACGGCGCCGTCGACCTCCGCGCCCTCGAGCGCTGGAGGGATGCCGCGGCCGGCGCGGATCTCGTCTTCCACCGGGCGATCGACACCGTGCCGGATCCGGCCGCCCACGTCGACGACCTCGTGGACAGCGGAGTGCGGCGCGTGCTGACGAGCGGAGGCGCCGCGCGCAGCATCGACGGTGCCGCGGCTCTGAGCGCTCTCGTCGCTGCCGCGGCGGGACGACTGCAGATCATGGCCGGAGGAGGGGTGCGCGTCGAGGACATCCCCGCGCTGACCGCGTGCGGTGTCGACGCGATCCACCTCTCGGCGCGGCGCCCCTCGGGCGATGCCGCGCCCAGCGGCCCGGGCGGCGGGAGCAGCGGCTTCGACGTGACCGACGGCGACATCGTGCGCTGTGCGGACGCCGCGGTGCGCGGCCGGAGCTGACCCGAGGCAGAACGAACGAGCGCGACGTCCTGAGGGGGACGTCGCGCTCGTCTGTTCGCGGTTCCCCGCGAAATCAGGCTCAGGGAGTGCTGGTCGGCGCGGGCGTCGAGCCCGACGACGAGGCGTCCGGCACCGTGATCGGCGCGTCCGACGCGTTCGCCCACACCGGCGCGGGCAGGGCCGTGTCGGTCTTGCCGTCGCGGATGGCACGCAGGGCGTCGGCGATGGCGGCGGAGTTCTCCGGCACGGCCAGACCGCACTTGCGGAGCTCCGACGCGAACTCGAGCGTCAGGCGGGTCTTGCCGGCCTCGACCGCCTGAGCGGTCGTGCCGGTGCGCTTGTCGCTGCCTGTCTGGATCGCCGACACCTGCTCGCACACGTGGTAGACGGTCCCGCCGTCGACCCAGACGACCTGGTCCTTGCCGAGCAGCTGGATCACGGTGGACTGGTCGGCCGTGTACTGCTCGACGGACGGCGGCGTGAAGTCGATCCCGAGCACGACCGCGAGGGCCGCGAGCGCGATGCCCACGATACCGGCGATTGTCTTCTGGCCCTTGTCCATGTCCTTGTTCAGGAACACCATGATGATGAGCGGCACGAAGGCGATGATCGCGATGATCGCGCCCAGCTGGTTCTGCACGAAGAACCGCACCGTGTCGGAACGGCGGGCCGGATCCAGGCGGTTCGCCTTCTTCCAGAGGAAGGATCCGGTGATCGACAGCGCCGCGATCACGACGAAGAGGACGATGAGGGTGATGAACGCCCACTGCGGGAAAGTCGCTGTCGCGCCCTGCTGCTCGAGGAGTCCCGTGTCGGGGTTGCGGACGAGCTGGCCGTCGCCGCCGGTGACCTGGCGCTGCCGCAGCAGCCAGAAGATGCCGACGGCCTCGGCGGCGATCGCGACGACCCAGAGCACCACGGCGATCCAGCGGAACCGGGTCGCCTTCGCCTTGGCCTCGGGAGTGGGGGTCCAGCCGGCGGGAGGATCCGCCGGCGCGTCGGTGGAGGCGGCGGCGTTCGCCGACGCGGGTGCGGGCTTGCTCGCCGCGCGGGCGGGCTTCTTGCTGCTGTTCTCGGGCACGGTGGTCCTTTCCGCCTGGTGCTGGACCCGAGCCTAGCGGCGAGGGCCCGCGGATCCGGGGATATCGGTCGCTACGCTGGACGCATGACGACCGATCCGGACGACGCGCTGCGCTGGGAGGGCGACGAGCCCGATGCGCCCGACGCCGCCGCGAAGAACGCGCCTCCCGCCGCGCCGCAGGCTCCGGCGCCCGCCCCAGCTCCTTCCGAGACGGAGCGGACCGCGGAGGGCGCATCCGCGAGGGGGGAGGCGGCGAAGGCCGGAACGGCTTCCGTCGACGCCCAGGACGAGGACGAGGCGCCCGCGATCGGCAATGCCGCGCTGGTGTTCTACGGGATCATCGGCGGCGTGTACCTGCTCTTCGCCGTGGGCTGGATCGTGGGCGGTTTCCGGCTGCGCCCGCGCGCGTCCCTCCTCCTCGGCGACTGGACGTATTTCCCCTGGATGTGGCTCGCCGCCCTCGCCCCGATCCTGTGGTTCGTCGCGGCCTGGGTGCTCACCCGCGGCCGCGCGACCTGGATCCGCGTCGTGGCGCTGATCGCCGGCGCCGCGCTGCTGGTGCCGTGGCCCTTCGTGATGTTCGGGACGGTGGGAGCATGAGCGCCGAGTCGATGACGACCGCACCGCAGGCGGATCCGCGGCGTCCCCGCTGGCTCTTCTACACGCTGCTGGGCGTGTTCGGCCTGCTCTACGCCTTCGCGATCTGGAACGCGATCGCCTACACGATCCCGCTCGCGGGGCTCGCGATCGGGGCGACGACGTGGGTGGCGCTGATCCTGGCGATCATCCTCCCCGCCGTCATCTACGTGGTCGCGATCGCCGTGACGCGTCGGCGCCGGCTCGGCACGGTCGCGCTGGTCCTCCTCGCGGGCCTGGGGCTCGTGGCCGTGTTCTGGCTCGACGTGGTCGGCTACACGCTCTCCGGCGCGCACTGACGGCGTCGGGTCGCGCACCGTCACACGGTTCGGGAGGCCCTGCCGTCTCGGGTAGAGTGTGGGCACAATCGCGCCCCGACGGTGCGGCGCATCGGCCCCCTCCCTCCTGTCCCGAAGGATCTCTGTGCCTGAGAACGCCGTGAACACGTCCGCCCGCAAGCCCGTCGTCCTGCTCGCCGAGACGCTGTCTCCGGCCACGGTCGACGCGCTCGGCCCCGACTTCGACGTCCGCTCGGTGGACGGCACCGACCGGGAGGCGCTGTTCGCGGCTCTCGCCGACGCCGACGCCGTGCTGATCCGCTCGGCCACGAAGATCGACGCCGAGGCGCTCTCGCACGCCCCCGTGCTGAAGGTCGTCGCCCGCGCGGGCGTCGGCCTGGACAACGTCGACATCAAGGCCGCGACGGCCGCCGGCGTCATGGTCGTGAACGCGCCGACGTCGAACATCGTCTCGGCCGCCGAGCTCACGGTCGGCCACATCCTCAGCCTCGCCCGCCGCATCCCGGCCGCGCACGCGTCGCTGTCGGCGGGGGCGTGGAAGCGCAGCTCCTACACCGGCGCGGAGCTCTTCGAGAAGACCGTCGGCATCGTCGGCCTCGGCCGGATCGGCGCACTCGTCGCCGCCCGCCTCGCGGCCTTCGACATGCGCGTGGTCGCCTACGACCCCTACGTCACCAGCGCCCGTGCCCAGCAGCTCGGCGTGCAGCTGCTGAGTCTCGAGGATCTGGTCGCGGAGAGCGACTTCCTCACGATCCACATGCCGAAGACGCCCGAGACCACGGGCATGATCGGCGCGGAGCAGTTCCGTGCGATGAAGAAGACGGCCTACGTCGTCAACGTGGCCCGCGGCGGCCTCATCGACGAGGAGGCGCTGCTCGTCGCCCTGCAGAACGGCGAGATCGCGGGCGCCGGGCTGGACGTCTTCACGTCCGAGCCGCCCGTCGAGGGCAGCGCCGCGCATGCGCTCACCGCGCAGCCGAACGTCGTGGTCACCCCGCACCTCGGTGCGTCGACCGACGAGGCGCAGGAGAAGGCCGGCGTCTCCGTCGCGCGCTCGGTGCGCCTCGCGCTCGGCGGCGACCTGGTCCCGGACGCCGTCAACGTCGCCGGCGGCGTCATCGACCCGTACGTGCGCCCCGGCATCCCCCTCACCGAGAAGCTCGGCCAGATCCTCTCCGGCCTCGCGCACTCGCCGCTCACGAGCCTCGATGTCGAGGTGCACGGCGAGCTCAACGGCTACGACGTCGGCGTGCTGCGCCTCGCCGCGCTCAAGGGCGTGTTCACCCCGATCGTGAGCGAGACCGTGTCGTATGTGAACGCGCCGCTGCTCGCCGAGCAGCGCGGCGTCGCCGTGCGGCTCGTGCAGGACGACGTCAGCGAGGAGTACCGCAACGTCATCACGCTGCGCGGAGCGCTCGCCGACGGCAGCCAGGTCTCCGTGTCCGGCACCCTGACCGGCCCGAAGCAGATCGAGAAGCTCGTCGCGATCAACGGCCACGCGGTCGAGCTGCCGATCGAGAAGCACCACGTCGTCATGCTCTACACCGACCGCCCCGGCATCGTCGCGGTCTACGGCCAGCGCTTCGGCGACGCGGGCATCAACATCGCCGGCATGCAGATCGCCCGTGAGACCGCGGGCGGCCAGGCCCTCTCGGTTCTGACGCTCGACTCGCCGATCCCCGACACCCTCCTCGACGAGGTGCGCGAGGCGATCGACGCCGACCTGTTCCGTCAGATCGAGCTCGTCGAGGCCTGACCTTCGAGACCCCACGGGGTCGTCGAGCGAAGCGGGACGAAACGCGGTGCCCTTGCGAGGGTGCCGCGTTTCGTCTCGGTCGCCTCCGGCGTCCTCGCTCAACGTCCTGGAACGTCAATGGGGGAGAGGTCAGGGCGCGACGGAGCGGAGCACCAGGGCGACCAGCGCGTCGAGGTCGGCCCCGGCGGGGACCACGGCGTCCTCCTCGTCCAGGGGGCCGTGCGAGTCCAGCGCGTTGTTGAAGAACAGGCCGTCGCTCAGCAGCATCACGAGGTCGAGCGCCGCCTGGTCGCGCACATGCGGGCGGATCGCTTCCGCCGATTCCTCGCGCATGCGGTGCAGCGCCTCGGTCGCGGCTCTGCTGCCGCTCTGCGCGAGGCAGGACGCGGCGACGATCGCGCGGTCGAGGGCGTCGTCCATCATGACCGAGGTGCGCAGGTAGTACTCGACCGGTCCCTCGGAGGCGGACCGGATCCGCGCGATGTCCTCGGTCGCGAGCGCGTCGAGCCGTGCGATCATCGCCGCCGCGAGCTCGTCCTTCGACGCGAAGTGGTAGAGCAGCCCGCCCTTGGAGACGCCGGCGGCCCGTGCGACGGCATCGAGGGTCGCGGTGCGCTCGCCGCCGGAGATGAGCAGCGCCTCGTAGGCGTCGAGAACGCGCTCACGGGCATGCGGAGGTCTGGCCATGTCTGTTACTATACCATCCGGACGGTTTAGTAACCCCGTCCTCTCACGATGGAACCGAGAGGTGCAACATGTCCGCAACAGCGTCGATCTCCCTGCCGGGGACCGAAGACGGCCCCCGCGTCGGTGCGCGCGGCTGGGCGGCGCTGGTCGTGCTCATGCTGCCGGTGCTGCTCGTCTCCGTCGACAACACCGTGCTGTCCTTCGCCCTGCCCGAGATCTCCACGGCCTTGAGCCCCAGCGGCGTCGAGCAGCTGTGGATCATCGACGTCTACCCGCTCGTGCTCGCCGGCCTGCTGGTGACGATGGGCACGCTCGGCGACCGGTTCGGCCGGCGCAAGATGCTGCTGATCGGCGCCACCGGCTTCGCGCTCGTCTCCGCGCTCGCCGCATTCGCCCCGACCGCGGCGCTGCTGATCGCGGCCCGCGCCCTGCTCGGCTTCTTCGGCGCGATGCTCATGCCTTCCACGCTCTCGCTGCTGCGCTCGGTGTTCCAGAACCGCGAGCAGCGACGGCTCGCGATCGCCGTGTGGGCCGCGGCCTTCTCCGCGGGATCCGCCCTCGGGCCGATCGTCGGCGGAGTGCTGCTCGAGCACTTCGCGTGGGGATCCGTGTTCCTCGTCGCCGTGCCGGTGCTCATCCCGCTGCTGATCCTCGCGCCGATCCTGGTGCCGGAGAGCCGCGACCCGAACCCGGGCCGGATCGATCCGATCAGCATCCTCCTGTCGATGGCGACCATGGTCCCCGTGGTCTACGCGATCAAGGAGTTCGCGGTCGACGGCATCACCCCGCTCGTCGTGATCCTGTTCGTCGTCGGCGTGGGGATGGGCGTGCTGTTCGTGCGCCGGCAGCTGCGCGCCGAGATCCCGATGCTCGACATGGCGCTCTTCCGTCGCGGGATGTTCAGCGGAGCGATCCTGGTCAACCTGCTGAGCGTCGTCGCCCTCGTCGGCTTCCTGTACTACGTGTCGCAGCATCTGCAGCTCGTGCTCGGGCTCAAGCCCGTCGAGGCGGGTCTCGCGCTCATCCCCGGCATGGCCGTGATGATCGTCTCCGGTCTCGTCGTCGTCCCGATCGCGCGTCGCGTGCGTCCCGAGATCCTGGTGCCCTCGGCGCTGGTGTTCTCGCTCGCCGGCTACCTCGTCGTGGCCTTCACGACGCACGCGCACGGGGTCGCGCCGCTGATCGTCGCGTTCGTGCTCCTCGGCATCGGGATCGGCGCCGCGGAGACGGTCTCGAACGAGCTGATCCTCGCGGCGGCTCCGCCGGAGAAGGCCGGCGCCGCCAGCGCCGTGTCCGAGACGGCGTACGAGCTCGGCGCGGTGCTCGGCACCACGATCCTGGGCGGCATCATCACGGCGTTCTACCGCACGTCGCTCGTGGTCCCGGAGGGCGTGCCGGAGGCGCTGGCCGAACGCGCCAGGGAGACGCTCGCCGGAGCCTTCTCCGTGGCGGAGCAGCTCCCGGCCGCGCTCGGACAGGCGCTGCAGCAGGCCGCGGCCGACGCGTTCGGCACCGGCGTCATGGTGACCTCGCTCATCGGCGGCTTCCTCGTGGTCTGCGCGGCCACGATCGCCGCGCTGACTCTCGGCCGTCGCCTCGGCCGCTGACCCCGTTTCCGAGTCGTCCCCCTCAGCGCACCCCCTGGGCGCCGCTGAGGGGGACGACTCGGTGGTGACATGCGCGCGGGGAGGGGTGTCGGCGCCCGATAGCCTGGGATCCTCCACCCGCAACGAATCGCAAGGAGCGCCCGTGTCGGAATCGTCGTCCCGTGTCGTGAAGCTGGCTGTCATCCCGGGTGACGGCATCGGTCCCGAGGTCGTCGCCGAAGCGGAGAAGGTGCTGGACGCCGTCACCGCCTCGAGCCCCGTGACGTTCGAGAAGACGCGCTTCTCGCTCGGCGCCGCACGATTCCTCGAGACGGGCGACACCCTGACCGACGAGGATCTCGACGCGATCCGCGCGCACGACGCGATCCTGCTGGGCGCGGTCGGCGGTCAGCCGGGGGATCCGCGCCTCAAGGACGCCAACATCGAGCGCGGCCTGCTGCTCAAGCTCCGCTTCGAGCTGGACCACTACGTGAACCTGCGCCCCTCCCGGCTGTACCCCGGCGCCTCCGGTCCGCTGGCGGACCCGGGCGAGATCGACTTCGTCGTCGTCCGCGAGGGCACGGAGGGCCCCTATGTCGGCAACGGCGGCGCCATCCGCAAGGGCACGCCGCACGAGGTCGCGAACGAGACCAGCGTCAACACGGCGTTCGGCGTCGAGCGCGTGGTGCGCTACGCCTTCGCGCTCGCCGAGAAGCGGCGCAAGAAGCTCACGCTCGTGCACAAGACCAATGTGCTCGTGCACGCCGGTGCGATCTGGAAGCGCGTCGTCGACGAGGTGGCGCTCGAGCACCCGGACGTGGCCGTAGACTACCTGCACGTCGACGCGGCCACGATCTTCCTGGTCACCCACCCTTCGCGCTTCGACGTGATCGTCACCGACAACCTCTTCGGGGACATCCTCACGGATCTGGCCGGCGCCGTCACCGGTGGCATCGGCCTCGCCGCCTCGGGCAACATCAACCCCGATGGCGCGTTCCCGTCGATGTTCGAGCCGGTGCACGGCCCGGCACCCGACATCGCGGGTCAGCAGAAGGCCGACCCCACCGCGGCGATCCTCTCGGTCGCGCTGCTCCTGGACCACCTGGGGCTGAGCGACGAGGCCGCGCGCGTGCACCGCGCGGTCGAGGAGGACATCGCAGCGCGGGACGGCGCCCGCACCACCGAACAGACCGGCGCGGCGATCATCGCCCGACTCCAGGCGTAATCTGAAGTCAGCGCACGACGCCGCACCCCTCGACCTGTCAGGACGCACTCATGACCATCGAACTCCCTCTTCAGGCCCCGTCACCCGCCGGACTCATCTGGCGCGTCACCCGCAACGAGGACGCGCGCTCGGACGCCGACCGCGAGGAGATCCTCGCCGCGCCCGGCTTCGGGCAGCACTTCACCGACCACATGGTCGACCTGTGCTGGTCGGACAAGGGCGGCTGGCACCGCCCCCGCGTCTCGCCGTACGGGCCCATCGAGCTCGACCCCGCGGCCGCCGTGCTGCACTACTCGCAGGAGATCTTCGAGGGCCTCAAGGCCTACCGTCACGCGGACGGATCCGTCTGGACCTTCCGTCCCGACCGCAACGCCGCCCGGCTTCAGCGCTCCGCGCGACGCCTGGCGCTGCCCGAGCTGCCGACCGAGCTGTTCATCGAGTCGCTCAAGCAGCTCGTCGCCGTCGACTCGTCGTGGGTGCCCAGCAACCCCGAGGAGAGCCTGTACTTCCGCCCGTTCATGTTCGCCAAGGAGGCGTTCCTGGGAGTGCGCGCGGCCAAGAAGGTCGCCTACTACCTCATCGCGAGCCCGGCCGGGGCGTACTTCCCCGGCGGCGTGCAGCCGGTGAACATCTGGCTGTCCCGGGACTACGCCCGCGCCGGCCACGGCGGCACGGGTGCGGCGAAGACCGGCGGCAACTACGCCTCGAGCCTGCTCCCGCAGGAGGAGGCGTACAAGAAGGGCTGCCAGCAGGTCCTGTTCCTCGACGGGGAGTACATCGAGGAGCTCGGCGGCATGAACCTCGTGCTCGTCACGCGCGACAACAAGCTGATCACCCCGGCCAGCGACTCGATCCTGGAGGGCATCACGCTCGCCTCGATCCTGCAGCTCGCGAAGGACCGCGGGCTCGAGGTCGAGCAGCGCAAGCTCTCGATCCAGGAGTGGCGCGACGGCGCCGCGTCGGGTGAGATCGTGGGCGCGTTCGCGTGCGGCACGGCCGCCGTCGTCGTGCCGATCGGATCCCTCAAAGCCGACGACTTCGAGATCGTGCACTCCGGCCCGGCGTCGACCGAGCTCGCGATGTCGCTGCGCGAGGAGCTCACCGACATCCAGTACGGCCGTCGTGAGGACACCCGCGGCTGGCTCGTCCGCCTGGACGGCTGACCCTCCACGAAACCCGTCGCCTCTGACGCGGAGGCGGCGCATGAAGCGCGATCTCTGACAGGAGAGGACCCTGCTATGAAGCTGGCCATGGTCGGACTCGGACGGATGGGCGCGAACATCGTGCGCCGCCTGATGCGCGGAGGGCATGAGTGCGTCGTCTACGACGTCAACCCGGATGCCGTCACGGCGCTCGTCGCCGAGGGGGCGATCGGCGCGACCGACTACGCCGACCTCGCGGCGAAGCTGGACGGGCCGCGGGTCGTCTGGCTGATGATCCCGGCGGGTCTCACCGGGCGCGTCGTCGACGAGCTCAGCGAGGTGCTGCAGCCGGGCGACATCATCATCGACGGCGGCAACTCGAACTACCGCGACGACGTGCGCCGCGCCAAGGCGCTGCGCGAGAAGGGCCTGAACTACGTCGACGTCGGCACGAGCGGCGGCGTCTTCGGCCTGGAGCGCGGCTACTGTCTCATGGTGGGCGGCCCGGACGAGGCATTCGCCACGATCACGCCGATCCTGCAGACGATCGCTCCGGGCGCCGGGGACGTGGAGCGCACGCCCGGTCGCACCGGAGACCTCGCTCCCGAGGAACTCGGCTTCCTGCACTGCGGTCCTTCGGGAGCCGGGCACTTCGTGAAGATGGTGCACAACGGCATCGAGTACGGCGTCATGGCCGCCCTCGCCGAGGGGCTGAACCTGCTCGAGAACGCCGATGCGGGGATCCGCGAGGCCGAGCACTCGGCCGAGGTGGCCCCGCTCGAGGAGCCCGAGTACTACCAGTTCGACATCGACACCCCGAAGGTCGCCGAGCTGTGGCGCCGCGGATCCGTCATCTCGTCCTGGCTGCTGGATCTGACCGCGGCGGCGCTGCAGGGCAACCCCACACTGCAGGGGCTCGCGGGCCGCGTCTCCGACTCGGGCGAGGGCCGCTGGACGGTCAAGGCCGCTGTCGACGTGGGCGTGCCGGTGCCCGTGCTCGCCGCATCTCTGTTCGAGCGCTTCGCCTCCCGCGACGAGGATCTGTTCGCCAACCAGGTGCTTTCCGCGATGCGCCTGCAGTTCGGTGGGCACAAGGAGCTCCCGGCCGGCGACGTCCTCGAGGCCGGCGGCAACAAGGCCGACCACGTCTGACCCCTCCGGATCCCGCAGCAACTCTGAAGTGGGACATGGCCCGCCCGTTGTGCGGACCGTGTCCCACTTCTGGTGTCACCGTGTCCCGGATCTGGTGGGTTTGAGCCCGGTTTCGCCGCCGAATGTGGGACATGGTCCGGGGTGTGGTCTGCCGGGGCAGGCCGTGTCCCAGTTCTGGTGTCGCCGTGTCCCGGATCTGGTGGACGCTTCTCTCAATGTCAAGTTGGGTTCCTCGTCCTGTTTCGACGGCTGACGGCTCGGCAAGATAGCGTGGCCATGTGCAGTTCAACGCCTTTACGGCCTACTCGGCCACGGTGGGCCTGGCCGCTGAAGTCATTCCCGAGGTGCAGAACAGCGACTACGAGTCCGGGATTGTCCAGATCTGCGAAGAGGCCTGGCATATCCGGACTGCGCGTAACACCCCAACCAAACCCGGTGCCTTCGTCGCGTTCTGGCAGCGGAACGCGGTGGGGAACACGACGCCGTTCAGCGACGACGACCCCACGGCAGGGCTGCTTGTCTTCGTGGCGCAGCATGATCGGCGAGGGGTGTTTCGGTTCACCCGCGCGCATCTCACTGAGCTCGGCATCACGTCAGGCAAACGGCCAGGTAAGCGTGGATTCCGGGTGTATCCGAGTTGGTGTGCGGGTCTGAATGCCCAGGCCGCGACTACGCAACGCGCTCAAGCGCCCGCGTTCCAGGAGTTCTGAGCTCATCAGGTCCGTGAAGTGATCCAGTGGAGAGCTGCGGTGAGACACAGGACCCGGCGGCCGGTGCTGCATCGAGTCATCGACCAATTTTGGTCACGTCGTCGCAGGGAGGGCATGGAGGGTATTTAGCATTCGGAAGAGCCTGCGGGCGAGGTAGCGCTTGGCGATGCGGAGGATCTCGCGTTTGCTGTGGCCATCTGCGAGCCGCCGGGTGACGTAGGCGCGGGTCTCGGGGTCGTGGAGCCGAGTCGACGTCGGCCGGTCATATCGAGAACGGACATGTCCAGCAGAAGGCACCCGAAGGGCCAGGTTTGGGGTGAGTCACGAACTCGGTAGGAACGGCCAACGCCAACCCTGCCAACCAATCCCAGATCGGCCGGTCCGAGTCTCAGAGGTTTGGGGCTGGTTTCGCCGCCGAATATGGGACATGGTCCGGGACACACTCGGCGAGGGCACACCGTGTCCCACTTCCGGTGTCACCATGTCCCGAATCCGGTGCGCCTGAGCCTGGTTTCACCGCCGAATGTGGGACATGGTCTGCAGCGCACTCGGCCGGGGCACCGTGTCCCACTTCTGGTGCCGCCGTGTCCCGAATCCGGTGCGCCTGAGCCCGGTTTCACCGCCGAATGTGGGACACGGTCCGCAGCGCACTCGGCGAGGGCACACCGCGTCCCACTTCTGGTGTCACCGTGTCCCGAATCCGGTGCGCCTGAGCCTGGTTTCACCGCCGAAAGTGGGACACGGTCTGCAGCGACAGGCAGGAGCAAGACCGCGGATCCGCCGCCGTTGTCGCCCGGCGAGGGGCGGCGCTGGATAGGCTGAATCCGTGAAGATCGCTCGGTTCAGCCACAACGACGGCATCAAGTACGGGATCCTCGACGAGGGCGAGCTGGTCGTGCTGGCCGGCGACCCGATGTTCGCAGGCTACGAGACGACGGGGGAGCGGGTGCCGCTCGCGGACGCCGCGCTGCTCGCCCCGGTGATCCCGCGCTCGAAGGTGGTCTGCGTCGGCAAGAACTACCACGACCACGCCGCCGAGATGGGCGGCGAAGCGCCGGCCGAGCCGCTGCTGTTCCTCAAGCCGAACACCGCGGTGATCGGCCCGGGCGACACCATCGTGCGTCCCGTCGCGCTCGCGGAGCGCACCGAGCACGAGGGCGAGCTGGTCGTGGTGATCGGGCGCATCGCCAAGAACGTCGCCGCGGAGAATGCGCACCAGTACGTCTTCGGATACACGGTCGGCAACGACGTGACCGCGCGCGACCTGCAGCGCAAGGACGGCCAGTGGTCGCGCGCCAAGGGCTTCGACACGTTCTGCCCGCTCGGCCCGTGGATCGAGACCGAGTTCGATCTCGACGCCGCGGAGCTGACGACCCGCGTGAACGGCGAGGTGCGCCAGCACGCTCCGCTCACCGATATGATCCACTCGGTCGCCGACATCATCGCGTACGCGTCTGCCGTCTTCACCCTGCTCCCGGGCGACGTGATCATGACCGGCACCCCCGCCGGCGTGGGCGCTTTCGGGGCGGGCGACGCGGTCGAGGTCGAGATCTCCGGAATCGGCACGCTGCGCAACGCCGTACGCGACGCCCTGCCCGCCTCGTGACCGCGGCGACCCTGACCGAGCTGGATCGCACCAGGATCCAGCGCCGTACGGTCGGCATCCTCTCGCTCGGCCAGGTGCTCGGCGGGATCGCGTTCGGTGCGACGGTCTCGCTGGGGGCGCTGCTCGCCGCGGACATCTCCGGCAGCGACGCGCTCTCGGGTCTCGCCACGGCCTCGGTGACGCTCGGCGCCGCCCTCGCGGCGATCCCGCTGGCACGCCTCGCGGGGCTCCGCGGACGCCGCCTCGCGCTCACGGCCGGAAACCTGCTCGCGCTGGTCGGCATCGTGGTGGTGATCGGCGCGGCCGCGATCCGCGTGTTCCCGCTGCTGCTGGTCGGAATCATCATGATCGGCATGGGCAACGCCGGGAATCTGCAGTCCCGGTTCGCGGCGACGGACCTCGCCCAGCCGCGGCATCGAGGCCGGGATCTGTCCATCGTCGTGTGGGCCACCACGATCGGCGGCGTCGCGGGACCGCTCCTGCTGGGCCCCGGCGAACAGCTCGGCCGAGCGATCGGCATGCCGCCGCACACCGGCTCCTACCTGTTCTCGCTCGTCGCGCAGATCGCGGCGTTCGCGCTGTACCTCATCGCGCTCCGGCCGGATCCGCTCCTCACCTCTCGCACGCTGCCCGAGACCGGATCCGTGGCCGCAGGCGTCGAGCGCGTCGACCGTCCGGTCGCGGCCCGCTACGCGATCTTCGCCATCGCGGGCTCGCACGTCACGATGGCCTCGGTCATGGCGATGACACCGGTGCACCTGTCCCACATGGCCATGGCCGGCGGGACGATGGGCGGCATGGACGGCATGTCGATGGAGCTCGACGTCACCGTGCTCGTCGGCGTGACGATCGCGATGCACGTGGCCGGGATGTACGGCCTGTCGCCGGTGTTCGGCATCCTCGCCGACCGCTGGGGCCGGTTGCGCACCGTGCTGCTCGGGCAGGCGCTGCTCGTGGCGTCCCTGTGCTTCGCGATGTTCGCGGGGGAGACCACGTGGGGCGTGATGGTCGCGCTCATCCTGCTCGGGCTCGGCTGGAGCGCGGCGACGGTCGCCGGTGCCGCGCTGCTGACCGAAGCCTCCGCGCCCGAACTGCGCACCCGCCGCCAAGGCCGCAGCGACTCTCTCATGAGCCTGAGCGCGGCGGGCGGTGCGGTGCTGGCCGGCGTGATCCTGCAGTCCTTCTCCTACGCGGGGCTCGCCATCGCCGCCCTCGTCGTGGTCGCCGCGATCGTGGTGCTCTCGCCCTTCGGGAAGCGATGAGGGGTCGCCCGAACTCCTGGAGCGGAGTCGGCGAAGCCTACGCCGCGTCCTACGCGGAGCTGTGCGCCGGCACGGGCGCGACTCTCCGTGCGCTCCTGGGGCCCGGCGGCGGACGCACACTGCTCGACGTCGGCGCCGGCACCGGTGAGCTCGCTGCGGCGTTCGCGGCGGACGGCTGGGCCGTCGACGCGCGGGAGCCGGAGGACAGCATGAGGGCCGTCGCCCGGAAGCACCACCCCGGAATCCGGATCACCGAGGGCGCGCTGCCCGCGCTGCCGGATGAGGACCAGGCATTCGACGCCGTCGTGGCGAACTTCGTGCTCAACCACGTGCCGGATCCACGTGCTGCGGCCGCCGAGCTGCGTCGCGTCACGAGGGACGCGGCCGTCGCGACGATCTGGATCCGCTCGCCGTCGTGGCTGTGGACGGAGGTCTGCGAGCGCGCAGGACTGCAGGCCACGGCGGGAGGCCGGCTCCCCGCAGACAAGGACTTCGAGCGCACGGCGGACGGCTTCGCGCGGATGCTGCAGGACGGCGGCTGGCGCGGTCCTCAGGTGGTCGAGAAGCAGTGGATCTGGAACGCGCCGGCCACCGCCCTGTGGGCGTCGGTCGAAGGCGGCGTGGCCGGTGCGGGCGCCTACTATCTCGGGCTCGACGCACGTGATCGTGCTCGCTTCCAGCGCGCATTCGACGCCCTGATCGCCGAACGCGCGCCGGACGACGTACTGTCGCTCGAACACGTCGCCGCGGTCGCGATGATGCGCCGGGATCCGTCCTTATGAGACCGCTGAACATCCGGTAGCAGAGCGCTGACGCGGGTGTAGCGTCATGGGCGGTCCCGCGCCGCTGACCCGGTGGCTCGGGTGATCCGTCAACAAGGAGGTTGGCATGTCACGTACCAGGACCCTCTTCGCCGCACTCGGCGTTTCGGCGCTGGCGGGGGCGACCGCTCTCGCTCTCTCCCCGGTCTCGTCGCCACCGCCGGCGGCGAGCGTCGTCCCCTTCGCGGCGCAGGCTCCGGACAGTGCGTTCACCTCCCAGGCCGATGCCGGCGGCGCGGCGATCGCGTGCCAGCGCCCCGCACCGGACAACCGCGTGTCGACGACGATCCACTGCTACACGCCGGATCAGCTGCGCGCGCACTACGGCCTCGGTCCTCTCGCGTCCAGCAACGACGGCGCGGGCCAGACGATCGTGCTCGTCGACGCCTACGGCAGCCCCACCGCCGCCGATGACCTGAACTTCTTCGCCCAGACCTTCGGCGGTCCGACCCCCGACTTCGAGTCGGTGGCGCCGCTCGGCATGCCCGACTACAAGAACCCGACGGGCAAGGGAGTCGGGCAGTCCGGTCCGAACGCCGCGGCCAGCTGGGCGGGCGAGGCGAACCTCGACGTGCAGTGGGCCTACGCGATGGCCCCCAAGGCCCACATCGTGCTGCTGGGCACCCCGCCCTCGGAGACGCAGGGCGTGCAGGGCGTGCCGAACCTGATGAAGGCCATCGACTGGGCGATCGCGAAGTACCCCTCCGGCACCGTGTTCTCGATGTCCTTCGGCACCGACGAGCAGACCTTCGGATCCGCCAGTGCGGCGAAGTCCCAGTTCACGAAGTTCGACCAGACGTTCCAGCGGGGCCTCGCGAAGGGCGACACGTTCTTCTCGTCCTCTGGCGACAACGGATCCACCGGATTCACCAACGTCAAGCGCAAGTCGACCGTCGGCACGACCCCCGAGGTCAGCTACCCGAACGTCTCCCCGTACGTGACCTCGGTCGGCGGCACCCAGGTGCAGGACGGCTGGACGTGGAACCCCACGCAGGACGTGCCGTATCTCGCGAGCGGCGCCCGCAACCCGGCGTACTGGGCGTGGAACTCCGGCGGTGACACCGAGGCCGTCTGGAACGAGGGCGGACTGCAGATCGGCACGGGCGGCGGCCTGTCCACG
This sequence comes from Microbacterium sp., assembly GCA_031277885.1. Taxonomy (GTDB): domain Bacteria; phylum Actinomycetota; class Actinomycetes; order Actinomycetales; family Microbacteriaceae; genus Microbacterium. The sequence continues at coordinate 24,721 of JAITLM010000052.1, forward strand.
ATCTACCCGCGCCCGGCCTTCCAGGACGGCGTCTCCGGCGTGGTCGGCAGCGCGCGCGGCGTCCCGGACATCGCGTGGAATGCGGCGGTGAACGGCGGTGTGCTCGTCTACCACACCTACTTCCCGAGCACCGAGGGTCCCGCGGCCTGGGGCGTGTACGGCGGCACCTCGGCGGCCTCGCCGCAGGCGGCCGCAGCGACCGCGATCGCGAACCAGGCCAGGGCGGCCGCGGGCAAGGGGCCGATCGGCGATCTGAACAAGGCGCTCTACAGCCCGACGTTCGACCACTCCGCGGCGTTCAACGACATCGTGCCGCAGACCTACGGGACGACGCCGAGCGGCGTGCTCGACAGCAACCGGATGTGGGCGCTCGCCGCCGACGGCTCGCTCACGCCGAACGCCGTTCCGGGATACCCGACCACGACGGGTTACGACCTGACCACCGGATGGGGCTCGCCCACAGTGCCCGGGTACGTCGCGCAGCTCGTCGCGCAGTGAATCCGGGATCCGGGGCCGGGCGGGGATCCTCCGTCCGGCCCCGGACCCTGCTCGGGGGACGAGCCGTGCGCAACTAGAATCGAAGGGCTATGGCTACTCCCGATCCCCGCACCACGACCGCCTCCGGATCCGACGTCCGCGTCCGGTTCTGCCCCTCGCCGACCGGCCTGCCGCACGTCGGCATGGTCCGCACCGCGCTGTACAACTGGGCCTACGCCCGGCACACCGGCGGCAAGCTCGTCTTCCGCATCGAGGACACCGACGCCGCGCGCGACAGCGAGGAGAGCTTCCGCCAACTCGTCGACGCGCTGACCTGGCTCAAGATCGACTGGGACGAGGGCGTCGAGGTCGGCGGCCCGCACGAGCCGTACCGCCAGTCGCAGCGCGGTGACATCTACCAGGGCGTGATCGAGAAGCTCAAGGCGTCCGGCGCTGTCTACGAGAGCTATTCGACGGCGGAGGAGATCGACGCCCGCAACGAGGCGAACGGCCGCGCGAAGCAGCTCGGCTACGACAACTTCGACCGCGATCTGACCGACGACCAGCGCGCCGCATTCCGCGCCGAAGGGCGTCAGCCCGCGCTGCGTCTGCGCGTCCCCGACGAGGACCTCACCTACGTCGACCTCATCCGCGGCGAGGTGACGTTCCCGGCAGGATCCTTCCCCGACTTCGTCGTCGTGCGCCCCAACGGCGCTCCGCTGTACACGCTCGTGAACCCGGTCGACGACGCGCTCATGGGCATCACGCACGTGCTGCGCGGCGAGGACCTCATGCCCTCCACCGCACGTCAGCTCGCACTCTACGGCGCGCTCATCGACGCGGGCGTGACGACGTTCGTCCCGCGCTTCGCGCACATGCCGCTCGTGCTGGGGGAGACCGGCAACAAGAAGCTGAGCAAGCGCGACCCGCAGGCCGACCTGTTCCTGCACCGCGAGCGCGGCTTCATCCACGAGGGCCTGCTGAACTACCTCGCGCTGCTCGGCTGGTCGATCGGACCCGATCGCGACGTCTTCTCGCTCGAGGAGTTCACCGCGGCGTGCGACATCGTGAACGTGAACCCGAACCCGGCCCGCTTCGATCAGAAGAAGGCCGAGTCCATCAACGGCGACCACATCCGCAAGCTTGAGGCGAAGGACTTCGCCGAGCGGATCCTGCCGTACCTCGCCGCCGCCGACGTGTTCGAGGGCGAGCCGACGCAGGAGCAGATCGTGCTCGCGTTCCGTGCGGCGCCGCTCGGGCAGGAGCGCGTGCAGCTGCTCGGTGAGGTGCCGGGTCTGCTCGGCTTCCTCTTCTCGGACCAGGTGTCGTACGACGAGGATGCGCTCAAGGGCCTTCCGGCGAACGCCGCGGAGGTGCTGACCGCATCCGCCGCCGCGCTCGAGCCGCTCGAGACCTTCACGACCGAGGCGATCCAGGATGCCCTCGCGGCCTCTCTCGTCGACGGCCTCGGCCTCAAGCCCCGCGTCGCCTACGGCCCGCCGCGCGTCGCGCTGACCGGCCGCCGGGTGTCTCCGCCGCTGTTCGAGTCGATGGAGCTGCTCGGCAAGGACGAATCGCTGCGCCGGCTGCGCGCGCTGGCGGAGTTCCTCGGCTGACACGGGTCCTCGGGTCGCTGCCTCGGCCTCGGTTCGGGGCGCATTCGATCGTTTTGGGGCGCGCTACGCCCGGGTTTCCCGGCGTAGCGCGCCCCAAAACGTTGGACCCCGCCCCGAACGCGGCGGGGGAGCGACGCGCCCGGGCGTGACGGCGGCGCGGTCGTTTTGCGCTTCCGGTGCTGGCTCGGGTAGGCTTGACTCTCGGTGCGAGGCCCAGGTTTCGCCCTTGGGGTATGGTGTAATTGGCAACACGGCTGATTCTGGTTCAGTTGTTCTTGGTTCGAGTCCAGGTACCCCAGCAGACAGAGAAGGCCCGGAAACACTGAGGAAATCAGTGCTCCGGGCCTCTGTTGTTCCTGCGGAGAACGCCACCGGCGATGCCTGCGGACAGGGTCACGGGATGTAACCGCCCCACGGCGGCTGCGCCCGGAGCGCACGGCGTGCGCCGCGCAGATGGCGGGCCAGGGCGAGGCGCTGTGTGGGGAGCCACACGCGGGACGGGACCAGCACCACCCGCCGGTCGCGCACGAGCCACCACGCAAGGGCGTCGGACCGGGGATCGCGGACGAAGACGGGTCTGAGCATCCCCGCCGACTCGAAGGTCGCTCTGGCATCGCGCCGGGCATCGTTCTCGTCCTCGAGATCGTGAGCCCGCAGGAGCAGCGGGCGATCGTCGGCCTGGAGGTACTCCCAGTAGGCGCCAGACCGGTGAGGCCTCGAGCCCGGATCGGGTGCCGACACCGCCTCGGTCGGGTCGACCGGGAGCATCGCGAGCAGCTGGGCACGCCGGGCCGTGCGCATCGGATACCAGGGATCGGCCGTCGAGAACAGCACGAGTCGCGAAACCCGCCTGAGGGGCTCTGACATGGACCGGCCTCCGTCGTCCGCTGGCGCGATCCGCCTCGTGGGCGTCGCGTTCGTGCACAGCCAACCACCGATCCGGTCGGTCCTTCCGGGCACCCCCGTCCGTCGGAGGGGGCCGAGCGGAGGATTCCGCAGGATTCCGGCCGGCAGGACCCTCCGATCGGAGGGGGCGGGGCGACGTAACATGACGTCGCAGGCTACGGGTTGAGCCCGTGGCGCACGGCCCAGAGCGCGAGCTGGGTGCGATCGGTCGCGCCCGACTTGTCCAGCATGTTGCGGATGTGCCACTTGACGGTGTTCTCGCCCAGGTTCAGCCTGGCGGCGATCTGCTTGTTGCTGAGCCCGCCGGCGAGCGCCGCGACGACCTCGAGCTCGCGCTCGGTGAGCATGTCGACGAGGCGCGGCTCGGCTGCGGGCTCGGCGCTGCCTCGGGTCGTCCGCCGCGCGCGGTGCGATCCTCTGGCGTAGTCCGCGAGCAGCCGTTCGCGGACCGCAGGGGACTGGAGCGCGTTCGCGTTGACGGCCGCGCGGATCGCCGCCGGGATGTCGCCCGGATTCTTCTTGAGCAGGAAGCCGACAGCCCCGCGCTCGTAGGCGCCGTAGAGATACTCGTCGAGATGGAAGGTCGTGAACACGATCACGGGGATCGGATCCGTCACGCCGATGCCGCTGAGGGCCTCCACCGCATCGAGACCGTCGCCGTCGGGCATCCGCAGATCCATGAGGACGACATCGGGACGCAGCGCCCTGGCCAGCCCGATCGCCTGGATCCCGCCCGATGCCTCGCCGATGACGCTGATGTCGTCGGTCGTCTCGAGGAGTGCACGCAGGCTGCGCCGGACGGAGCCGACGTCGTCGACGATCAGGGTGCGGATCATGCGACGGCCTCGGGCGGGAGCGATGCCGCGTACGCCGTGCCGGCGCTCTCGCCGGCACGGAGGACGGCGCCGCCCCGGCTGGGGTGCGGAAGGAGCGCGTTCACCGACCAGCCGCCGCCATGCCGCGGCCCGGTGCGCAGGCTCCCGCCGGCCGCGAGCAATCGATCCCGCATGCCGTCGAGGCCGTAGCCGAGCGAGAGCCGTGCGGGCTCGGGGATCCCCGAGGCGCTCGCCGGCGGGGCCTCGTTCGCGATGGTCAGCAGCAGACTCGCACCGTCCTCCTCGAGGGTCACCGAGACCGCCGCGCCCGGCGCGTGCTTGCGGACGTTGTTGAGCGCCTCCTGCGTCACGCGGTAGGCGATGTGGCTGCGGACGGGGCCGAGGCGCAGATCGATCTCCTCCAGGGACGGTTCGCACACCAGCACCACGGTCGCGCCGCCGATGCGGCGATGCTCCGCCACGAGCGGGCCGATCTCTGTCGCGCTCCGCTGTCCCGGCTGATGCCCCGGCTGGTGGGTGTCGGGCTGGGTGCGGTCGCCCTGGCGCATCGCGCCGAGCATCCGCTCGAAGCCGAGGTAGAGCTGCTCGCCTTCGTCGCGGATCTGCTCGATCAGCACGCGGTGGCGGGACTCGGTGCGGATCGGCCCGCTCTGCGCGGCGGCGGCGAGGGCGAGCATGGCCGCGAGGTGCGCCGAGGACGTGTCGTGCAGCTCCTGCGCGAGGGTGCGTCGCTCCGCCGCCACGGCCTCCGCGGTGCGGACGGCCTCTCCCGCCGCGGCGCGCTGCGCGAGGTCGGCGATGCGCTCGGCCCTGGCGCGCAGCTGCGCGTACCAGCCGCCCAGCACCGTAGGAGTCCCGACGGTCGCGAGCGCGCCGGCGCCGGCCGCGATCCACACCGCGGGGCGCGCCCATGCTCCGGGGTGACCGATGTCGAGGAGGACGTGCGTGATTCCGAACGTCAGCATCGTCGAGAGGAGTCCGGTCCCTGCGATGAGGACCACCGTGAGGCGATGGGCCTCTGCGGCCAGCGTGAAGAGGGCGAGCAGCATCCCCGGCTGAACCGCCACCGCGACCGAACCGCCGACCAGGATCGCCGCCGTCCAGAGCACAAGCGAGGCGATGGCGCAGCTGGCGGACCGGCGCCAGAGCAGCCACAGGCCCTGCACGCCCATGAGGGCGATGACGCTCACCATGCGCCAGGCGTCGGCGGGGACCGCGGAATCCAGGCCGAGCTCACGCAGCACGATCACCCCGAGCAGGTAACAGCCGACGTTGGCGCAGACCGCGGCGGGCACGATCGTCCGGCTCAATGCGCGGGCGACGCGCACGGTCGAGCCGTGGCGAGCGGTGACGCCCTCGGGCATGGCCCCTCCCTTTGGATGGTTCTCCTGCCCCTCGATGCTCCCACTGCACGCGCCGTCGAACGCGGCGGGCCTGGACGGCTCGGACGCCATTCCGCGGATTCTCGCGGCCAGGACCCGCCGTGGTCACCGGAAGTTCACCTCCAGGTCATCGCCTGGTTGCCGCTTTTCAGCGCTCATCCGGCTTTTCGTCCGGGCCTTCTTCGAGCAAGGATGACTGCGGCAGCGCGCCGACCGGCCCGCCGCCCGCCCGTCACGGAGACCCGATGAGCCAGCCCGATCGCCGCAGCAGCACCGATGAGCGCGCCGCACTCGCGGACGAGATCGAGAACGAGCGCCGCATGCTGCGCGATCTCGGACTCGACGACTCCCCGGCGCCGGCCGATGCCAGGGTCGATCCCCGCCGGCCGCTCTCCACCCGGCGCGGCTGGCAGGACAACCTGTTCCGGATCGGGTCGCACGGCGGCGGTGTCGTGGTGCTCGCGATCATGACGCTCGTCGGGCTCTTCCTCCTCATCCGCGGCTTCGGCGCGATCGAGAAGGCGGGATGGGGGTTCCTCGGCACCCAGGCCTGGGAGCCGAACTCCGGGCACTTCGGCATCGCCGCGGTGCTGTTCGGAACCGTGGTCATCGCGCTCATCGCGATCGGCGTCGCACTCCCGCTGGCGATCGGCACGGCCACCTACATCTCGGAGTACGCGCCGCAGGGCGTCAAGCGGCTCCTGATCGGGATCGTCGATCTGATGGCCGCGATCCCCAGCGTCGTCTACGGCCTCTGGGGGATGTTCTGGCTGGAGGGCCAGATCCTGCCGGTCGCGCAGTGGATCAGCACCTATTTCGGCTGGATCCCGTTCCTCTCCGTACCGAAGTTCGACCCGGCCGACCCGCTGGCGACCCCGACCGTCTTCACGGCATCGGCGTTCCTCGCGGGACTCGTCGTGTCGATGATGGTGGCGCCGATCGCCGCGTCGATCATGCGCGAGGTGTTCTCGCAGGCGCCGATCGGGGAGCGCGAGGGGGCGCTCGCTCTCGGCGCCTCGAAGTGGGGGATGATCCGCTCCGTGGTGTTCCCGTTCGGCCTCGGCGGGATGATCGGCGGAACCATGCTCGGTCTCGGCCGCGCCCTCGGGGAGACGATCGCGGTGTACCTCGTGATCTCGCCGATCTTCGTCATCAACGGGCACGTGCTGTCCACCGGCACCAACAGCATCTCCTCGCTCATCGCGCTGCGCTACGGCGAGGCCTCCCGATTCGAGCTCTCCGCCCTGATGGCCGCAGGCCTGGTGCTGTTCCTGATCACGATGGCCGTCAACTTCATCGCCGGCTTCATCATCTCCCGTTCGCGTTCCGGCGCCGCTAGCTGAGGAAAGACACCGTGACGATCGAGACCACACGAGAGCGCACGCCGCGGGTGCGCCGGGCCCAGCTGGCCGGGCGGATGACCCGTACCAGGGTGCCCGGACGCGACGGGTTCCTGCACGAGAGCACTCCTGAGTCCCGGCGCGACCTCTCGTCGGTGCGCCGCGGGGACGTGCTGCGGGTCGTCGGTGCGGCGGTCGCGGCGCTCTGCGCCACGTGGTGGCTGGCGACGCAGGCGGCGGCGTTCGAGGGCGCGCTGCCCTTCGTGCTCATCTCGTACGTGCTGTTCCTGGGCTTCTTCGTCGTGCTCATCAGCTTCGACGACAACCGGATCACGATCGTCGACCGCGTCTGGGCGGTCGTGATCCACTCGGCGGCGGTCGTCCTGCTGCTCGCGCTGGCCGTCGTGGTCGTCTTCACGCTGGTGCGGGGGTCATCGGCGTTCCTGCGCGCGAACTTCTGGGTGCAGGACCTCTCGCTCGCCGGTCCGCTGGATCCGCTCACGGTCGGCGGCATGGCGCACGCCGCGGTCGGGACCCTGATCATGATCGGGATCGCGCTGATCATCGCGATTCCGCTGGGACTGCTGTGCGCGGTCTTCCTGTCGGAGTTCCCCTCGCCGTTCGCCAACATCGTGCGCACGGTGACCGAGGCGATGACGGCGCTTCCCTCGATCGTGTGCGGGCTGTTCATCTACGCGACCTACGTGCTGATGTTCGGACTCAACAAGTCGGGGTTCGCCGCCGCGCTCGCCATCACGATCATGATCCTGCCGATCATCATCCGCTCGGCGGACGTCGTCCTCAGGCTCGTGCCTTCGACGCTCAAGGAGGCGTCGCTCGCGATGGGCGCCTCGCAGTGGAGCACGGTGTGGAACGTCGTGCTGCCGACCAGCCGATCCGGACTGATGACGGCGATCGTCCTCGGCACGGCCCGGGGGATCGGCGAGACCAGCCCTGTGCTGCTCACGGCCGGGTACACGACGTTCTTCAACCTCAATCCGTTCTCCGGCCCGATGGTGTCGCTGCCGTTCGCGACCTTCACCCTCGTGAAGAGCCCGGAGCCGACCCAGATCGCGCGCGGCTTCGGTGCGGCGGCGGTGCTGATGACGCTCGTCTTCCTGCTGTTCCTGCTGGCCAGGGCGATCGGAGGGAAGGGAGCCGGAGTGCTCTCGCCGCGCGGGCAGGCCAGGGCGCGGTCCGCCTCGGCGCGGGACGCGGCGCGATTCGCCGCCCGGGAGCGCGAGCGGATGCCGCTGCCGATCCCGGCGCCTCCCTCCGCCGGCGCGGTCGCGCAGGGGGCGGACCGATGAGCCGCCGGTTCGGCC
>JAITLM010000067.1 GCA_031277885.1 Microbacterium sp.
CGGCCGTTCCAGGCGAGCCAGCCGGCCTCGTGGCGGCCGGAGGGGTCGTGGTGCGTCCAGTGCACCGTCCCGCCCTTCTCGCTCCACTCGTAGTCGCCGCGGAAGTCGACCCGGTCTCCCGTCGAAAGCCCGTCCAGACGCGGAGCGATGTCGATGTTGTGCGCCACGAGGATCGAGATCCCCGCGGGAGTCGTGAGGATGAACTTCTGGTGCCGCGAACCCTCGTCGTCGTCCGGCAGGATCCGGGACACGACGCCCGTGCCCTGCACCTCCACCCCACTGCGCCGCTCCTCGAAGAGGGCGCGCACAGGGTCGCCGGCGGATCCCGACCCGGCTCCGCCCCCGGATCCGGCCGCCCCCGATCCGGCGGTCGCGGACGGCGACGTGGCCACCGCCGCGGGGAGGCCGCCGGGGATCCCTCCCCGTCCGATCACGAGCACCGCGAGCGCCACGAGGGCGACCACGACGACGACCGTCGTCCACCGCGCCCTCCGAGTCACGGCGCCCAGCCTAGACCGAGGAGCCGCCGCGGGTCCCGCCCCCGCCCGCCCGGGCGTACGATGCGCGCATGACGTTGGAGCGCTGGCGGCGGATCGCCGAGTGGCCGCTCATCGTCGCGTCCGTGCTGTTCCTCATCACCTACTCGATCCAGGTGATCGTGGATCCGAGAGGAAGCATCGGCGCCCTGCTCGAAGACCTGCTCTGGGTGTCCTGGGGAACCTTCCTCATCGACTACATCGTGAGCCTCGTGATCGCGCCGCGGCGCTGGCACTGGTTCCTCACGCACCTGTTCAACCTCGCGACCGTCGTGCTGCCTATGCTCCGCCCGCTGCGGGTGCTGCGCGTGGTCACCCTGCTCGCGGTGCTGCAGCGCACCGCCGGCCGGGCCGTGCGCGGCCAGATCGTCATCTACGTGACGGGCGCCACCCTGCTCGTCGTCTACGTCGCCTCCCTCGCCGTGCTCGACGCCGAGCGCGCCGGCGGCGGCAGCATCGTCACGTTCCCCGACGCGATCTGGTGGGCGTTCACGACCATCACGACGGTCGGCTACGGCGACCTCGTGCCCATCACGCTCGAGGGCCGGGTGATCGCCGTGGGGCTCATGCTCAGCGGCATCGGCCTGCTCGGCGTCGTCTCGGCGACCTTCGCCTCGTGGATCGTCGAGCAGGTCTCGGCAGAGAACACCAGCCGCCAGGCGGCCACCGTCGCGCACGTCGACGCCCTCCGCGCCGAGATCGCCGAGCTGCGCACCGTGCTCGCCCGGATGGATCCGGCTCTGCGGGCCGCCGATGCGCAGACGCCTCCCGCCGCAGAGCCGGACGGCCCCGACCCGCTCAGCACGAAGGGCTGACGACGGAACGGGGCCGGTGCGCCCCTACATCCCGGCGTGTTCGAAGGCGGTCGTGGGCAGGTCGACGATGTGCGCGCCGCCGTCGACGACGAGCACCGATCCGGTCATGTACGACGACTCGGCGGACCCCAGGAAGCGCACCACGGCCGCGATCTCGGCGGGCTGGGCCGGACGGTGCAGCGGCACGTCCGCGGTGACCGTCGCGTACGCCTCCTCGCGCGAGGCGAGCCCGGCGTGCTCCGCGAACTCGTCCATCTCCTCGTCCGCCATCGGCGTCTGCACCCAGCCGGGGCACACCGCGTTCACGCGCACGCCGTGCTTGCCGTAGTCGCGCGCGAGCGTGCGGGTGAGGCCGATCAGCGCGTGCTTGCCGACCGTGTAGCCCGCGACCGAGGGACCGGCGAAGAGCCCGGCGAGCGAGGAGATCACGACGATCTGCCCCTTCGCCTCGATGAGCGCCGGCAGCGCCTCGCGCGCCATCACGAACGCCGTGGTGAGGTTCGCGCGGATCGCGCCCTCCCATCCGGCGTCGTCCGTCTCCCCCACCGGGGCGAAGCCGTGCCCGCCCGCGTTGGCGACGAGCACGTCGATGCGGCCGAACGTCGCGAGCACCTCGGCGACCGCCCGCTTCGCGTCCTCGGTCGAGGCGGCATCGGCGATCACGGGGTGCGCGCCGACCGCGCGCTCGACCTCGCGCAGCGGCGCCTCGCGGCGGCCGACGACGACGACGTGCGCGCCCTCTGCCGCGTAGCGGGCGGCGATCGCGGCGCCGATGCCGGTGCCGCCGCCGGTGATGACGACGACGCGTCCGGTGGATCCGTTGGTGGTCATGGGGTCTCCTGTCGTGGAAGGCGGGGGAGGTCGAAAAGCAGGGGTCGAGGAAGAACAGGGGGTCGAGGAAGGGCTAGGCGGGGAAGCCCGAGCGGGCGCTGTAGCCGAAGTCGCTGAGGATCCCGGATCCGTTCACCGCACGGGCGAGCGGGGAGGCCAGGTAGACGACGTGCGCGGCGATCTCCTCCGCGGTCTGCACCGGGAAGGCCGGGGCGGCGAACGCCTCGTCGCCGAGGTCGCCCCGGCTCATCGGGGTGTCCACGATCGAGGGAGACACGGTCGTGACGCGCACGTCGTCGCCCGCGAGGTCGACGCTGAGGGCGCGTCCGAACTGGACGAGAGCGGCCTTCGACGCGCAGTACGGGGCCATCCCTGCCGACGCGACGAACGCGGAGTCGCTCGCGACCAGCACGACCGAGGCCCCCGGCGCCGCGCGCAGTGCGGGCAGCGCGGCGCGCAGCACGAGGAACGCCCCCGTCACGTTCACGGCGAAGACCGCCTGCCATTCGGCGAGCGAGGTCGCCTCGATCCCGGATCCGACCGGGCCCGAGATCCCCGCGCAGCACACGACCGTGTGCAGCCCTCCGAGCGCGGCCACGGCATCGGCGACGGCCGCAGCGACCGCGGACTCGTCCCTGACATCGGCGACGACCGGGACGGATCCAGGGCAGGACGCGGCGGTCTCCGCGAGCCCCGCCGCGGAGCGATCCAGCAGCGCGACCCGCACGCCCTCGGCCGCGAGCGCCTGCGCGACGGCCCGGCCGATCCCTCCGGCGGCACCGGTGACCAGGGCGGTCCTGCCCTGCAGCTGCAGCTCCATCGCCGCTCCCTCCGAGTGAAGAGCCGGCCTGAGCGACCGGCTCCGTCCCGCCATCCTGCTCCGCGGAGGAAGCGGGATCGAAGGGACGCGCGACGGCTGTGCACGCTGACACCATCGTCCTTCACTCATGGGCAAGCCGCCCGCACCACGGACGGGCAGACTCGGCAGAGTCCGACAACGCCCGTCTTCCACGCAGCACAACGTCCGCGCTGCGAGGCCCGCCCTGGCCGGAAGAACGCGCCGTCACCGAGCGAAGGAGCCGACGTGACCGCTGAACCCACCCAACAGACCCACACCGCACTGCGTCAGGGAGCCCTCGGCGTCGCCGGGATCGTCTTCCTCGTGCTGGCCGCCGTCGCTCCGCTCACCGGAATCGTCGTCGTCGCCTCGCTCGTCATCGCGTTCGGCAACGGCGGCGGCGCCCCGGTGTCGTTCTTCCTGGTGGCGGTGATCCTGCTGCTCTTCGCCGTCGGCTACGCGCAGATGTCGAAGCAGCTTGTGAATGCGGGAGGCTTCTACGCCTTCGTCGTGAAGGGCCTCGGCCGCACCGGCGGGCTCATCGCCGGCCTCATCGCGACCCTCGGCTACAACTTCTTCGTCGTCGGCACGATCGGCACGAGCGGCTTCTTCATGCAGACGATCATCGCCCAGCTCACCGGCCTCGACATCCACTGGCTGGTGTGGGGGCTGCTCTCGATCGCCGTGTGCTTCGTGCTCGCGCGCATCGGCGTGGACTTCTCCTCCAAGGTGCTCGGCGTCTGCCTCGTGCTCGAAGTGAGCATGCTCGTCGTCTTCGACATCTCGGTGCTCATCCGCACCGGCTACAGCTTCGAGGCGTTCAGCCCCGAGGCCGTGTTCTCCGGATCCCTTCCGATCGGCCTGCTGCTCGCGGCGACCGGCTTCCTCGGCTTCGAGGCGACCGCGCTGTTCAGCGAGGAGGCCAAGCAGCCGCTGCGCACCATCCCGCGCGCCACGTACACGGCCATCACCGCGATCGGCGTCATCCTCGGCGTCACCACCTGGGCCGTCGTGAGCGCGATCGGCGTCGCGAAGGCGCAGAAGACCGCGGTCGACCACCTCGCCGACGGCGATCTCATCTTCTCCATCGCGCAGACCTACCTCGGCGGCCCGCTCACCACGGTCATGGAGATCCTGCTGCTCGTGAGCCTCTTCGCGGCGATGCTCGCCTTCCACAACTCCGCGACGCGCTACCTGTACGCGCTCGGCCGCGCCCGGATCCTGCCGCACGCGTTCGCCCGCACCCGCGCCGGCGGCGCCCCGCAGATCGCCGGCATCGTGCAGGCCGGATTCGCCGCGGTCGTCGCGGTGATCTTCTTCCTCGCCGGCGCCAACCCGATCACCCAGATCGTGCCCGCGATGCTCGGCTTCGGCACCCTCAGCGTGCTCATCCTGCAGGGCCTCGCCGCGCTGTCGATCGTCGTCTACTTCCGCCGCCGCAACGACGGCCGCTGGTGGAGCACCTTCATCGCGCCCGGCATCGGCTTCCTCGGCATCGCCGCGATCGCGATCCTCGCGATGTTCAACTTCAACATCGTGGCCGGATCCGAGGAGCTCTGGATCAACCTGCTGCCGCTGCTGCTCGTGCTCGCCGTGATCGGCGGGATCTTCTACGCGCAGTACCTCAAGCGCTCGAAGCCCGCCGTGTACGACGGCCTCGCCGCCGACCTCGAGCAGTTCAGCACGCGCTGATCGCCGCCTCCCTGCCCCGAACCACCCACCAAGGAGCATCATGACCACCATGAACCCCGCCGACACGTCGACCTGGCTTCCGCTGGACGGCCTCGCCCCCGGATTCGACGCGAACAAGGCGCCGCACACCACGGCCCTGTCCGGGCGTGAGATCGACCTCACCGCGCCCAACGGCACCCGCATCGCGCACCGCTTCGCCGACGACCAGGTCACCTGGACGTACTCCCCCGGCGAGGGCGACCCCACCGCACCGGCCAGCGACACCGACGCCTACGAGGCGTTCGAGGTCGACGAGGATCTGTTCTTCGTGCAGTTCCACCACGACTACCTGCCGAACGAGGCCGTCTCGCTCGTCGTCGACCTGCGCGCGGGCCGCGTGCTGTCGATCATCAGCGAGATCCTGCCCGCCGACGAGAAGGGCCGCACCCGGGTGCAGCACCACTTCGGCACGGCGACGATCGACGGCACCACCGTCTCCGGCGCAGAGCCGCACCCGACGACGGCGCTGATCGGCCGCCGCGTGGAGTGGGTCTACAGCACCGAGCACGCCTACGAGCACGTGTACCTCTCCGAGCGCTGGTACAGCTGGCAGTGCCTGGCCGGACCCGAGCGCGGCCTCGCGGACACCGACGAGAACAGCGTGTGGGAGATCCGTCCCGGCATCTACGTGTTCGCCTGGCGCGAGAAGGTCATCCCGTGCGCCTCGGTCACGATCGCGGATCACCGCGACGTCACCAAGATCCGCTCGCACGGCGTGCTGTTCGGGCTGGACGAGAGCGGCGAGGTGCCCACGCACTTCACGTTCGGCGCATGGGGCCGCCTCATCTCGGTGACGCAGCACGCCCCCGAGCTCGAGCCGGCGCACTTCGGAACCGGAGCCTGACATGACGACCGCCCCCGCCGAGCTCATCGTCCTCGCCGACGTCATCCGCACCGTGGATCCCGCGCGCCCCGCCGCCGAGGCGTTCGCGGTCCGCGACGGCCGCATCGCCGCGATCGGCACGCGCGCCGAGGTCGAGGCGCTGCGCGGACCCGGCACCCGGGTCCTCGAGCTCGGCGGGGCCGCGGTCTACCCCGGCTTCGCCGATGTGCACAACCACCACGCGATGGCGGGGCGCACCGACCTCTTCGAGCTGGCGCTGCCGTCCGCGCTCACCCTCGACGAGATCCTCGACCGCGTGCGCGACAAGGCCGCCACGCTGCCGGAGGACGCCTGGATCATCGGCGGCCCCGTGGCGAGCACGATGCTGCCGACCCTCGCGAACACGGCCTCCCGCCGCCTACTGGACGAGGCCTCCGGAGGGCGTCCCGTGATGCTCGTCGAGGACTCCCGCCACAACCGCTGGGCGAACTCGCGTGCGCTGGAGCTCGCCGGGATCCGTTCGGACTCGATCCCCGAGGGCGGCGTCACGATCCTGGACGACGAGGACGGCACCCCCACCGGCGTCCTGCTCGAAGCCGCAGGCATCCCGGTGCAGGAGGCCTACGACCGCTCGGGCGGCCTGACCTCGGCGCAGCACAGGGCCGCCTCGGCGCACGGCGTGCGCCTCGCGAACAGCTACGGCATCACCTCCTTCCAGGACGCGGGCGTCTCCACCGACATCCTCGGCGCCCTCCGGGACCTCGACGCGGACGGCGAGCTCGACGCCTGGGTGGTGTCGTCGCTCCTCATCAACGACGAGATCTTCGGATTCGACCCGATCGGATCCCCGCTCATCGCGCGCGGCGAGGAGTTCCGCACCGCGCACCACCGGCCCGACTTCGTGAAGATCTTCCTCGACGGAGTGCCGCCCGCACGCACCGCCTCGTTCCTGGAGCCGTACGTCGCCGACGCCGCGCACGGCGCGCACTTCCACGGCGAGACCATCATGACCTTCGACGAGCTGTACAGCTGGCTGCGTCAGGTCGCCGAGCGCGGCCTCGGCGCCAAGGTGCACTGCACGGGCGACGGATCCGCGCGCCTCGTGCTCGACGTCGCGGAGCGGCTGCGCGCCGAGGGATTCACGACGCCTGTTCAGATCGCGCACGGGCAGTTCCTCGCCGAGGAGGACATCCCGCGCCTCGCCGCGCTCGACGTCGTCGCCGACATCTCGCCCTTCATCTGGTTCCCCGGGGTCATCCCGCAGATGCTCGCCGAGGTGCTCGGAGAGCGGGCCGAGCACTCCCAGCCGAACCGCTCCCTCATCGACGCCGGAGCGCTCGTCGCGGGCGGATCCGACTGGCCGGTGAGCGAGTCGCCGAACCCGCTCGAGGGCATCCAGGGTCTGGTCACGAGGGCGGATCCGCTGCGCCGGGCGCCCGGGACGCTCTGGCCGGAGCAGGCGATCACGGCCGAGGAGGCGCTGCAGGTGTTCACCCGCAATGCCGCGGTCGCGATGGGGCTCGCGGCGGAGACCGGATCCCTCGAGGTCGGCAAGTCGGCCGACTTCGTCGTCCTGGACCGCGACGCGATCGGCGGTCCCGCCGAGGCGATCATCGACGCCCGCGTGCTGTCGACCTGGTTCGCGGGGCGCGAGGTCTACACGGCGGGCTGAGACCCGACGCGCCGCGGGGTCGGGCTCAGCGCAGCGGCGCGTCCCTGCCGCGCCGGATCCACAGCAGCCAGAGGCCCCCGATGGGGACGAGCACGAGCGCGATGATCAATGCGGAGTGCGCCAGATCGTAGGGCGCGGGCAGCAGCGGATTGCTCGCACCGTGCTCCTCGGAGGCGACGCCCCCGAGGCGGTCTCCGAGCGCGCTGGCGGCGAACACGAGCACCCATACGACGAACGGCAACAGGATCGCGACCGCCTTCTCCCACCGTCGCCAGAAGCGGCTCGATGTGACGAGCGCCACGCCGATGACCCACCCGCCGACCGGGAGCACGAACCCGCCGAAGCCCAGCACGAGCGCGCCGAGGATCGCGAACCACTTCGTGTCGGCCACGGGCGGCTTGGCCGGCGCGGGAGCCACCACGACGACCGGGGCGGGCGGCGCTGATGCGGACTCCTCTCTGGCGGCCTCCGCGATCCGCACCGGATCCCCGAGGTGCGCGATCCGCTCGCGCACCTCCGCCGCGCCGAGGCCGTCGAGCTCCTCCGCGATGCCGCTGCGCAGCTCGTTCGCGACGCGCCAGGGCAGCTCCGCGATGGCTGCGTCGAGCCGGCTCAGGTAGTCCTCGCGCAGGTTCTGCGCCTCGGTCCCGGTCATGCTTCCCCCTCTGCGGTCGTCCTCGCCATCGGCGGGACGTCGGCGATCAGATCCGCCACGCTGCGCGCGAACGGCGTCCACGACGCCCGGAACTGCGCGAGCTGCTGCACCCCGCGATCCGTGAGCTCGTAGTAGCGACGCACCGGACCCGCCGCCGACGGGCGCTCGAACGTCCGCACCCAGCCGCTCTGCCGCAGCCGTGACAGCAGCGGATAGAGCGTGCCGATGCTCGCGATGAGGCCCTCCGCGATCAGTCGTTCGGACAGCTCCCAGCCGTACATCGGGCCGCGCGCGAGCAGCCCGAGCACGCAGTGCTCGACCACGCCCTTGCGCATCTGCGCGCCGACGTCCGGTGTCATGTCTCACAAGCTAGCTTGCACGACAAGAGAGGTCAAACTCCCCGCATCGGCTCACCGCGCGACGCGCGGGGCCGTGGGATCCGGAAGCGGCAGCTCGTCCGTCGCGTTCGCCGCGAAGCCGCGCGCGATCAGCGGCAGGAACGGCTTCGACAGCATCACGCGGGTCGTGAGCCGGCCCAGCGCCGCGCCCGCACGCGTCGTGGGGACCGCGCGCTCGAGGCTGCCGAACGGGATCTTCTTCCCGTCGGCGATGAACGGCTCGATCCGCCGTGCGTACCGGGCCAGCGCCGCCGGCACGTCCTCAGCGCGCGCCTCCACGAGCTCTCCGGCGAGCACGGAGGCGCCCACGAGCGCCATCGCCGTGCCCATGCCGCTGAGCGGCGTCCCGCAGTACCCGGCGTCGCCCACGAGCGCCACGCGACCGTTCGCGACGTCCGGCACGTCGATGCGCGCGAGCTCGTCGAAGTAGAAGTCCTCCGCCCCGCCCATCGCGGCGAGCACCGCGGGCGCCTGCCAGCCGGCGCCGGAGAGGATCCGTCGGATCAGCGCCTCCTGCGCAGCCCGATCCCCGCGCAGCGAGGCGTCGTGATCCGTGCGCAGCGTGAGCATCGCCTTGGACGTCGCCGGATCCCGGTCCGGACGGATCCCGAGCATCGCGCCCGGCACGATCCGCATCGAGAACCAGCCGTCCTCGATGCCGGCCGGCGTGGGCATCGTGAAGAACGCCGCGTAGCCGCCGAGCCGCGTGGCGAACCGCTCCTCCGGGCCGAAGGCCAGGCGCCGGGTGGCGGAGTGCACTCCGTCCGCGCCGAGGACCGCCTCGAAACGCCCCGAGGCGCCGGAGGCGAAGCGCGCCTCGACGCCGGTCTCGTCCTGCGCGAGCGCCTCGAGCCGGTCGCCGTAGCGCAGCGAGAGCAGCCCCGGAGCTGCCGCGGAAGCCTCCTCGAGAGCGTCGAGGAGCACCTGATTCAGATCCCCGCGGGCGATCTCCACATCCGCGACCGCGCCGCGTCCGTCGAAGAGGTCGACCGGCATGCGCCCGTAGGAGCGCCCTCGGCCGTCGACGTAGACCATCCCCTTCTCGTGCAGCCGGTGGGCGCTGATCCCGGGCATGAGGCCCATGCGCTCTGCCGCCTCGCGGCTCGCTCCGCGCAGGTCGACCGCCTGGCCGCCGGGACGCGGCCCGGGCGCGCGCTCGACGACCGTGGTGCGGATTCCGCCGCGGACGAGCTGCAGGGCCGTGGCGATCCCGGCGATGCCGCCGCCGGAGATGAGGACATGGGGTGCGGACATGGCGTTCTCCTCGATGCGAGTGATTCAGACGTTTGTCTAAGACGTATGTCTACACGAATCTGAGACGACTGTCTAGTACAAGCGTCTAAGACGGACCTAGGATGGCGGCATGGGAAATCGTGAGGACCTTCTCGCCGGAGCCCGCCGCGTCATCGTCGAACGAGGGGTCGCGAACGCCACGGCCCGAGACATCGCCCGGGCGGCCGGCGTGAGCCTCGCCGCGATCGGCTATCACTTCGGCTCGAAGGAGCAGCTCGTCACGGAGGCGCTCCTCGAAACCCTCGGCACCGGGATCGGCGACGGCATGGAGGCCGCGATCCTGGAGGCGAAGGATCTCCCCCGCCTCGCCGGTTTCGCCGCGCTGTGGAACCGCATGCCCGACGTGTTCGCCGCCAACCGCGAGACGCTGCTGGCCAGCATGGAGAACGCGGTGCGCATGATGCGGGATCCGGCCGCGCTGACCCGCATGCAGGCGGCCGTCGAGGAGGGCTACCGGGGCGTCGCCGAGGGGCTCGTCGCGGCCTACCCCGACCTGTCCCCCGACCAGGCTCTCGCGCTGGCGCAGCTGGAGTTCGTGCTCTCGCAGGGCCTCGGGATCCTCTGGCTGCTGAGCCCCGAAGGACGGATCCCGGACGGCGACACGCTCGCGTCCGCGGTCGCCCTGCTGCAGGACGAGACGCCTGCGGACTGACCCGTGGCGGTTCCGCGGCCCCGGCCCGGACCTGCGCGCTCGGCCGCTCCGGCCCTGCACGCACGCCCGGTCCTGCGCCCTCCGGCCGGTCATAGACTGGATCGGCGACGCCGGCCGGCCCCGGGGACGCACGCGTCACGGGAAGGGCGGGGAATGCCGATCACCAGCACCGTGCTCTCCACCGCCGCACAGCGTCCCGTCCAGCCCGCGATCGTGGGCGCCGACGGCGCTCTGGACTACGCCGGCCTCGTCGAGGACTCGCGCCGCGTGTTCGCGGTCGTGGACGCGGCGCATCGCGCTCAGGCCGCTCCCCCGTCACCCGCTCCCGAGACCGGCGGCATCCCGATCACCGCGGTCAGCGTGGCGAGCGCCTTCCACGCGGCGCGGATCGTCGCGGGCCTCGCCGGATACCGCGCGGTGTCCGCCACGATCGACCCGCAGTGGCCGCTCCCGCACCGGGTGCACGTCATCTCCGCCGCGGGCATCGGGCTCGTGATCAGCGAGGATGCCGGACTCGCTCCGGCTCTCCGCGACATCGGGTGGACCGGCACCGTGCTCCCGCTCGCGGAGTTCCTCGACCGCGAACGCACCGCGATCCCCGCGGATCCGCCGACCGTGCGCGACGGCGATGAGGCGTTCCTGCTGCTCTTCTCCTCCGGCACCACGAGCGACCCGAAGGCGTTCCTCAAGACCCGGCGGCAGTACCGCGCGAACGTCGCCGTCTCGAGCACGCACCTCGAACCGCTGCCGGGCGTCGAGACCCTGGCACCGGGACCGCTGTCGTACAGCCTCACGCTGTACGCGCTCATCGAGTGCCTCGCGACCGGCGGCGGGGCGCATCTCGCGGACGCGTTCGACGCCGCGCACCTCGCCCGCCGCGTCGCCGCGGAGCGGATCACCCGCATCGTCGCGGTGCCGGCCGTGGTGCAGGTGCTCATCGACGCCGCGCGCCGGGATCCGGCCGCGTTCGCCGGGCTCGAGCTCGTGATCACCGGCGGTGCGAACCTGCCCGCCGTCCTGCGCGAGGGGCTCGCCGCGGCGCTCCCCCACGTGCGGCTGATCAGCTACTACGGCGCCGCCGAGATCGGCTTCATCGGCGACAGCCGCGGCGGCGACGGCACGCTGCTCGACGTGTACGACGAGGTGGCGGCCGAGATCCGCGACGATGCCGGGCGCAACGTTCCCGATGGCGAGCTCGGCACGCTGTGGATCCGCGCCGCCGCGTGTTCGGACGGCTACCTCGCCGCGACGACCGACGCCGTGCTGCGGGGCCCCGACGGCTGGGCGACCGTGCACGACGTGGGCCGGATGGTGGACGGCCGACTGCAGCTGGCCGGGCGCGCGGGCGACATCGTCGCGACCGGCGGGCACAAGGTCTCGCTGCCCGAGGTGGAGCGCGCCTTCGCCGCGATGCCCGGACTCGGCGCCGTGTGCGCCGTGGCCCTGCCCGACGCACGGCTCGGCGTGGTGGTCGCGCTCGTGGTCGAGGACGGCTCGGAAGCCCCGCTGCCCAAGGCCGATCTGCAGGCCTGGGCCCGCGACCGGCTCGCCCCGCAGTTCGTGCCGCGCCGCTGGTACCGCGTGCCCCGCCTGCCGCGCACGGCGGGCGGGAAGATCCGCAGGCCTGCCGCCACCGCGCTGGTCGAGTCCGGCGAGGCGGTGCGACTGTGACCGGCGCGGATCGGCGCGTCGTCGTCACGGGGCTCGGCGCGATCACGCCGAGCGGTCTCGACGTCCCCGCCCTGTGGGACGCGGTCGTGAACGGCCGCAGCGCGATCACGGCCCTGGACGAGCCGGAGTTCCAGGGCCTCGCCGTGCGGATCGGCGGCCGGATCCGCGGATTCGACACGACCGGGATCGTGGATCCGCCGCTGAGCCGCCGCCTCAGCCCCCTGCAGCTCTGGGCGATCGCCGCCGCGGATCAGGCCCTCGCCGAGGCCGGCGCCGATCCCGCCGCACTGCGCGGCAGGGCACCGCTCCCCTGGGATCCGACCCGCACGGCCGTCCTCGCCGCGACCGGATCCGGCCCGGTCGATGCGATGCAGGCCGCCACCCGCGCTCTCGACGTCCGCGGTCCGCGCGGCGTGCCGCTGAGCGTGGTCGTGCACGGCGCGCCCGATGCGGCGGCCGCGCTGCTCAGCGAGCGGTACGGCGCCCGCGGCACCGCGCACGGCGTGACCGCGACGTGCGCATCGAGTGCGATCGGGCTCGGCGAAGGCCTCCGCCGCATCCGGCACGGCTATGCCGACGCCGTGCTCGTGGTCGGCATGGAGGACTGCCTCAACGCGGTGAACCTCGCGGCGAACGCGAACCTGCGGGCGCTCGCGAGCGGATACGAGGCGGATCCGGCCGCGGCGAGCCGTCCTTTCGACCGCGGACGACGCGGCTTCGTGATGTCCCAGGGCGCCGCAGCCCTGCTGCTTGAGGCCGAGGACGTCGCCCGCGACCGCGGCGCGGAGCCGCTCGCCGTGCTCGCGGGATTCGGCGAATCGAGCGATGCGCACCACCCCACGGCGCCGCATCCGCAGGGTCGCGGTGCAGCGCAGGCCGTCTCCGCCGCCCTCGCCGACGCGGGCCTCGAGGCGCATGCCGCCGACGGCATAGACCACGTCAACGCGCACGGCACCGGCACCCCGGCCGGGGATGCGGCCGAGCTCGCGGCCCTCGAAGCCGTGTTCGGCGACCGCGCCAGATCGATCCCGGTCACCGCCACGAAGTCGAGCACCGGACACCTCCTCGGCGCCTCCGGGGCGGTCGAGGCGATCCTCGCGATCCGCACCCTGCAGACGGGCCTGATCCCGCCCACCCTCAACCTCGACGACCCCGAGTACGCGGACTGGGACATCGTCCACGGCGCCGCACGCGACGCCGGACGGATCCGCCGCGTCCTGTCCCCGTCCTTCGGCTTCGGCGGGCACAACGGCGCCCTCGTGCTGGAGCGGCTGTGACGGCGCGCAGCATGCTCGGCCCCGCCGCCCGTTTTGGGGCGCACCATCACCGTTTGGGGCGCCGTACGCCGTCCCGACCCGGTGCCACGCGCCCCAAAACGTGCGATGACGCCCCGAAACGGCCCGGATCCGGGCCGGGATCCGGATACTCACCCCAGGAGGCACGATGACCGACCGTCTCACCCGCCACGCCGAGCTCGCCGAACGCTATCTGCCGGATGAGCTGCTCGAGCGATTCCGCGAGCGCGCCGCCGTGTACGACCGGGAGAACCGGTTCTTCGACGAGGATCTCGCCGAGCTCACCGAGCGCGGATACCTGCTGCTGTTCGTGCCGGAGGCGCACGGCGGTCCGGGGCTCAACCTCGACGAGGTCTCGCACCTGCAGCAGCGTCTCGCGACCGCGGCCCCGGCGACGGCGCTCGCGGTCAACATGCACCTCATGTGCGCCGGCGTCGCGAAGGCCCTCGCCGACCGCGGCGACCACTCCCTCGACCAGGTGTTCTCCGAGGCGATGGCCGGGGAGATCTTCGCGTTCGGGATCAGCGAGCCCTCCAACGACTGGGTCATGCAGGACTCGAAGACCAGCGCCGTCCCGCAGGCCGACGGCGGCTACCTCCTCAACGGGGTCAAGATCTTCACCTCGCTCTCCCCCGTCTGGACCCGGCTCATCACGCACGGCCGCGACGACACGGATCCGGGGAACCCGATGCTCGTCTACGGCTTCCTCGAGCGCGCCGCCGAGGGCATCGCCGTCTCCGACCAGTGGGACGTGATGGGCATGCGGGCATCGCAGAGCCGCGCCACGATCCTGAAGGACGTGCGCATGGCCCCGGAGCGGGTGAACCGCCGCATCGCCGTGGGCCGGGTGCCGGACCTGCTCACCTTCGCGATCACGAGCAACTTCCAGCTGCTGATCGGATCCGTCTACGCCGGCGTCGCCCGCCGCGCGCTCGACCTGGGTGCCGCCGGACTCAAGAAGCGCCGTTCCGCGAAGGCGGGGGCGACCTACGCCGAGGTGCCGGAGTCGCGGACGAGGCTCGCCGACGCGCACCTCGACTACCTGGCGGTGCCGGCGCAGCTCGAGGCCTACTGCCGCGACTTCGACGAGCTGCTCGACCATGGCGCGCGCTGGCCGCTGCTCCTCGTGAGCGCCCGCCTGAACGCCTCGACCGCCGCCCGTCGCGCCGCGGAGGCCGCGCTCATGTGCACGAGCGGAGGCGGCTTCGACAACGGCCACGAGCTGAGCCGGCTGTACCGCGACGCGACCGCCGGCCTCTTCCATCCGCCGAGCGCCGACGCCGCCCGCCCGATGTTCGCCGCCGCCCTCCTGGACGACTGACCCCGCGCGTTCGCGCCGCCCCGCTCCCACTTACGTCGACGCCCCCTCGCAGCGTCCACGCCCCCTCGCACGCACGTCGCTGCGAGGGGGCGTGGATACCCAGAGGGGGCGTCGACGAAGGTAGGCCCGGCGCAGGCCCGGCGCAGGCCTGGCCCGGCCGGACCAGGTCCTGCCCGCCCTCAGTCCACGAGGTCGCGCATCTCCTGCTCGATCGCGCGGAGCACGGTCGCGTCCTCGGGCGACGGTTCGCCGGGCACGTAGCGCAGGGACAGGATCCGTCCGCGGGAGAAGCGGTAGGAGCGGTGGCGCTCGTAGATGTCCCAGTCCACGGGGCCGCCGTAGTCGTAGCCCACGCTGATGCCGGTGAAGGGCGCCATGCCGACGAGCATGGGCACGTCGTCCAGGCGGAGCCGCTCCACGCCGTCCACGGCGACCGCGAGGCTCCAGCGCAGGCCGAGATCGGCCCGCACCCGCAGGTCGATGCGGTGGCGACCGGATCCCGGCGCGCTCGCGCGCACCCGGCGCATCGCGCCGTACGCGTTGTACGAGAGCAGCAGCTCGCCGCCGTCCAGGGCGAGGAGATACCCCCCGCCCTGATCGCCGTGGGCGAGGAGCACGCCCTCCGCACCCGGCTCCAGATCCAGCTCGGCGTGCACCTCGAAGGACCGCAGCACCGTGAGCCGCGCGGAGCGGAACCGCTCGAGCGGCGGACGGAACGGCACGAGTTCGACCGGCTCCGAGAGCGGCGCCTCCGTTCCGGGTCGCACCGAGTGCAGCGTGCCGTCGTCGTCGAGCGGGAACACGGTGTTCCGCCAGGCCTCGGTGCGCCAGCGCTCCGCGAGCGCCCGCACCCGCGAGGGCTCGGTCGCCGCGCGATCGCGCGTCTCGGTCGGGTCGCTCGGCAGGTGGTAGAGCTCCCACACGCCCCCGGCGGCGCCCTGCGCGCGTGTCGGGGGGATCGGCGAGACCGCCTTCCACTCCCCCTCGACGAACGCGCGCCGGCCGACGCACTCGAAGTACTGCTGCTCACGTCCCGGAGCGGCCGGATCCGCGAGGATCTCGGCGATGCTGTCGCCGTCCACCTCGGGCGCCGCCGTTCCGTTCCACTGCTCAGGGCGGGCGACGCCGGCGAGCTCGAGCAGCGTCGGGGCGAGGTCCGACACGAAGACGAACTGGTCCCTGAGTCCCGGCGATGCCGCGCCGGCGGGCCAGGAGATCACGAGCGGCGCGTGCACGCCGCCCTCATAGGTGCTCGACTTGAACGACCGGAACGGGGTGTTCGACACCCGAGCCCAGCCGGTCGGGTACTGCCCGTAGAGTCGCGGGCCGCCGATCTCCGAGAGATCGCGGGGCACGTCGTTCACCCACCCCTCCGGGACCGCCCCGTGCAGCCCGAACTGCGAGAAGTAGCTGCGCGTTCCGGTCGGGCCGCCCTCGGCGGTGCCGCCGTTGTCGCTCGCGATCACGATGATCGTGTTCTCGCGCTCGCCGAGCTCGTCCAGCCGCGCGAGCAGGCGCCCCACGCTCTGATCGATCTCGTCGACGGCGGCCGCGTAGACCTCCATGTGGCGGGCGTAGAGCGCCCGCTCCTCGGCGCCGAGGTCGTCCCAGTGCGGGATCCGGTCGCCGTCCGCGAGCGGATCCCCCGGCAGCTCCGCGTGCGCGGGGACGATGCCCCGGGCGCGCTGGCGCGCGAACCGCTCTTCGCGCAGCGCGTTCCAGCCGCGCTCGTAGTGGCCGCGATAGCGCTCGATGTCCTCCTCCTTGGCCTGGATCGGCCCGTGCACCGAGGTGTGCGCGTAGTAGAGGAAGAAGGGCTTGCGGCGTTCGTTCACGCGGAGCTCGTCGATCATCCCGATCGCACGATCCGTCAGCTCGTCGGTCAGGAAGAACCCGTCCGGGAACTCGGCGACGTCGAGCACGGAGTTGTCCTGGACGAGGCGGTGCGGATGGTGCAGCGAGGTGAAGCCGTCCATCGATCCGAAGTAGCGGTCGAAGCCGCGCTGCAGCGGCCACGAGGACCGGTCGGCGCCGTCGTGCAGCCGGGACTCGACGGTCAGGTGCCACTTGCCGACCATGAACGTCGCGTAGCCTCCGGCCCGAAGCGATTCCGCGAGCGTGGGCGCCGCCGCGGGCAGCTCGCAGGCGAACCCCGGATAGCCCGGATCGATGTGGGCGACGAAGCCGAAGCCGGCCCTGTGCGGGTTCAGCCCGGTCAGCAGCGCAGCACGGGCCGGGGAGCACATGGGAGCCGTGCGGTAGTTCGTGAACAGCCAGCCGTCGGCCGCGAGCCCGTCGATGAACGGCGTCCGGATCTCGCCGCCGAACGGCCCGAGGTCGCTGAAGCCGAGGTCGTCGACGAGCATGACGACGATGTTCGGCGCCCCTTCGGGCGCTGCCGGCCGGACGCGCCACGCGGGATCCGACTCGGAGGTGAACTCGCCGATGCGTCCCGGGAACCCCTCATAACCGCGTGCCGCGTCGTCCATTCAGCCCGCCTTCCGGATGAGCCCGAAGATGCGGGTGCGGAGCTCGGCGAACTCCGCGGTCGCCCGGGTCTCCAGCTGATCGCGGGGGCCGCCGAAGTCGATCTCGATGATCTCGGTCACGCGGGCGGGGCGCTCGCCGAGCACGATGACCCGGTCCGAGAGGTACACGGCCTCGTCGATGTCGTGCGTCACGAGCAGGACCGTCATGCCGAACTGCTCGCGGATCCGCAGGCACAGGTCCTCGAGCTCGAACCGGGTCTGCGCGTCGACCGAGGCGAACGGCTCGTCCATCACGAGCACCTCGGGGCGGTACGCGATCGCGCGGGCGATGGCGACGCGCTGCTGCATGCCGCCGGACAGCTGCCACGGGTACTTCGCTCCCGCGCCGGCGAGCCCGACCGCCGCGAGCGCCGACGTGATGCGCTCCTCCCGCTCCCCCGCGCTCAGTCGCAGGTGCCGCAGCGGCAGCCGCACGTTCTTCTCGACCGTGAGCCACGGCATGAGCGAACGCGTGTACTCCTGGAAGACGAGGGCCATCTCTTCGGGCGGTCCGTCGATCTCGACGCCGTCGATGCGGGCGGATCCGGACGTGATCGGCTGCAGGCCGGTGAGGCACTTGAGCAGCGTGGTCTTGCCGATGCCGGAAGGCCCGACGATGCAGGCCACCTCGCCCGCCTGCACGGCGAAGGTGAGATCGGCGATGACCGGCACGTCGCCGCTCTTGGTGCGGTAGGTCTTGGCGAGGCCCTGGACGCTGAGCCGGGGGCTGGTGGTGGTGCTCATTCGCTCTTCTCCAGTTGTTGTGAGGCGATGTACCAGCGCAGGACCGCGCGGCGGAACAGGACGAACAGGGCGGTGGACAGGTAGCCGAGCACGCCGAGGACGATGATGCCCGCCCACATGTCGGCGATCGCGAAGGACTGCTGCGCGAGCAGCGTCGTCGCGCCCAGACCAGAGGAGGATCCGAGCATCTCGCTCGCGATCATCACGACGAACGCCGTGATGAGGCTCACCTGCATGCCGGAGAGTATTCGCGGGCTCGCGGCCGGCAGCGTCACCTGGAACAGCCGCTCCGAGCGGGTGAGCCGGTACACCCGCCCGACCATCTGCAGCGTGGGCTCGCCGGCGCGCACCCCGTCGATCGTGGAGATGAGGATCGGGAACAGCGCGGCGAGCGAGATCGAGAGGATGCGCGTGCCGTTGCCGAAGCCGATGAGCGACACGAAGATCGGCACGAGCGCGACCGGCGGGATCGCCCGGAAGAAGTGGACCGTCGGCTCGACGAACCAGCTGAGCGGCGCGATGAGCCCGAGCGCGCAGCCCAGCAGCACGCCGACGACCGTGGCGATGAGGAAGGACACGACGAGGTTCAGCACCGAGACGCCGATGTCGCCGAGGAACGCGGGCGTTCCGATCAGCTCGCCCAGGCGTCCCAGGATCGCGGACAGCGGCGGGAAGAACGTGTTGGTGGATCCCGCCGACGCGATCCACCAGAGCGCGATGAGGATGATCGGGACCGCGATCTCGACGAGGATCAGCAGCCAGCGCGGAGAGGCGCTCAGACGGCGCCCGCGCCGGAGCCGGGCGCCGGTCTGCACGGACGTGGTGAGGGTCATGCGTGTTCCGCCTTCCGGTACTGCGGGTGCCAGTGCAGCAGCCGCCGCTCGCCCCATTGGCTGAGCCCCTGGATGAGCAGGCCGAGCACGCCGAGGATCAGCACGTAGCCGAAGAGCTCGGGCTGGTTGCCGGAGATCTGCGACATGAGCAGGCTCTGACCCAGCCCCGGCCCTCCCCCGAGGAGGCCCGCGACGACGGCGATGACGAGCGAGGTGGGGGCCGCGACGCGCAGCGCGGTGCCGATGTAGGGCAGCGCGCTCGGGATCACGATCCGGGTGAGGATCTCCGCGCGGCTCATCCCGTAGGAGGCGCCCGTGGCGCGGGCCACGGGATCGGTGTCGAAGACCCCCGCGGAGGACTGCACGGCGATCGCGATGAAGGAGCCGAAGAAGACCAGGAAGGTCCCCATGCCCGAGGTGGGGCCGAGCACGAGCACCACGACCGGGAGGATCACGATGGGCGGGATCGGCTTGAGGAACTCCAGCGGCACCCTGGTCGCGTGCATCGCGAGCGGAGAGGATCCGATCGCGATGCCCAGCAGCACGCCGACGAACGCCGCGGCGAGGAGGCCGGTGAGCGCCATGACCAGGGTGTCCGCCATCGCCTGCCAGAGCTGCGGCGTTCCCAGCAGGCGGCCCGCCGCGCCCAGCGCCTCGAGGGCGGAGGGCAGCGGCGCGCCGGAGAGCGGGCCGACCGTCGCCGCGAGCTGCCACACCACGAGCGCGGTCAGCGCGCCGGCGGCGCCGAGCAGCGCGGGGAGGATGCGGGAGCGGGTCACGGTCGTCACTTCGCGAGGATGACGCCCGAGAGGTCGACCGGCTTCTTCAGGAACCCGAGATCCACCATCTTGTCGTCGGGACGCTGCAGATCCTGGGTCGTGACCGTCGCGGGCCAGACCGGCACCTTGACCTGATCGACCGCGAGCGTCGACTTCGTGTAGGCGAGGCCGGCCTTGATGGCCTCCTCGGGGTGCGCGGTGGCGTACTCGTTGGACTTCGCGATCGCGCGCTGGAACGCGCTGATGACGTCCTTCTTCGCCGTCGCGGTCGCGTCGCCCGTCGTCCACAGACCGGTCGCCCCGGTCTCGAAGAAGCCGATCGACGGCGCGGCGAGCTGCGGGTTGCCGGCCGTGAGCGCCTGCGCGGTGAAGGGGCTGACGAGCCCCGCCGCGTCGACGTTGCCGCTCTTCAGGGCGGCGACGGCCGAGGTGAAGTCGAGCACGACCCATTTCACGCCGGTCGCGGGGTCGATGCCGTTCTTCTTGAGCTGCTCGGCGATGACGACCTCCAGCTGGGCCTTGCGGGCGGGGATCGCGATCGTCTTGCCGGCCAGCTCCTTCACCGAGGTGATGCCGCTGGACGCGCTCGCGAACAGGCCGGTGTCGTCGAAAGCCGCGGGGTCGGAGGCGCTGGTCGCCGCGTCCGGGTAGCCGTCGGCGGGCGCGACGACCTTCATCTTCACGCCCTGGCTGAGGGCGTTGAGCAGCGGGATGCTGGGCGAGTAGGCGATGTCGACCTGCCCGCTCTGCGCGGCGGCGAGACCGGCGGGCGGGTTCGCGACGATCGACGTCTCGATCCTGAGTCCTTCATCGGCGAAGAACCCCTTCGCCATCCCGGTCAGCAGACTGCCGTCGGAGGTGAGTCCGATCGTGGCGACCTTGACCGTGGTCGGATCGCCCTTCTTCCCCGGTTCGGCGCTGCCGGACGAGGGCGAGCAGCCGGCGAGGGCGGCGGCCGCGCCGACGGCGACGACCGCGGCGGCGACACGGAGTGCGCGCGTGATGTGCATGTGTGCTTCCTGTCAGAGCGAGGGATGGGATCTCGGAGCGGAGGCGTCGCTGCGGTGCGACTTCATCGTCTTTAATCACCACTTGGTCACTTAAATATCCAGCAAGGAGATAGTGTTGTCAAGATGTTTCGGAATCTTACGTATCCAATTGGACACGAAAGATGGCGCGGCTTCCCGTTGCGGCGCCCCTAGGATCATCAGGATCGGAGGAGGACTGACGTGCCCAAGATCGTTGACCACGACGAACGGCGGGACCACATCGCGGACGCGGCCACGAAGGTGATCGCCCGGGAGGGCTTCGAGCGCCTCACGATGCGCCAGATCGCCGCGGAGGCCGGCTACACCCACGGGGCGATCGCCCGCTACTTCCCCACCAAGGAGAGCCTGCTCACGGCGTCCTTCGTGCGGCTCCACGTGCAGGCCAACGGACGGATCCTCACCGAGGTCGCGGGCAAGCGCGGCCTCGACGCCCTGGAGCAGATGTGCCGCGAGATCCTCCCCTTCGGAGAACTCGGCCCCAAGTACGCCCGCGTCGTGATCGCGTTCTGGGACCACGCCTCGCAGGACACCAGGGTCACCCAGATCCACCGCGAGAACAACTCTCGCTGGCGGGACCAGTTCCGCCGCTTCCTCGTCGAGGCGCGGGAGGACGGCGAGCTCGGCGAGCACGTCGACATCGACACGGCGGTCGGCGAGGTCGCCTCGCGCAACGCCGGCTGGCAGATGGTCTCGGTGCTGCTGCCCGAGGTCGCCGGAGACGAGCGCATCGAGGCGGGGCTGCAGGCACTGCTCGCGGAGCTGCGCGGCCGGACCCCTGAGGAGCCCGGCCGCGCGAGGTCCTAGCCCGCGTCCTCGAGCACGAACAGCGCGCCGCGCTCGCCGATCACGGCGGCGGGGGCGTTCGTGTTGCCCGTGGTGATCGTCGGCATGACCGAGGCGTCGATCACCCGGAGTCCCGCGATGCCGTTCACGCGCAGGCGCGGATCCACGACGGCGTCCGGATCCGATCCCATCCGGCAGGTGCCGACCTGGTGGTGGTAAGTGATCGCGGTGCGGCGCACCCAGTCCTCGACGTCGGCGTCCGACACCTCAGGACCCGGGTAGGCCTCGATCGCGCCCCACTCCCCCGCGAGCGCGGGACGGGCGCCGATCCGGCGCGCCTGGCGGACGGATGCCGCGAGCGCGGCGACATCGCGCTCGTCCTCGAGGGCCGCGAGGTCGATGAGGAGCGGATCCTCCGCGCCGGGTCCGGACAGGCGCAGCGCGCCTCGGCTGTGCGGCGTGACGAGCCCCGCCATGAGGGAGAAGCCGTCGCCCGGTCCGTGCGCGCCGGGACGCGGCTCGAGCTCGCCCCACATCGGCACGGAGAAGTGGATCGGCTGGGTGTCGGGCTCGGCCAGATCCTCGCGCGAACGCCAGAACAGATGCGTCTGCGTGACGGAGACGCCGGGCTCCGGCGCCCCCACGGGCTCGGCGGTCGTGAAGATCACAGGGGACAGCAGATGGTCGTGCAGGTTCGCGCCGACCGCGGGGGCGTCGCGGACCACGTCGATCCCGAGCGCCTCGAGGTCCTCGCGCGGACCGATGCCGCTGCGCAGCAGGATCGCGGGGCTGCCGAGGGCGCCGGCGGCGAGGATCACCTCGTCGGCACGGAGCTCGGACGCTCCGGCCGGCTCGGCGCCGCCGCTCAGGCGCACTCCCACGGCCACGCCGTCCTCGACGATCACGGAGTGCACCTCGGCGTCCGTGACGACCCGCAGGTTGGGGGCGCCCTCGACCGGGCGCACGTACGCCATCCAGGTGTTGACGCGGCGGCCCTCGCGCATCGTGACCTGCTCCTGCGAGACGCCGTCGAGAGTGCCGCCGTTGTAGTCGGGGTTCTGTGCCAGCCCCTCCTGGACCGCGGCGTCGATGATCGACCGCTGGATCGGCACGAGCGGGTAGTCGTCGGTGACGGGCAGCAGCTCGTTCTCGATCGCCTCGTACACGGGAAGCACCTCGGACCAGCCCCAGCCGGTCGCGCCGGCGCTCTCCCAGCCGTCGAAGTCGGAGGCGGCGCAGCGCACCCAGATCATGGCGTTCAGCGCATGGGATCCGCCTGTCACCTTCCCGCGGGGCAGGTGCAGCCGGCGCCCGGCCGCGTGTTCCTGCGGCACGGTGAAGTAGTCCCAGTCCTCGGCGGCGTGCCAGAGCTCGCCCGCACGGGAGGGGTCGTGGATCGCGGGGTTGGTGTCGTATCCACCGGCCTCGATGAGCGTCACGTCGTACCCGGCGTCCACGAGACGCCGGGTGACGATGCTCCCCGAGGTGCCGGCTCCGACGACGATCGCGGAGCGGGCCATGGCTCAGGCCTTCCGGCCGGGGCCGGAGACGACCTGGGGCACGGCGACGGACTTGAGGCCCGCGACGCCGAATTCGAGGCCGTAGCCCGAGCTCTTCACACCGCCGAACGGCACCATCGGGTGCAGCCCGCCGTGCGAGTTGATCCACACCGTGCCGGACTGCATGCGGGTCGCGGCCTCGCGCGCCGCCTCGGGGTCGCTCGACCACACCGAGGCGCCGAGGCCCACGTCGACCGCGTTGGCGAGCGCGAACGCCTCGTCCACGTCGGAATAGCGGATGATCGGCAGCGCCGGCCCGAACTGCTCCTCCTGCACGAGCGCGGCGTCGTTGTCGATGTCGGCCACGATCGTGGGCCGGTAGAACAGCTCGCCGAGCTCGGGGGCCGCCTCGCCTCCCGTCACGACGCGGGCGCCGCGGGCCTTCGCGTCCTCGACGAGGCGCGAGACGATGTCGAACTGCTGCTTGTTCTGCAGCGGGCCCAGGACGTTGTTCTCGTCCAGGCCGTTGCCGATCGGCACGGATGCGGCGATGCCGGCGAGCGCGTCCACGACCTGGTCGTAGAGCGAGTCGTGCACGTAGAGGCGCTTCATGGCCGCGCAGGTCTGACCGGTGTTGATGAACGCGCCCCAGAACAGGTCCTCGGCGATCGCGGCCGGATCCGTCCCGGGCAGCACGATCCCGGCGTCGTTGCCGCCGAGCTCGAGCGTGAGCCGGGCGAGGTTGCCGGCCGAGCTCTCGATGATCTTGCGGCCGGTGGCCGTGGATCCGGTGAACATGATCTTGTCGATGTCGGGGTGCGACGCGATGCGCGCGCCCACCTCGCGGTCGCCGGAGATCCCGATCAGCACATCGGCCGGCAGCACCTCGTTCATGACCGACAGCATCGCGAGCACGCTCAGCGGCGTGTACTCGCTGGGCTTGGCGACGACCGTGTTCCCCATCCGCAGCGACGGGCCGATCTGCCAGATGGTGATCATGAGCGGCCAGTTCCACGGGCCGATCGCGCCGACGACGCCCGCGGGCTTGTAGACGAGCTCCGCATGCAGGTTCTCATCGTCGACGAGCACCTCGGGCTCCAGCACGGTCGTCGCATTGGTGCGCAGCCAGGCCGAGCACGCGCCCAGTTCGAACCGGGCGTTCGGGCCGTTGAGCGGCTTGCCCTGCTCGCGGGAGAGCAGCTGTGCGAGCGCCTCCGCGTTCGCGTCGAGGGCGTCGGCCGCCGCGAGCAGCAGCTCGCTCCGCTTCGCGTGGCCGAGCGCCTCCCAGGCGGGCTGCGCGGCCTTGGCCCGGGCGATCGCGTCGTCCAAGTCGGCGACGGTCTGCACCGGGGCGCGGCCGATGATCTCGCGCGTGGCGGCGTCGGGGATGTCGCGGCCGGAGCCCTCGGGCGCCTGGATGCGGTCGAGCAGCGCGGACGCGGCGGACGTGTCGGTCATCGGTCTCTCCTTCGAGTGTGCGGACGACGGTCGATGCTCCCATTCTCATCCGGCGCCGATGCGGCGGGTTGTCCCCGAGCGCGCCGGACATGTCGTGCCGCGAAGGGATCCGGATCCGCTCTCCGGGGGAGGCTCGCTCAGCGCCGCGCGACGGACTCCGCGCGCTCGGGCCGCGCGGCGTCCCAGGGCCCGTGATCGGCGCCGGCGGTGCGCAGGAACACGATGATCCAACTGAAGATCAGCACGGCGGCGATCAGCTCGACCGCGGTGAGGTTGTAGTAGCCGGTCGCGAAGAACACTCCGAGCAGCGCGATCACGAGCACGTACACCCAGCCCAGCACCACGAACACGCGCGAGATCCGGCGGAGGAACCAGGGCAGGCCGATCACGACCGCGGCGAAGCACACGGCCATGCCGGTCGCGACCGTGTTGTGCAGCAGGAAGAAGCGGTCCACGGGGAAGACGCCGACGCAGGCCAGGAGCAGGCCGATCAGGATGAGCGCCACGCGCACGATCGTGCGCCCGCGCTCGTCCCTCGGCTCCGGCACGGGCAGCGCCGCCGTGGCGTAGCGGGCGATCGTGGTGACCATCACTCCGGAGACGATCAGCGTGAGGTTGAACGCGGGCGAGGAGGCGTTGCTCGACATGCCGAGGGCGGAGAGGTTGTCGCGCCACCAGTGCGGATCCGTCGCCTCGAGCATCGCGGTGAGCGCGCCGATCACGAGGAACACCGCGAGGATGAGCGAGATCGAGGTGGGGCTCAGCGCGATCGCGCTGAGGTAGCAGACGTAAGCCGTGAGGGCGAGGGAGACGCCGACGAGGACGGCACCGGGGAACGGGAAGACCGGGGCGTCGCGGAAGCCGGCCTCGAGGAGCGCGGCGAGGCCGAACAGGGCGAGCAGCGCGACCGCGCCGTGCGCGAGGGCGATCGCGGTCAGCTCGTACCAGCGCAGACGCTGCCCCGGCGTCGCGAAGCCGTCGTTCGCCGTCGTCGGATCCTGTTTCTCGGGTGCCTCGGCCGCCTCCATGCGCAGCCCGATGCGCCCGGCGGAGAAGCTCAGCACGGCGACGGCGGCGCCGCCGATCGCTGCGACCGTGCCGACGGACCACGGCCCGGTGATCGACAGCGTGCGATGCCAGAAGATCACGAGCGCCACCAGGAAGCCCAGGACGAAGGCGGCGGCCCCGGTGAGCAGCGCATCGGTCTCGCGCATCTGGCGCAGTGTCGCGGAGGCGCGCGCGTCCCGCAGCCGTCGCATCAGTCGCTCCCACTCGGCTCTCATCACGCCGCCCTCCCTCATCCCGTCCAGCCTAGGGCTGCGCGGGCGGGCGCCCGGGGAACGCGGAGCGGAGCCGCCACTACCCTGAGAACATGACCCAGACCTTCCACGCCCGCGCCGCCCTGCTCGACATGGACGGCACGCTCGTCGACTCGACCGCCGTCGTGGAGAGGCTGTGGCTGGCCTGGGCGGAGCCGCACGGACTCGACCCGGAGTTCGTGCTGAGCGTCGTGCACGGCCGCCAGGGCCATCAGAGCATGGCGATCATGCTGCCGGACCGCCCGCACGAGGAGAATCTCGCCGAGAACCGCGTCATGCTCGAGCGCGAGAGCGGCGATGTGGACGGCGTCGTCGAGGTGCCGGGAGCGGCCGCGTTCCTGCAGGCCCTCGCCCCGTTCCCGCACGCGATCGTCACCTCGGCCGACGACCGGCTGATGCGCGTGCGCATGGGCGCCGCAGAGCTCGGCGTGCCGACGGGCCCCGTCACCGCGGAGCACGTGAGCGCCTCCAAGCCGGATCCGGAGGGCTTCCTGCTCGGCGCCTCCCGACTCGGTGCGGATCCGGCGGACTGCATCGTCTTCGAGGACTCCGGAGCGGGGATCCAGGCCGCCCGCGCCGCGGGGATGCGCGTGATCGGCGTCGGCGCGGGATCCGCCGCGCACTCCCCGGACGCCGTCGTCGCCGACCTCACCCACGTGACGATCACCCCCGCCCCCGACGGCTTCGTCCTGACGGTCGACTGACGGTCGGCCGACGGGCGCCCCGGGGACGGGTCCTCGGCGCCGTCAGCCCAGAGCGGCCGCCGCCGCGGCGCGCGCCTCGGTGGCCGTCGGGGCGCCGAGGGCCGCAGCGGCGGCGCGGCGGCAGTCGTCGGCCGTCAGCGCGCGCAGGCGCGCAGACACCCGGGCGAGCGAGCGCGCCGTCATCGACAGGCTCGTGACGCCCAGGCCGACCAGGATGGGCGCGAGGGCCGGATCCCCGCCCGCCTCGCCGCACACGCCCACGGGCTTGTCCGCGGCCCGGCCCGCCTCGCCCACGGCCGCGATCAGGCGCAGCACCGCGGGCTGCCACGGGTCGTTGAGCGCCCCCAGGGGCGCCGACAGCCGGTCGGCGGCCAACGTGTACTGCGTGAGGTCGTTGGTGCCGAGGCTCACGAAGTCCACCACCGCGAGCAGCTCGGAAGCCAGGAGCGCCGCGGCGGGCGTCTCGATCATGATGCCGGCCCGGACGATCCCCGCCGCCCGGCAGGCCGCGGCGAAGTCGCGGGCCTCGTCGACCGTCGCGACCATCGGGGCCATCACCTCGAGCTGCGCGCCCTCCGCCGCACCCGCCGCGGCGATCGCCGCGAGCTGGTGGGCGAGCAGCGCGGGATGTTCACGCGCGACGCGCAGGCCGCGCACGCCGAGCGCCGGATTCTCCTCGTCCGTCGCGGTCGCGAACGGGAGCGGCTTGTCGCTGCCGGCATCGAGCGTGCGCACGACGACCTTCCGCCCCGCGAACGGCGCGAGCACCCCGCGGTAGGCCGCGACCTGCTCGGCGACGGTCGGCTCCTCGGCGCGATCGAGGAAGCAGAACTCGGTGCGGAACAGGCCGACGCCCTGCGCGCCCGCCGCGGCCGCGGCGACCGCGTCGGCCGCGCCGCCGACGTTGGCGAGCAGCGGGATCGCGGTGCCGTCCGCCAGCAGACCGGTGCCGTCGAAGGCGGGGACCTGATCGGCGGAGACGACGGCCTCCCCGGCGGGCGGGTCGAGGCGCACGATCCCGGCCTCGCCGTCGACGAGCACGGTGGTCCCGGCCGCGATCCCGACCGCACCGGCGACGCCGACGACCGCCGGGATGCCCAGCGCGCGAGCGAGGATCGCCGTGTGCGAGGTCGGTCCGCCCTCCTCTGTCACGAGACCCGCGCACCGGCTGCGGCCCAGCGTCGCGGTCTCGGCGGGGGCGAGATCCCGCGCGACGAGCACGAACGGATCCGCACGCTCGGGGATCCCCGGGACCTCCTGCCCGGTCAGCCGTGCGACGATGCGGTCGCGCACGCTCCGCACGTCGACCGCGCGCTCCGCCAGGCGCCCGCCCAGACCGCGCAGCACCTGCTCCTGATCCGCGGCCTCGTCCCACACCGCGCGGGCGGCGGACACGCCCTCGGCACGCACGCGCGCGGCGGCGCCCGCGGCGAACTCCGGATCCGCGGCGAGCAGCGCGGTGGCCTCGAGGATCTGCACGGCCTCGCCGTCGGATCCTGCCGCCGCCGCACGCAGAGCCGCGACGACCTCGACCGCGGCGGACGGGATCCGCTCCGCCTCCGCCTCTCGCCCCGCGGCCGGCAGCCGCCCTGCGGGCGGCTCGGGGATCGCCGCGCCGAGCTGCGCGACGGGGGCGATCGCACGGCCCGGGCTCACGCCGAGACCACGGAGCGTCGATCCGGGTGACAGGGACGCCGGGGTCGTTGAGCGAGCGGACCGAGTCGAAACCCCGTCACTGGCGAGGGCACCGCGTCTCGTCTCGGTCGCGCTCCGCGCGTCCTCGCTCACCGACCCGGACGTGGACGGAGGCCCGTCCATCTCGCCGAAGCCGTCCTCGAACAGCGCCGCGACCCGCTCGACCGCGGCAGGATCCCCGGCCAGCTGCACCTCGTCGCCCGGGCGGGCTCCGAACGCGAGCAGTCGCATCATGCTCGACGCGGGGACCGGATCCCCGTCCGGAAGTCGCCGCAGCCGCAGCTCCGCCCCGGCTGCCGCCTGCGCGATCAGCGCGGCCGGGCGCGCATGCACGCCCGCGGGGTTGCGCACGAGGACCGTGCGCACCCCTTCTCCCGGCCGCGAGACCGCAGACGCCGGCGCGCTCTCCTCGAGCTCAGGGCCCCCCGACCCGGCCGGTGCCTGCGGCTCGTCTCCCAGCTGCGCCGACTTCGCGATCAGCGCGCCGTTCGCCTCCGCAGCGACCTCGTCGAGCGACGCCCCCTGCGCCGCCGTCACGGACGCCGCGAGCAGCCCCTCCACGAAGGGCGCGGAGGCGAGTCGCACGGGAACCTCGCTCGCGCGCAGTTCGAGCGCGAACTCGGCGCTCATCACCGCGGATCCGAGGTCCATCAGCACGAGCACCCCGTCGCAGACCGCGGCGAGCTCGTCGATCGCCGCGGCCACCCGCGTCGCGTCGGTGCCGAGGATGGGCGCGCCGCCCGCGTCTTCCCCCGCCCCCGCGGCGAGCACGATCGGCACGGTCCCGCCCGGCACCATCTGCGCGGCGAGCTCCTGCGCGGCCTCGGCCAGACGCAGGCTGTGCGAGACGGCGACGATCCCGACGGCGCTCATCGGCGGGTCAGCCGGCGACGGCCGCGGCGAGCGTCTCGAACAGCAGCGTCGCCGACGCGGATCCGGGATCCATGTGGCCGGCGCTGCGCTCCCCGAGGTAGCTGGCCCTGCCCTTGCGCGCGACGAGGTCGATCGTGGCGTCGCGGCCCGCGGCAGCGGCTACCGCGGCGGCGGCGGTCGCCTCTGCCGCCGACTTCCCCTCGGCCAGCGCGGCATCGAGCGCGTCGATCGCGGGCGCGATCGCGTCGAACAGGGTCTTGTCGCCCGCCTCGGCCTTGCCGCGGGCGACCACGCCCTCGAGTCCCGCGCGCAGGCCCGCGGCGAGCGCCGCCGGTTCCACCTCCGTCTCCGCCCCGAGAGTCGCCCCGATCCGCAGGAAGAACGTGCCGTAGAGCGGACCGCTCGCCCCGCCCACGGTCGACACGAGAGTCATGCCGACGGTCTTGAACAGGTCGCCCGCGGTCTGCGGCGAGGTCTGCTCCACCTTCTCGACGGCCGCGGTCATGCCGCGGGCCATGTTGGCGCCGTGGTCGGCGTCGCCGATCGCGGAGTCGAGCTCGGTGAGCCAGTCGCGCTGGGTCACGACGGCGTCGCGGAAGCGGTGCAGCCAGTCGACGAGGACGGCGAGCGGGATGGTGTTCGACATGCAGATGTTCTCCTTCGGACGGTTCCTGAGGCCCGCGTCGCGAAAGGTGCCGTGCTCGGATCCGGAATCCGGCGGCTTCCGCGACAGGGCGGTGTCGGCGAGGGTCAGGCGCCCCAGCGCAGGCCGGGCGTGACGACGGGCGCGTCCCACAGCCGGATGAGCTCGTCGTCGGCCTTGAGCACCGTGACCGAGCAGCCGGCCATGTCCAGCGAGGTGATGTAGTTGCCGACGAGGTTGCGGGCGATCGTCACGCCCGCCTTCTCCAGCAGCGCCGCGACCTCGCCGTACATGAGGTACAGCTCGATGAGCGGCGACGCCCCCATCCCGTTGAGCATCACGATCGCCGGGGATCCGGTGAAGTCGAGGTCGGCGAGGATCGGCTCGACGAGCTGCGCCGCGATGTCCCTCGCGGGTGCGAGCGGCACGCGGTGCCGGCCGGGCTCCCCGT
Source organism: Microbacterium sp. (assembly GCA_031277885.1). Lineage (GTDB taxonomy): Bacteria > Actinomycetota > Actinomycetes > Actinomycetales > Microbacteriaceae > Microbacterium. Next base: position 29,890 of record JAITLM010000067.1, read on the forward strand.
GGATGCCGATGCCGATCTCCATCTGGTCGTCTGGCAGGTCGAAGGTGGGCTTGCCCGCAGCCGGCACGGTGCAGCTGGTCAGGGCCATGCCCATGGACCGTCCCTGGCCGTTCACGCGCGTGGCGAGGTCGGCGACGGCGGCGAGGTCCCTGCCCTCCTCCGCGGCGGCGCCCACGATCTTCTCGAGCAGCACGGTGAGGCCGACGCCGCGGCGGCCGGCCGTGTAGAGCGAGTCCTGCACGGCGACGTCGTCGTCCACCACCACCGAGCGCACCTCGATGCCGTCCATGGCGGCGAGTTCGGCGCCCATCTCGAAGTTCATGACGTCGCCGGTGTAGTTCTTGACGATGTGCAGCACGCCCGCACCGCGGTCGACCGCGGTCGTCGCGGCCTGCATCTGGTCCGGCGTCGGCGAGGTGAAGACCTCTCCGGCGCACGCGGCGTCGAGCATCCCCGCCCCGACGAACCCGCCGTGCAGCGGCTCGTGACCGGACCCGCCGCCGCTCAGCAGCGCCACCTTGCCCTCGGCCTTGCGATCCCGGCGCAGGATCACGCGGTTCGCCATGTCGACGTCGAGCTCCGGATGCGCGAGCGCGAGCCCGCGCAGCGATTCTGCGAGCACGTCCTCCGGGGCGTTGATGAGCTTCTTCATCCTGCGACCTCCTTGTTGCAGTTCCACCAGCACCGTTGTCTTCCGAGGAGCATTCCGCGGCCCTGGATCCCGAGGATCCGCCTTCCGGGGCGTGCCGCGACACGGAGGACGGAGCCTCTTGCGCCGGGGGCGACAGCACTCCAGAATCGGAATACTTTTCGTTAATGTCGAATATGCGATGAGGCCGTCGGATTGTCAAGAGATCCGGCAGCCGGATCCGCACCGCCGTCGCCGCCGCCGTCGAGGAGGGAGCAGCACCGATGATCCAGGCGATCGATCGCGCCGCCAAGGTGCTCGAACTGCTGCAGGGATCCCGCCATCTCGGCATCACCGATCTGGCGACCGCACTGCAGCTGCCGCCGTCGACCGTGCACGGGATCGTGTCCTCCCTGCGCGAGCACGGCCTCGTCGCCAAGGAGCGCGGGGGGCAGCGGTACATGCTCGGCCCCACGCTGCTGAAGCTCAGCAGCGTCTACCTCGACTCCCTCGATGTGCGTGCGCGCTCGATGCGCTGGACGCAGGAGCTCGCGCGGCGCACCGGCATGGCCGTGCGGCTCGGTGCGCCGCACTTCGCGGAGGTGCTGGTGATCCACCACACGCTGCGGCCCGACGACAGCCCGCAGATGCTGGAGACCGGGGCGGCGCTGCCGGCGCACGCCTCGGCCATGGGCAAGGTGCTGCTCGCGCACGATCTGGGCTTCCAGCGCGCGGTGTTCGCGGATCCGCTGACGAGCCTCACGGGCGACACCGTGACGGATCCCGCGGCACTCGCGGCCGCGCTGCCCGCGATCGCCGAGCACGGCTACGCGACCGAGGTCGACGAGGCGGTGCTCGGGGAGTCGTCCCTCGCCTCCCCCGTCGCGGACGCCAGGGGCGACATCGTCGCGGCGGTCGCCGTGGTCTACCCCACGGCGGACGGCCCCGCCGCCGACGCCGTGCTGCACGCACTGCGCGACACCGCGCGCAACATCTCCCGCGAGCTCGGCGCCTCGACCTGGCCCCCGCGCATCGCTCCCCCCGACGACTGACCCCTCGCGGCACGGTCGCCCTCGCGGCACGGTCGCCCTCGCGGCACGGTCGCCCTCGCGGCCCCCATCCGCGAG
>JAITLM010000098.1 GCA_031277885.1 Microbacterium sp.
GGCACATCACCCGCGACGGGAAACACGACTTCGTCCTGCACCACCCCAACGGGGAACAATCCGTGCTGCACCCGCGGCTCCCGCTCCGCTACGCCTGGGGAGACATCAACCCACCACCCAAACGATTCCGACCCGCCGTCTGAGGGCGCGCCACAGCTCACCACGACCCGTCGTCGTTCACCCTTCCGTCGGCCTGCAGCCCGGCAAGAGCCTCGCGCACCTCCGCGCCGCGCTCCGCGACCAGCGCGAGCGCCGCGTGGTTCTGCTCCAACTGCTCGATCCGCGACGCCCCGAACAGCACGTTCGCCGCGGCGGGATGCGTGAGGCAGAAGGCGATGCCGAGCGCGGCCGGCGTCACGCCGAAGCCTTCGGCGATGCGGGCGACCTCGGGATAGAGCGCGAGGATCCGCTCGCGGATGCCGCCGACATCGGCGCCGATCTTCCGCTGCGGCGCGAGGCCGGTCGCGAGGATGCCGCCCTCGAACACGTCGGACGCCTGCAGGGCGAGCGTGCCGTCGGCGAAGAGCGGCCCGTACGCCCCTCCCTCGGCCATCGCCCGGCGCGCGATGCCGTACTTGAGCTGCGCGAAGGACGGCCCGACGAGGCCGCCCGCCACCGCGGCATCCCGCGCAGCCCTCGTGTGCCCGATCCGCCAGTTGTTGATCCCCCATCCGTCGACGAGGCCTTCGGCGATGAGCTCGTTCACGTCGGCGACGAGGCGGACGACGTCGGGCTCGGCCAGGTAGTCGCCCACCACGAGGGTGTCGAAGCGCTCCAGGCCGGCACGCTCGAGGCTCTCCGTCAGCTGCGCGCGGAAGGACTGGTTCGGCCAGTCCCACAGCCAGAGCTTGCCGCACAGCACGATCTCGTCCCGCGCGACCCCGCTCGCGCGCAGCGCCTCACCGAACAGGATGTCGGTCCGGGAGTTCTCCGCGTGCGGACCCATGTTGTAGTACGCGACGTCGAAGAACCCGGCGTCGAGCTCGACGGCACGGCGGATCATCGTCACGGCGTCGTCGGGATCCATCCGGTCCCAGGTGTTCCACGATCCCAGGGCGAGCGGCGGGACGGCGATCGGGCCGAGGGATCTGCGAGGGTTCGTCGGCGCTGACATGGGTGCTCCTTGGGGTGAAATCGAATCGGGTTGCGTTTTTCTATGCTTGTAGAATATAACGGAGATGCCCCGTCAGAGAGGACGTGAGATGACCATCTCCCCCCGCCGCATTCTCGTCACCGGAGGAGCCTCCGGGCTCGGCCGCGGCATCGCCGCCGCCTTCCGCACCGCCGGGGACGAGGTGATCATCGGCGACGTCAACGCCGAGGCCGCGACCGCCGTAGCGGCCGAACTCGGAGCCACGGCCATCGCACTCGACATCTCCGATCCCGACTCCGTCTCGGCCGCCGGCTCCGCACTCGGCCGCATCGACGTGCTGGTGAACAACGCCGGCGTCGTGCTCGGCGGCGGCACCCAGCAGCAGGTGCCGCTCGAGGTCTTCGACGCGGCCGTGGCCGTGAACATCCGCGGCACGTTCCTCATGCTCCGCGAGTTCGCACCCCGCCTGCCCGACGGAGGCGCGATCGTGAACACGTCCTCGATCGGCGGACGCCAGCCCACGCCCGGCATGGGTCACTACGAGATGACCAAGGCCGCCGTCGACGCGATGACCCGCACCGCGGCGATCGAGCTCGCGGGTCGCCGCATCCGCGTGAACGCGGTCGCCCCCGGCCCGATCCTCACCCCGCTCACGGCGGGCTTCGCCACCGACCCGCAGGCGCGCGCCGCATGGGAAGCCCGGATCCCGCTCGGCACGATCGCCGAGGTCGAGCAGGTCGCCCCTCTCGTCGTGTTCCTCGCGAGCGACGCCGCGAACCACATCACCGGCGTCTCCGTGCCCGTCGACGGCGGCCAGCTGCTCGTCTGACCCATCGACACGCTCAGGGACCGATCACCCATCCGATCCGGAAAGGATCCGCATGACCCTCCCCACCGCCACCCGTGCGGCCGTGCTGACCGAGCACGGCGCACCGCTCACCCTGCAGGACCTGCCCCTCCCCGCAGAGGTCGCCCCCGGCGCCGCCCTGGTGCGGATCGCGTGCTCGACGCTGTGCGGCACCGACATCGAGATCTGGGAAGGACGGATGACCTTCCCCGGCATGCTTCCGATGGTGCTCGGCCACGAGATGGTCGGCGAGATCGTCGCCCTCGGCGAGGGCACCGTCGACGCGCTCGGCCGCCCGCTCGCGGTCGGCGACCGGATCGGCTGGTCCGAGTCGACGTGCGGCGAATGCTACGGCTGCGTCGTGCTGCGCGAACCCGTGCACTGCTCCCGTCGCGGCTACGGCTTCCTGCAGCGCTCCGACGTGCCGCCCTACGCGACCGCGGGCCTGTCCGAGTACGCCTACGTCACCCCCGGCGCGGCCAAGCTGCTGCTGCCTGACGCGGTCAAGGACACCTGGGCCTCGATGGCCGGCTGCGCCGCGAAGACCGTGCTGCGGGCGTTCGAGCGCGGCGGGCGGATCCGGCCCGGCTCCACGGTCGTCGTGCAGGGCGCGGGCGCGCTCGGCATCTTCGCGACCGCCGTGGCGAAGATCTCGGGCGCAGGGCGCGTGATCACGGTCGGCGCCCCCACGGCCCGGCTCGAGCTCGCGGCGCGATTCGGCGCCGACGCCGTGGTGGACTTCCGCGAAGGTCCCGTCGTCGCGCAGATCATGGAGCTCACGGACGGTCGCGGCGCGGACCACGTGTTCGACTTCGCCGGCGCCCCGAGCGTCGGGCCGGACGCCGTCGGGATGGCCGCGCAACGCGGCACCGTCGTGATCGTCGGATCCACCGGACCGGTCGGCGACGCCTTCCCGGTGAGCGCCCTCATGGGCAAGGAGCTGACCATGGTCGGCTCGCTCAACGGCGACATCGCCGACTACGCCCGCTCGATCGACTTCTTCCAGGCCTTCGCCGGCCGCTTCCCGTGGGACGACCTGTTCAGCGCCCCGGTCGGGCTCGCCCAGGCCTCGGCGAAGATCGCGAACATGCACCAGCTCGATGAGGTCAAGGCCGTCATCGACCCCCGACTGTGAGGACCGCCATGACGAGGACCAGCACGACCACCGCACTTCCCCAGCGCGAGATCGGCACGAGCGGCATCCCCGCGTCGCTGTTCTCGCTCGGGTCCTGGCACACCTACGACCGCATGGACTTCGGCGACGCCACGGCCATGCTCCGCGAGGCCGTGGACCGGGGCGTGAACCTCTTCGACGTCGGCGTCTACACCGGTCCCGGCATGCCCCCGGCCTTCACCGACGTCATCTTCAGCGCCATGGTGCGCGCCGCGGGACTGCGGCGCGACGAGTGGCTGCTGTCCTCGAAGCTGTGGCTCGAGGCGTTCGGCGCCGACGGCTTCCGCCCGCAGCTGGAGAACGCGCTGTTCCGGGTCGGCGTCGAGCACGCGGATCTCGTGATCCTCGGAGATCTGCGCCGGGACGACCTGGAGCTGCGCGACCTCGTGCTCGATCTCGCCGACCTCGCGGACCGCGGGCTCATCCGCGCCTGGGGCGTGAACAACTGGTCGGCGACCTCGATCCAGACGCTCATCGACCTCGCCGCGGCCGAGGGCGTCCCCGGCCCGCAGATCGCGCAGCTGAAGTACAGCGTCTCGCGTCGCTCCATCCCCGACGGCGCACCTTTCGCGCGCCTGTGGGAGCAGGGCCTGACGCTGCAGGCCTCGGACTGCCTGGAGGGCGGCGTGCTCGCCGGAAAAGTGAACGGCGACCGGCAGATCGGCCGGGATCCGGGCGACATCCGGCAGCGCATCATCGACGACGTGCCGGCGTTCACGGCTCTCGCGGAGTCGCTCGGGGTCGCCCCGGCGCAGCTCGGGATCGCGTTCACGCTCACCCACCCCGCCCTGACCACGACGCTGTTCGGCGCGTCGAGCATCGCCCAGCTGCGCGCGAACCTCGACGCGGCGGCGCTCGTCGACCGGATCGGCGCCGCGGAGCTCCGCCGGCTCGTCGAGCCGTTCTGGGCCGACCGCGACGCGGTCGATCCCGAAGGCCCCTGACCCGTCCCCCTTTTCGGGGTCGTTGAGCGAGCCGCAGGCGAGACGAAACGCGGCGCCCTCGCGGGGAAACGCGTTTCGACTCGGTCGGCTTCGCCGTCCTCGCTCAACGACCTCGGGATCACTCGAAGAGAAGGAACTCATCGCATGACCGTCACCGCCGCCGGCCGCCCGACCGTCGCCCCCGTCCCCTTCGATCCCGAGGTGCAGCTCGTCCTCGACGCGATCGCGCAGAACCCGCAGCCCGCCCTCACCCGGGAGACGCTCCCCCGCGAGGGCACCGACACGATGTTCCCCGACAACGACACCGTGATCGCCGGAAGGGCGATCGCGTGGGAGGACCGGATCATCCCCGGCCCCGCGGGCGCACCGGACATCGAGGTCACGATCTTCCGGCCGCGCGCGTCCGCCGACGGGACCACGGGTCAGCGCCGTGCCGCATACCTGAACATCCACGGCGGCGGGCAGATCGTCGGCCATCGCAGCTGGGAGACCGGACGCGTGGTCGACATCGTGGCGGAGCACGGCGTGGTCGCCGTCAACGTCGAGTACCGGCTCGCACCGGAGCATCCCTCCCCGGCGGGGCTCGAGGACTGCTACGCGGCACTGCTCTGGCTGCACGCGCACGCCGCGGAGCTCGGCGTGGATCCCGACCGGATCATCGTCGGCGGAGGCAGCGCGGGCGGCTGCCTCGCCGCCGGCGTGGCCCTCCTCGCCCGGGACCGGCGCGGCCCCGACCTCGCGGGCCAGCTGCTGCTCTGCCCCATGCTCGACAACACCAACACGACCGTGTCGAGCCTGCAGTACGACGGCATCGGCACCTGGCAGCGCGAGGCGAACCTGCTCGCCTGGTCGTGCCTGCTCGGCGACGAGCTCGCGTACAGCGCCGAGGCCTCCGGCTACGCCGCGCCCGCGCACGCCGCCGACGTCTCCGGCCTCGCCCCCGCGTTCATCGAGGTCGGGGAGGCGGAGATGTTCCGCGACGAGGACACGCAGTACGCGCTGCGGATCTGGGCCACCGGCGGTCAGGCCGAGCTGCACGTCTGGGGCGGCGGAGCGCACGGCTTCGACATGTACATGCCGGAGGCCGAGATCTCCCGGGCGGCGCTCGCCGCGCGGGCGAGCTGGCTGCGCCGCATCTGGGGCGCCTGATGACCGGTGCCACCGCGACCGGATCCGTCGTCCCCGTCCCCTACGACCCGGAGCTCGTCGACGGCCTCGCGGCGTTCCTCGACCTGGTCGAGATCATCCCGCTGCGCGCCGATACGATCCTGCAGAACCGCGCCCACTTCGCGACGATCATCCCGCCCGTGGCGGCGCAGGCGGAGGGCAGGGCCGTGACCTGGGAGGACCGCACGATCCCCGGCCCCGCCGGCGCCCCGGACGTCGAGGTCACGATCGTGCGCCCCGCCGTCCTGACTGCGGATCCCGCTCCCGCCGTGCTCTCGATCCACGGCGGCGGCATGGTGCTCGGCACGCGCTTCTTCGGCACACCGGAGCTCATCGACCTCGCCGAGCGGCACGGCGTCGTGGGGGTCGCCGTGGAGTACCGCCTCGCACCGGAGCACCCCGGTCCCGCGCAGGCGGAGGACTGCTATGCGACGCTCCTGTGGATGGCCGCGCACGCCGACGAGCTCGGCATCGACCCGGAGCGGATCCTCGCCTCGGGGCAGAGCGCCGGAGGCGGGCTCGCCGCGGCGGTCGCGCTGCTGGCGCGCGACCGGAACGGCCCGCGCCTGGCCGGACAGCTGCTCGGCTGCCCCATGCTCGACGACCGCAACGAGACCGTGTCGGCCCGCCAGTACGACGGCATCGGCGCCTGGGACCGCAACAACAACGACACCGCGTGGACCGCGATCGCGGGCGCCGACCGGTTCACCGACCGGGTCTCGCCCTACACCGCTCCGGCCAGGGCGACCGATCTCTCCGGACTCCCCCCGGCGTACATCGAGGTGGGGGCGGCCGAGACGTTCCGCGACGAGGCCGTCGAGTTCGCCTCCCGCATCTGGGCGACGGGCGGCCAGGCAGAGCTGCATGTCTGGGGCGGCGGCTATCACGGCTTCCACGGGTTCTCCCCCGACGCCGTGGTCTCCGTGGCCGCGAACGCGGCACGGGAGAGCTGGCTGCGCCGCGTGCTGCGTCTCGGCGGATGAGCGGCGTGATCGCCCGCCCGCGCATGGGCACGCTGCGCGCGATGCTCGTGCTCGGGCTGCTGGAGGCGTTCGGCCCGCTCTCGATGGACCTCTATCTGCCGCAGCTGCCGCAGCTCGCGACGGCGCTCGGCACGAGCGACGCGCTCGCACAGACCACGATGTCGGCGTGCATGGTGGGCCTCGGACTCGGCCAGCTCGCCGCAGGGCCGCTGAGCGACCGCTTCGGCCGGCGCCGGCCGCTGATCGTCGGCGTCTCCGCGTTCGCCGTGCTGTCGCTCGTGTGCGCGCTCGCCCCGGGGATCGAGGTGCTGCTGGTCGCCCGTTTCCTGCAGGGCCTGGCCGGATCCGCCGGCATCGTGATCTGCCTCGCCGTCGCGCGGGATCAGTTCGCGGGCGCGGACCTCAGCCGCATGCTGTCGCTGCTGTTCCTCGTCTCCGGCGCCGCCCCCGTCGTCGCGCCCGTCGTGGGCGGCCAGCTCGCCCGGATCATGGACTGGCGCGGCATCTTCGGCGTGCTCGCCGGCATCGGCGTCGCGCTGGTGCTGGTCGTGATCTTCGCGCTGCCCGAGACGCTGGAGCCCGCGGACCGGCACGCGGGCGGCATCCGCGCGCTGGGCGCGCACGCGGGCGCCGTCCTGCGGGATCGCCTCTTCGTCGCGGTGCTCTGCGCGGGAGCCGGCGGCGGCGTGGCGTTCTTCACCTACCTGTCGCTCACGTCCTTCGTGCTGCAGGACGAGTTCGGGCTGGATCCGCAGGGGTTCAGCCTCGCCTTCGCGCTCGGCGCGCTCGCCAACATCGCCGGCAGCCAGGCGAGCCGGCTGGTGGTGCGCCGCGTCGGCCCGCTGCGCGTCTACCTGCTGGGGGTCACGGCGACGGCGATCGCGACCGCCGTGCTCGCAGCGCTCGTGCTCCTCGGGGCTGGTGTGTGGGGCGTCGCCGGCGCGCTCGTCGGATTCATGCTGTGCGCCGGGCTGGGCGGGCCGAACTCGTCGACGCTCGCGCTCGCCCACCACGGCGCCCGCGCCGGCACGGCGTCGGCGCTGCTGGGCATGTCGACGTTCCTGGTGGGCCCGCTGCTGTCTCCGATCGCCGTCGGCATCGGTGGTGCGAACGCGGTGACGATGGGCGTCACGATGGCCGCCGCAGCCCTGGTCGCCGCCCTGGTCGCCTGGTTCGCCGTGCGCCCCGCAGCCCGCTGACCGACGGGCCGGCGGGCGTCAGCCCAGGGCGGCGATCGCGTCGCGGAGGACGCCGCCGGACGCCGCGAGAGCCGGGGCCGCGACCTCGGCGGAGGCGCCGGAGAAGAGCATCAGCAGGGCGAGCTTGACGGATCCGCCGGCCTCGGCGAGCGCGCGCACCGCGTCGTCCTGCGCCGCACCGCTGAGCTGGATGAGGGTGCGCACCGAACGGGCCCGCAGCTTCTCGTTCGTGGCCTGCAGGTCGACCATGACGCCGCGGTAGGTCTTGCCGAGGCGGATCATCGAGAGCGTGGAGAGCATGTTCACGACGAGCTTCTGGGCCGTGCCCGCCTTGAGCCGGGTGGATCCGGTCACGAACTCGGGACCCACGACGACCTCGATCGGCACCTCCGCGGCGGCGCCGATCGCGGACCCCGCATTGGCGGCGATCGCGACGGTGAACGCGCCGGCCTCCCCCGCGTACGCGAGCCCGCCCAGCACATAGGGCGTGCGCCCCGAGGCGGAGATCCCGACCACGGTGTCGTTCGCGCCCAGCCCGAGGCCGCGCAGGGACTCGGCGGCCGCGCGATCGTCGTCCTCCGCGTTCTCCACGGCGTCGCGGATCGCGACCTCGCCGCCGGCGATGAGTCCGACGACCATGCCGGGATCCGTGCCGAACGTCGGCGGGCACTCGGAGGCGTCCAGCACTCCGACCCGCCCCGCGGTTCCCGCGCCGATGTAGATGAGTCGCCCGCCGCGGCGGAACCGCTCGGTGATGCCGTCCACGGCCTCGGCGATCCGCTCGGCCTGCGCCGCGATCGCCTCGGGGACGCGACGGTCCTCGGCGTTCATCGCCCGCACCAGATCGAGCGTCGGCAGCAGGTCGAGATCGCCGCGCGAGGTGTCCGCCTGCTCGGTCGAGAGGTGCGAGAGCTCGCCGATCAGCGCCGCCAGGCGGGCGTCGTCCGCGGGAGTCTCGTTCGGCACGGTCCCATTCGGCGCAGTCCCATTCGGCACAGTCTCATTCGGCGCGGTCTCATTCGGCACGGTGCACGAACCTTTCGTGGAGAGGGGCGCGGCCCTCGGCGATCATGGCGGCGCCGTCCAGCGCATCGCCGCGGGCGGGGACCGCTTCCAGTCCCCTGGTCTCGAGCGCGGACGAGACCGCGGCGCGGAACCCGTCGTGTGCGGTGAGCCCACCGTGCAGCGCGACCACGGAGGAGCCTCCGGATGCGGCGAGCGCGGTCTCCGCGAGCAGGCGGGCCGCCTCGTCGCGGATCGCGACGGCGGCCCCGTCGCCCTGGTCGGCGCCGTCGAGGACGGCGGGGGCGAAGGTCGCGAGCAGGCGGGCGGGCGCGGCCGCGCCGCCGACCCAGGTGATCGGGGATTCGTCGTCGCCGATGAGGAGCGCGAGCACGTCGGTCAGCACGGTCGCGGGACCGAGGCCGTCCCTGGCGCGGAGCACCGCGCGCACGCCCTCCCGGCCGATCCAGGATCCGCTGCCGAGGTCGCCGAGATCCGGACCCCAGCCGTCCACGCTGCGGTGCGCGTCCACCCCGACGCCGAGCGCCACGGCGCCGGTGCCTGCGATGAGGAGGACGCCGGCCTCGCCGCGGAGGGCGCCCGCATGCGCGGTGACCACGTCGGAGGTGACCGCGGCGGGCGAGCGGGTCGCGTCGGCGAGCGCGCGGGCGAGGGCTGCGGCCTCGGCCGTGGCGTACATCGCGCCGGCCGCGCCGACCCCGATCCGCTCCGGACGGGCGTCGGCGAGCAGCGGCACGATCGAGTCCAGGGCGAGGGCCACGCCGTCCCGGGCCGCGAGCCCGGGCGCTCCCCCGCCCTCTCGGCGCACGGGTCCGCCGTCGATCACGAGACGGGCGCGGCACAGCGACTTGCCGAGGTCGATCGCGGCCGTGCCGGAGAAGGTCATGCACCAAAATGTACGGGATCCGAACGATAGGGAAAAGCTCGCCCGGCGCGCCCCCGGCGCCCTCAGGGGATCAGCACCATGGCGGCCATGACGATCAGCGAGATCGCCATCGCGACCCCCTCCGCCTCGAGCAGGATCCGAGCGCGGAGAGCCCCGCGTCGGAGCACGGCCGCACCGGCACCGCCCGCGGGGGCGGCTTCGACGCGATGCCGCACGCGCGCCACGAGCATGAGGCCCAGCAGCACCACGACGCCGGACGCCGCCGCGACCGACATCGGCACGAGTGCGCCGTGCCCCGAGTGGCCGAATCCGGAGGTCACCGGCGCGGGCGCGCCGGAACGAGCGCCGAGCATCGCCAGGGCACACACCGCCATGACCACGCAGCCGAGCGCGCGGTGGAAGCAGGCGTCCGCGTGCGCGCGGCCGCGCGTGCCGACGACCCCGAGCATCGCCGAGGCGATCCCGGCGACCGCGACCAGCAGCAGGATCCGGGCGTCGCCGTCGCCGGCGCACAGCGCGACCATGCCGAGCGCCATCACGACCGCGCTCTGCCGCGCCTGCCAGGGCACCGCACGCGGCACCACTCCCCCGGCCACCAGGCAGCAGACAGCGGCTGTGATCGCGGATCCGATCATCAGCAGCAACGCCGCCGCATGAAGCATGCGAACAGTGTTCTTGATCGCTCGCTCAAAAACAATACCCCCGGGAGGCATCGGATCCGCGGCGCTCGGGCCGGGTCTGCGCCAGGATGGAGGCATGCCCAGAGTCGTCGATCACGACGCGCGCCGGCGCGACATCGCCGCGGCGCTCCTCGCCGTCGCCGCGCGCGACGGCCACGACGGCATCAGCTCCCGGGCGGTGGCGCGCGAGCTGGGCGTCGCCGTCGGATCCCTCTGGCACTACTTCGACGGTTTCGACGACGTGATCCGCGCCGCGGCGGCCGAGGTCACGCGCCGCACCGAGGACCGGATCCGCGCCGCGACCGAGGGGCTGCGCGGACTCGCCCGCCTCGAGGCGATCATGCGCGAGGTGCTTCCGGTGGACGCGACGACCCGCACCGAGGCGCACGTCGTGGTGGGCTTCTGGGGCAGGCTCGCCTCGATCACCCCGACGGCGGACGCGTCGGCGCCGACCATCCCGCTCTGGCGCACGGAGACCTCCGAGGCACTGGAGGAGGCGGTCGCCGCGGGCGAGCTGCGGCCGGAGACCCCGCTCGACGACGTGCTCGCACTCCTCCGCGCGATCACCTACGGGCAGCAGATCGTCGAGGTCGCCGAGCCGGCCGATCCCGCGGCTCACCTGCGCGTGTTCGCCGCGATCGTGGATCCCTGGCGGGCCTGAGCGCACCCCGCGGTCATCGCGCCGCCACGACACCCATTGCGCCCGCGCCCCGCGCGGCATATCATCGACGCAACCCGTTTCTTGAGCGATTGCTCAACTAAACCGCAGAGGTCGACGATGCCCCACCACGCTCCGCAGCCGATCACGCTCGACGCCATCCCGACGCCGCATCCGCTGGATCCGCTCACCGGGCCGGAGATCGCGGCCGCCCGCGCGATCCTCGCCGCGGCGGGACTTCTCGGCGACACCGTGCGCGTGCCGATGCTGCTGCCGGACGAGCCGACGCGGGCCGAGCTCGCCGCCTGGGCTCCCGGCGCGCCGATCGACCGCCGCATCGACGCCACCCTGCTCGACACCGCGACCGGCGTCGCGACCGAGGTCGTGGTCTCGATCACCCGCGGCGAGGTGCTGCGCGCCGAGCGCGTGCCGAACGACGCCCCGCCGTACGGCCAGCCCCAGTACCTCTTCGAGGAGTACGAGCGCGCCGAGTCGATCGCCAAGGCCTCGCCCGAGTGGCGTGCCGCGATGGAGCGCCGCGGGCTCGCCGAGCACATCGACCTCGCTTTCTGCGGGCCGCTCGCCCCCGGTTACACCGGCCGCGCCGACGAGGTCGGGCGACGCGTGATCCGCTCGCTCACGTTCCTCCGCTACGACGAGCTCGACTCGCCCTGGGCGCACCCGGTCGAGGGCCTCATCGTGCACATCGACCTCACGGCGAACAGCGTGATCCGCGTCGAGGACGTCGGCGACGTCCCCGTGCCCGCCGGCCACGGCAACTACTACCCCGAGGTGCAGGGCGAGGCGCGCACGTCCCTCAAGCCGATCGAGATCGTGCAGCCCGAGGGGCCGAGCTTCGCGGTGACCGGATCCCTCGTCGAGTGGGAGAACTGGTCGATGCGGGTGAGCTTCAACGCCCGCGAGGGCCTGGTGCTGCACGACGTGACCTTCGACGGGCGGCCGGTGCTGAACCGCGCGAGCGTGCCGGAGATGGTGGTCCCCTACGGCGACACCGCGCCGGGCCGCTTCTGGATCAGCTACTTCGACGCCGGCGAGTACCTGCTCGGCAAGAACGCGAACCACCTCGAGCTCGGCTGCGACTGCCTGGGCGTCATCCGCTACCTGGACGGCTTCGTCGCCGACGACCAGGGCCACCCGGTGCGGATCCCGAACGTGATCTGCATGCACGAGGAGGACACGGGGATCCTCTGGAAGCACACGAACCTCGAGGGCCGCTCCGACGTGCGCCGCGCCCGCCGCTTCGTCGTCTCGTACTTCTCCACGATCGGCAACTACGACTACGGCTTCTACTGGAACTTCGGCCTGGACGGGACGATCGAGGTGATCGCGAAGGCCACGGGCATCGTGTTCGTCGGCGCCGGAGAGCCGGGCGTCCCGCAGCGTCACGCGACCGAGCTCGCGCCCGGCGTGTTCGCGCCCGTGCACCAGCACCTGTTCTGCGCGCGGCTCGACGTCGCGGTCGACGGATCCGACAACCGTCTCGTCGAGGTCGACGCGGCGCGCGTGCCGATGGGACCGGAGAACCCGTTCGGCAACGCGTTCAGCTGGACGGAGACCGCGCTCGGCTCCGAGTCCGCCGCGCAGCGCGAGGCCGACACCTCGGTCGCGCGGGTCTGGGAGGTGCAGAGCGCCTCGCACACGAACGCCGTGGGACGGGCGACCGCGTATCAACTCGTGCCGCAGCCGACCGCGCTGCTCATGGCGGATCCGGCCTCCTCCGTCGCCGCGCGCGCGGCCTTCGCGACCAAGCACCTCTGGGCCACCGCGCACCGCGAGGGGGAGCTCTGGCCCGCCGGCCGCTACCCGAACGCGCACCAGGGCGGATCGGGGCTGCCCGAGTACTCCGCGGGCGACGCGCCCCTGGACGGCCCGGACGGCGCCGACCTCGTGCTCTGGCACACGTTCGGGCTCACGCACTTCCCGCGCCCCGAGGACTGGCCGATCATGCCGGTCGACACCGCGGGCTTCGCGTTCCGCCCCTACGGCTTCCTCGACCAGAACCCCGGCATGGACGTGCCGGAGTCGTCGCAGGCGCACGCCGTGGCCGGATCCGGATCCGCCTGCTGCGGCGGCGGAGACGCCTGCACTTGCGGCCACTGACCGCCCCACCTCCGAGCCGTCCCCGCCAGCGGACCCCCTGGACTCCGCCGGCGGGGACGACTCGGTGGTTTTCACCCCTTCCCGGGGCGAGGCCGTCGCATCTCGGCCGCGAGGGCGGGGTTGCGCTGCTCCAGGTGCGCGGCGATCGACTCGCGCACCTCGGGAGACTTGTTCTGGCTGAGCTTGGCGCGCGCCTCGAACCGCTCGACGCGCAGACGCAGGCCGACCGTGCCCCGGGCGATCCGGCGCGTGCCCTCCTCGTCCTCCGAGAGGCTGCGGCCGTGCGGATGGTGCTGCTCGAAGTGGTCCGTGAGCCGCGCGAGCATCGCGTAGTTCTCCTCCTCCGAGAGGATCTCCGGCGTGCCGTAGAGGTGCGCGGTGACGTGGTTCCAGGTCGGCACCAGATCGCCCGGCGCGTACCAGCTCGGGGAGACGTAGTCGTGGGGGCCCTGCACGATCACGAGCACCTCGTGCGCGCCGAGCTCGTGCAGCTGCTCATCCGGTCGACCGAAGTGGCTGACGATGACGATGCCGTCCTCCGGGTCCGCGGTCTCGTCCAGGATCACCGGGTAGTGCGAGGCGACGAGCCCGCTCGCGACGGGCGACACGAAGGTCGCCCACGGGTGCGTACGGATCAGTCGCGCGACCTCGACGGGATCGGTCATCAGGTAGCGGGGCGTGTGCCGCATCAGGCGTCCTTCCGAAGCCGGGTGCGCACGGCGAGCGCGGCGCACAGGATGACGGCGAGGCCGCCGAGGATCGTCGCCGCGCCGAGCTGCTCGTGCAGCAGGATCCCGGCCCAGAGGATGCTCAGCACGGGCTGCACGAGCTGGATCTGGCTCACCTGCGCCATCGGCCCGATCGCGAGGCCCCGATACCAGGCGAAGAAGCCGAGGAACATGCTGACCACGGCGAGATACGCGAAGGCGAGCCACTGCACCGGCGTGGCCTGCGGCGGCTCCCCCGCGAGGGCGACCGAGGCGAGCACGATCATGACCGGCGCCGACAGCACGAGCGCCCAGGACACGGTCTGCCACGCGCCGAGCTCCCGCGCGAGCAGCCCGCCCTCCGCGTAGCCGATCGCCGCCGCGAGCACGGCCCCGAACAGCAGCAGATCGGACGGATGGAGCCCGCCGAGCCCGCCGTTCTGCAGTGCCGCGAAGCCGATCGCGACGACGGCCCCCAGCGCCGCGAAGAACCAGAAGGACCGCGAGGGACGCTCCCTCGTCCGCAGCACCGCGGCCACCGCGGTCGCGGCGGGGAGCAGTCCGATCACGACGGCGCCGTGGCTCGCCGGCGCCGTGGTGAGCGCGAAGGACGTGAGCAGCGGGAATCCCGCCACGACGCCGCCGGCGACGACCGCCAGCCGGAGCCACTGCCGCATCGTCGGCGGCTTCTGGCGCGTGAGCGCGAGCGCGAGCCCTGCGAGAACCGCGGCCACGACGGCCCGGCCGGATCCGATGAACAGCGGCGAGAGCCCGCCGACGGCGACGCGCGTGAACGGGACCGTGAAGGAGAACGCCACGACGCCGAGAAGGCCCCAGCCGAGCCCGGAGCGGACGGATAGCACTGGCCGCGAAGTTCGAGTAACGCTACTCTGTTCTGTCATGAGTCAGGATAGCAGTGAGCGGATCGTCACGGCGCTGCGCGACTGGATCGCGCACGCCGCCCCGGGGGCGCGCCTGCCCTCGAACCGCGCGCTCATGGCGCAGCACGGGGCGAGTCCGGTGACCGTGCAGAAGGCGATACGCCGACTCTCCGCGCTCGGCCTGATCGAGTCCCGCCCCGGCGCCGGCACCTTCACGCGTGCCGTGCGCACGGCACGGCCGGCGGACTACGCGTGGCAGACCGCAGCCCTCGGCACCCCGCCGTCGCGGATGCCGGCGCTGTCCGCCACGCAGCGGTCCGCGGCGCCCGACGCGATCGCGCTGCACTCCGGCTACCCGGCACCGGAACTGCTCCCCGAGCGGCTGGTGCGGCAGGCGCTCACCCGCGCCGCGCGGCTGGATGCGGCCGTGCTGCGCTCACCGGCGGCGGGATCCCCCGAGCTGCAGGCCTGGTTCGCGGGCGAGCTGGCCTCCGCCGCCCCGGTCGGCGTCACTCCGGCGTCGGCCCGCGACGCGCTCATCATCTCGGGCAGCCAGAGCGGGCTCAGTTCGATCTTCCGCGCCGTGGTCGGCGTCGGTCAGCCGCTCCTGATCGAATCGCCCACCTACTGGGGTGCGATCCTCGCGGCCGCGCAGGCGGGTGTCGAGCTCGTCCCCGTCCCCGCCGATGCGGACGGCCCGGATCCGGAGGCGGTCGAACGCGCCTTCGCCGAGACCGGCGCCCGCGGCTTCTACGCGCAGCCGTCGTTCGCGAATCCGACCGGCGCCGTGTGGCCGGAGGCGACGCGGACCGCCGTGCTCGAGATCGTGCGGCGACGGGGCGCGTTCCTCATCGAGGACGATTGGGCGCACGATCTCGCGATCGACGCGGATCCTCGGCCGATCGCCGCCCAGGACGACGACGGACATGTCATCTACCTCCGTTCGCTGACCAAGAGCGTGTCCCCCGCCCTGCGGGTCGCGGCCGTCATCGCCCGCGGTCCCGCACGCGACCGGATCCTGGCCGATCGCGCGGCGGAATCGATGTACGTCAGCGGACTTCTGCAGGCCGCGGCGCTCGACGTCGTCACGCAGCCCGCCTGGCGCACCCACCTGCGGGGCGTGCGGGACCAGTTGCGTGCGCGCCGGGATCTGCTGCTCGCCGCGCTCCGCGAGCACGCTCCGACCGCGATCGTCGAGACGGTGCCGCGCGGGGGCCTCAATCTATGGGTGCGCCTGCCCGAGGGAAGCGACGCGGAGCTCGTCGTGCGCGAGTGCGCCGCGCGCGGGGTGATCCTCGCGCCCGGTTCCGAATGGTTCCCCGCGGAGCCCTCCGGCGCCTTCGTCCGCCTCAATTACTCGGGCGAGAACCCGGAGCGCTTCCCGGAGGCTGCGCGCATCCTCGGCGCCACCCTCTCCGGCCCCTGATCCCCCTCCTACCTTCGGGTCGTCCCCACCAGCGCACCCTATGGCCCCCGCTGGCGGGGACGACCCGGAAGTGGAGAGTGCGGGGCGCGGGGTCACACCGCCTTGGCGACGAAGCCCCCGGAGTCGACGAGGGCGTCGGCGGTGGCGATGATCGTGTCGCGGAGCGCCGCGGCCGCCCTGGTCGGCGCCATGTCGGCCCGGTGCGCCAGGCTCACGGTGCGCGTGAGCTTCGGCGACGCCAGGGGCACGGCGCGCAGTCCGGGACGGTCGAGCGCGACCATCGCGGGAACCACGGCGACGCCCACCCCGCGCTCCACGAGGCGCAGCACGGTGTCCATCTCCGGTCCCTCCACGACGACCTCCGCGTCGAGCCCCGCCCCGGCGAACGCCGCATCCGTCGCCGCACGCAGCTCGTAACTGCGCGGGAACGCGATGAGCGGCAGGTCCGCGACCGCCGCGAGCGCGATGGCCCGACCGTGGCTCACAGGCGACTGGGCGGCCGAGGAGATCACCACGAGGTCCTCCTCGAGCAGCGGGGTGCGGCTGAGGCTCACGGGCGACGCCGCCGCCGCATCCGA
>JAITLM010000100.1 GCA_031277885.1 Microbacterium sp.
CATCGGCGAACTCCTGCACGCTCATCTTCTTC
This sequence comes from Microbacterium sp., assembly GCA_031277885.1. Taxonomy (GTDB): domain Bacteria; phylum Actinomycetota; class Actinomycetes; order Actinomycetales; family Microbacteriaceae; genus Microbacterium. The sequence goes on from JAITLM010000100.1 coordinate 33, forward strand.
TTGGCGAGCTGCACGTCGAGATCGATCACGATGGGCATCAGACGACCTCGGACAGATCCTGCTCGAGCTCGAGCGCCTTGCGCAGCAGTCCGCGCATCACGCCGACGAGCAGGGCGAGGGCGATGCCGATCACCACGCCGACCACGCCCAGCAGCAGGATCGAGGGGTTCACCGCGCGCCCCAGCAGGAGCACCACCACGGCCGCCGCGATCAGCGCCGCCGCGGCGACCATCGTCACCATGATGATGTCGACGTAGAGGAACGCCCCCGTGCTGAAGATCCGGTCCTGGCGCACGAGCGACAGCAGGCGCCAGACGCAGACGAGCACGAGTTCGATCAGAGCGACCAGCACGACCCCGCCGACGATTCCCGGCCCGGTCAGATACGCGAGTTCGGGATTGCGCTCGGCCGCGAGCAGCGCGACCCCGGGGATGAGCGCGATCTGGGTCGCCAGCAGCAGCGCGAGCAGCACGACGATGAGCGCTTTGAGTGCGGCGGTGATCCGGGGTTGCATGGCGCTCCTATCGAAAAGCGATCTGTATCTATCGAAAAACGATAGTCATGCGCACAGATGGATGCCAGTCCGCACCGCGGCTCCCAGCGAACGCTCGGTTTCCCGGGATCAGAGCGTGTCGGGGTCGAAGGGCGAGTCCAGCGCCTCGGTGAGTTCGGCGAGCATCGCCTCGATCTGCGGCTCGACGTACTCGCTGATCGCGGCCTGCACCCGCAGGCGGTGGCGCAGCAGCAGCCCGCAGATCTCCCGACCCACGACATTCGCGTAGTCGTCGGCGAGCGCCACCTCGTGGCGCAGCGCGGCCTTCGCGTCGTCGCTGAGCGGGGGCAGCGGGGGCAGCTCCCCCGCATCCTCATCGGCCATGCCTGCGAGCGTGAACAGGAACGGCGCGCCGGGAACCGGATCCGGATCCAGCGGCATGCCCTCGTACTCGGGCTCGAGATCCTCGGTCGGCCGGTAGGCGCGGGCACGATTGCGCGCCGCCTGCTGGTCGAGCTCCCCCTGCAGCATCGGAAGGTTCCGCGCGGTGTATTCGGCGACGGAGTGATCGACGATGGTCTTGATCCGCGTGGAGAGACCGTGCTGCACGCCGTGCGGCACGTTCCCGCCGATGCCCGCGGCCGACAGCACGGGGGAACCCAGGCAGCGGCGGCACGGGGCGACCCTCCCGCGGTGCGTCGACGGCTCCCAGCGCGGCACCCAGCGCAGCCAGGCCTCGACGGCCTGGTCCACCTGCGTCTCCAGCGAGCGCTCCACGCCTCCAGCGTACGGCGCTGACACGCCCGGGTGGTCACGGCACGCGAGATCGGGTGCCGCACGGCGGCGCCGCGGGATCACGCGGGTCAGGGCTGCTCGTCGTCGTCCTTCTCCCACGGCCAGTGCGGCGCCCGCGCCTCCGTGCGCCGCAGCGCGATCGCCACCCATGCCGCGAGCAGGGCCGCCACCACGATCACGGCGCTCGCCCCGCCCAGCACGAGCTGGCCCGCCGCCGCCGTGGCGTGGACGGCGCCCGTCCCCTCCGCCACCGCGGTGCCCCAGACGCCGCCCAGGTGCACGAGCGCCGCACCGAGCGCGAGGAACACCGTCGCGACGAACGACGGACGGAGGTTCGCGAGGACTCCCCACAGCGCCACGGCGAAGACCGCGACGGCGAGCACCATGCCGACGATGCCCGGCAGCTGGCCGAGCCGGGGCACCGAGATGATGTCTCGCTCGGCGAAGAGGCTCAGCGTCCCCAGGCCCATGATGGCCAGCGCGAAGAAGGAGATGACCCCGATCGCCCAGGCGAGGACAGGCCGAACCCCCGCGGACCTGGGCTCGCGGGGGTTCGGCGGTGTCTCGTTCGTGATGCTCTCCTGCGGGGCAGGCCGGCGCTGCTAGGGCAGCTGGGGTCCGGCTTCGAGGACGCGCTCGTACTCGCGCTGCGCCTCCTCGTTCTGGGCGGTGCGTCGGGCACCGGCGCGCGCGGCCCACGCGCCGAACCAGATGGTGAGCTCGCGGCCGAAGATGAACGCGGCGATCGCGAGCGGGGCGAGCAGCTGTGCGTTCACGTTGTCCGCCAGCTGGGTCGCGCCGAGCTTCCAGAACTCGACGGATCCGATCGCGCCGAGCAGATGCCCGCCGTATGCGAACCCGCCGACGATGATCCCGAAGACGACCCAGTAGCCCCAGCGGCCGCGGTTGATGATGCCGCCGAGCAGCCAGAACCCGATCGCGAACACGACGACGGGGATCCACAGGCCGGGGCTGCGGAGCTCGTCGAGAAGGTACGTGCCGATGCTGTCGGTCGTGACCTTGCCGTCGAACGCGGCGATGCCGAGCGCGGTGCCCAGGTACAGGATCGCGAAGGCGACGGCGGCCAGCAGGCCGATGCCGAAGATCGCGCCGCGGTTGCCGCGCTCACGCGGGGGCTCCGGCGCCTGCACGAAGATCGGGGGCGGCACGTCGCTCGCGCCCGGGGTGAGGACGGTCGGCGCGAGCACCTGCGTCGGCGCTTCGGCGTCGGTGTCGACCCGGGTGGTCGCGTGCTCGAACGTCGAGGTCTCCGTGGCGACCGCCGCAGCGACCACGGTGGGGGTCTCGGCGGGCGACGGCGGTGTGAAGGTGCCGCCGAACGTGCCGGGGTAGGCGGCCTCGGCCGCCTCGAAGGCGGCGAGATCCGCGTCGACGGCGGCCTTCTGGTCGGCGGCGGGGGCCTCGCCCCGTGCGGTCGCACCGTCGGCGGCGCGCTCGGCCTCCGCAAGGCTGTCGTTCGCGCTCTGCGCGACGGCGGCGTGATCGGGCTGCACGTGGTCGGGCTGCACGGCGCCCGCCGCGTCCTCGTCGATGCCCTGGGATGCGGCAGGGGCGGCCGGAGCCTGCGCCTCGGCGGCCTCGGTCAGAGCCGCCTGCGCGTCGCCGGCCTCCGCGGGCGCGGCAGGGGTGTCGGCGCCCTGGGCGTCCGTCTCGGGCGCGGCGGCCACGGCGTCGTCGACGTCGTGCGCCTGCGCCGGCTTCGAAACCTCGTGGTCACTCATGTGAGCTCCTCCATACGAATACGGTGATTCGAGGCTATCTCCGAGGCGGGGCGCCGTCGCGGAGACGTGCCGGAAAAGTGCGGATGCCCGATCGGATCCGCAGGGCGATGATGCGCTCGCTATCGCAGCAGGCCCGCGAAGTAGTTCACCATCACGGGCCCCATGGGCGCGGCGAGGTACACGAGCCCCGCGATGACCCCGGCGCAGACGATGCCCGCGAGCCACGCGATCCCCGTGTTGCGACCCCCGATCCGTGCCATACCCCGAGGGTACGAGCACGGGGCGCGCAGGTGGGGGCGGCGCGCGGCGGAGCGGTCGCCCCCGCGCTCTCGGCGAGCGCGGGGACCCTGTCGCGGCGCTCAGCCGGCGTCGGGAGCGGACACGCCGGGCAGCGCCCACGCGGCGAACGCAGGGCCGTCCGCGGCGAGCGCGACGGCGCCGCCCTCCGCGACCGCGAACGTCGCGTCCCCGAACAGCGCCTCGGCGGCTCCCGTTCCGGTCAGCGCCCCGGGCGGGAGTTCGATGTCGACGTCTCCGCGCGCCGCGAGCACCAGAACGGTCTCGGCCTCGGACTCCCGCACGAACACGAGGCACTCGTCGTCCACGTGGAGCCAGCGCAGCCCGCCCGTGCCGAGAACGGGGTGCTGCCGGCGCAGCAGGACGAGGTCGCGGTAGAGCGCGATCCGCTCCGCGGTCTCCGGCTGCTCCTCGGCGCCCCACGGGATCGGCGTGCGGCTGGCCTCGCCGTCCACGCCCGTCAGCCCGAACTCGTCGCCGGCGAACACCACGGGCAGCCCCGGCAGCGTCATCGACAAGCCGACGGCGACCGGGACGGTGCCGGGCGCGGCGTTCGTGGCGAACCGCGCGGTGTCGTGCGTGTCCAGCGGCTGCATGTTTCCCAGCCGCACCCGCCAGGGGATCCCTCCGGTGAAACGGATCATCGAGTCGACGACGTCGCGCGCCGTGTAGCGCGGGATCCCGCCGGTCTGCATGCCGAAGAACCAGCTCTCGGTGCGCTCTTCCCCCTCCGCGGTGAGGTAGGGCTCCCCGTTCGGCTCGCTGAGCCAGGCCCACACCGGGCGGGTGAACGAGGGGTAGGTCATCGCGCCGTCCCAGCCGTCGCCCTGCAGGTCGCTCGTGGCGTCGTTCGTCGACTCCCCGAGCAGGATCGCGTCGGGGTTGATCCCCCGCACCGTGTCGCGCAGCAGGCGCCGCACCTCGGCGTTCAGGTCGATCGCCCCGAGGCGCCCGGTCATGTTCGCGACGTCCACGCGCCAGCCGTCGGCGCCGTAGGGCGGCGTGAGCCACCGCGCCACGGCCGAGTCCTCGCCCGTGATGAAGCGCTCGCGCAGCTCCTCGCTGGCCCAGTCGAACTTGGGCAGGCTGCGCGCGCCCAGCCAGCACTCGTACTCGGTGTTGTCGTCGTCCGTGAAGTAGTAGAACTCCTCCTCGGGCGCCCCGGGGTTGCCGAACGCCGCACGGAACCACTCGTGACGATCGCCCGAGTGGTTGCTGGTCAGGTCGCCGATCACCTTGATGCCGCGCGCGTGCGCCGCCTCGATGAGGCGCGCGTACGCCTCGTCGCCGCCCAGCAGCGGGTCGACGCGGAGGAAGCTCGAGGCGTCGTAGCGGTGATTGGACGCGGCGGGGAAGACCGGCGTCAGGTAGAGCAGGTTGACGCCGAGCTCGACGAGGTGGTCGAGGTGCTCGACGATGCCGGGGAGGTCTCCCCCGTAGAACTGGTGCGCGCGACCGGGCATGACCGGATCCACCGGGGTGTCCCAGTCTGCCGGGATCGCCCAGTCCGGAGTCGGATGCTCGTCGGCCTGCGCGGAGCGGGCGAAGCGGTCGGGGAACACCTGGTACATCACGGACTCGTGCAGCCATGCGGGAGGGGCGGGCTCTGCGACGAGCGCGAAGTCCTCGGCGTCGAGCGTCTCCAGGCGGTGGATCCCGGTCTGGTTCAGCCACTCGATCCGCCCGCCCTCGTGCTGCAGCAGGAAGCGGTAGCCGTGCCGCGGGTTGCGCACGGTGACCGGAGCCTCCCACCAGTCCCACCCGTCGGCGGAGCCGATCCGCTCGGCGTCGGTCCATTCGGGTTCGTGGTCGGGGTTGGAGCGGGTGCGGACCGCCGTGAGCGGACCGTAGCCCCGGGGCACGCGCAGCCGCACCCGGACAACGTCGCCGAGGGCGGGGGCGTCGTCCGAGACGTGCAGCGCGGATCCGTCGTGGTGCGGGAGGAGAGCGGTCATGTCAGGCCTTTCCGAGTGCGGCGGCAGCCCGCCGGGAGTCGACGTGGTTGCACGACCGGTGCCGTGACAGAGCCCTTGAGTTGTAGATCGAGGATCGTTACTTCACGCTACCGGCGGTGAGCCCGCCGACGATGTACTTCTGCAGCGAGAGGAACAGGATCATCGGGAGGATGGCCGCCAGCACGGCCCCGGCGGCGAACACCGCGTAGTTCTTCGCGTCGGTCGAGACGTACTGGTAGAGACCGACCGCGAGAGTCTGCTTCTCCGGGGAGATGAGCACGGTGGACGCGATCAGGAAGTCGCCCGTGATGCCGATGAAGGCGAGCAGTCCGACCACCGCGAGGATGGGCGCGACCAGGCGCAGCGTGATCGTGAAGAAGATCCGCGCGTGACCCGCGCCGTCGATCTTCGCGGCCTCGTCGATCGACGCGGGGATCGTGTTGAAGAAGCCGTACATCAGGAAGGTGTTGGCCCCCAGCGCTCCCCCGAGGTACACGAGGATCAGGCCGATCTGCGAGTTCAGGCCGAGCGCCGGGAAGATGTCTCCGATCGCGGACATGAGCAGGAAGATCGCCACGATCGCCAGCAGCTGCGGGAACATCTGCACGAGCAGCAGCGTCATGAGCCCCGTGCGGCGTCCGCGGAAGCGCATGCGCGAGAAGGCATATGCGGCGAGCGCGCACAGGAACACGCTGGACACCGACGCGAGCACGCCGATGAAGATCGTGTTCAGGAACCAGGCGCCGTAGGGGCGGGACGGATCCTGGAACAGCTGCACGTAGTTGTCCAAGCTGATCTTCGAGAACAGTCCGTTTGTGCTGAGCAGCGTGCCCCCGGGGTTCAGCGAGGCGGAGAGCACGTAGACCAGCGGGAAGCCGGCGAACACGAGCATGACGATGCCGATGAGATGCCGCCAGCCGGTCTCCCGGAACCAGCGGCCGAACGGACGACGGGCGCGGGGCGCCGGAGGGGCGAGCAGCGCCGCTGTCGCGGTCGCGGAGGCCGATGCGGGGATCGATGCGATCTCGGTCATGTCAGTTCAGATCCTCCAGCACCTTGGTCTGCCGGAATCCGATCAGGGAGATCGCGGCGACGAGCACGAAGATGATGATCGAGAAGGCGCTGGCGAGGCCGTAGTCCCGCTCGGAGCCGACGAAGGCGACCTTGTAGACCATCGAGATGAGCAGGTCCGTGGATCCCACGTTGATGCTCGCGCCGGCGAACTGCGGTCCGCCGTTGGTGAGCAGGAAGATGAGCCCGAAGTTGTTGAAGTTGAAGGCGAAGGACGCGATCAGCAGCGGGGCCACCGCCACGAGCAGAAGCGGGAACTTGATGAGCCGGAACGTCTGCCACACGCTCGCCCCGTCCACCCGCGCGGCTTCGACGACGTCGTCGGGCAGCGACTGCAGCGCGCCGGTCGTCACCAGGAACATGTAGGGGAAGCCGAGCCACAGGTTCGCGATGAGGATCGCCCCCTTGGCGAGCCACGGATCCGTGAGCCACGGAATGGACGCGCCTCCCAGCACCACCTGGTTGATGAACCCGAAGTCCTTGTTGAACAAGCCGGCCCAGACCAGGGCCGAGAGGAACGCCGGGAAGGCGTAGGGCAGGATCATGATCAGCCGGTAGTACTTGCGGCTGCGCATCTTCGGATCGTTGAACACGATCGCGAGGAACAGGCCGAGGATGAACGTCGTCGCGACCGAGAGGATCGCGAACGCGAACGTCCACAGCAGCACCGCGAAGAACGGGCCGCGGATCGACTGGTCGGAGAACGCGCGGACGAAGTTGTCCATCCCGACCCAGACCTGCCAGCCGGGCAGCAGGGCCTTGCCGTCCTTCGCGGTGAAGGCGCCGTGGCCGGTGTCGCTGTAGACGACGCCGGTCTTGGTGTCGGTCATCGTGTCGGCCTTCGGATCCCAGGTCAGGGTCGAGGTGAACAGGTACGCCTTGGATCCGTCGGTGGTCTTGAGATAGCCCTGGTTCAGGTCGTGCGAGAGCGGCACGGCGAGGGCGGCGATGTCGTCCTGGTGGGCGATCACGCTCGGGAAGTCGAGGGTCGTGAAACCGGGCGCCCCGTCGGCCGTGATGCCGGGCTCGGTCGAGGGCGGGCGATCGGCTCCGCCGATGAGCGGCGCCGTGCTGCCGGGCTCCGAGGTGAGGAAGAAGAACTTCCCGTCCTTCTCGAGGACCTTCACGGAGAACGTCGGAGAGTCGGCGACGCGGGTCTGCGACTGCAGCAGCAGCGCCTGCACCGCATCGTCCTTGGTGGAGTTGTGCCCGGATCCGTAGTTCGTGAAGGCGACGTACCCGGAGTAGAGCACCACGAAGATCTGGAAGATCAGCAGGAACACGAGGCCGGGCGTGAGGTACTTCGCGGGCAGGAGTCCGGGGATGAGGTAGACCGCGTTGATCGCGAGCACCCCTACGGCGACCAGGACGGCGGGCGTCCACTGCGCGCTCGCGGCGAGCGCGAACACGGCGTACAGCGCGAGGGCGTCGATCACCGCGAGCGCGACGATCTTGACCAGCCACACCTTCCAGCCGGCCGATGCGGCCTCGGCGTAGGCCGCGGCGCGTCGCCGGCGGCGGCTCCTGGCCCTGTCCTCGGGGGACACGGCCGTCTTCTCCTGCACGGCAGGACCCGTCATCTCGACCCCTTCACAACGTCGTCAGCGGGCGGTGGTGCGGGGAGGCGGCGCACGCGCACGCCTCCCCGCACCGGGTTCTCGACCGGGTCAGCCGATCTTCGTCTGGATCGCCTGGGCCATGGTGGTCCAGGTGCTCGCCGGGTCCGCGCCCTTGATGATCGCGACCTCGGACTTGCCCCAGTCGTCCCACACGGAGCCCATCTCGGGCACGGAGGGCATCGGCACGGCGTTCGCGCCGACCTTGGCGAATCCGGCCACGGCCGGGTCGGACTGCGCGGCCTGGAACGACTCGGTCAGCGCCGGCGGACGGCCGCCCGCCTTGTAGAGCGCGGTCTGCACGGCGGGGGTCGCGAGGTAGTTCACCAGGAACTCGTTCGCGGCGAGGGTGTTCTTCGACTTCGCGTTCACGAAGAAGGCCTGCACGCCCGCGAACGGACGGGCCTCCTGGCCGCCGGCGGACGGGATCGGGTCGACCGAGACCTTGATGCCGGCCTTCTCGGCGTCGGGCAGGTTCCACGGGCCGCTGATGAAGTACGGGGCCTCGCCCGCGTTGAACGCGGCCTTCGCGAGGTCGCCGGTCAGGCCCGGGTTGAAGATGCCGGCCGCGCCCTGCGCGCCCAGCCAGGTGGCGAACTTCTGGCCCGACTCGTCGCCGATCGTGAGCTTCTTGGCGTCGTAGCTGCCGTCGGCGTTCTGCGCGAAGACCTGGCCGCCGAACGACGTCTCGAACGGGTAGGTGTGGTACGCGTCGCCCGTGGCGGCGTCGAGTCCGATGAGGAACGGGTACTTGGTGCCCGCGGCCTTGCCCTTCGCGATCATCTCGTCGTAGGTGGCCGGGGTGGAGTCGGCGAGGGCGGTGTTGCGCAGGATCGCGATGTTCTCGATCGCGTAGGGCAGGCCGTAGACCTTGCTGTCGTAGGTGACGGCCGACATCGCGACCTTCTCGAACTTGGCGGCGGAGTCCCCCAGCTCGATCGGCGCGACCAGGCCGTCCTTGACGAAGGAACCGATCCAGTCGTGCGCGCCGATCGTGATGTCGGGGCCCTTGCCGGTGGGGACCTGCGCGGTGAAGTCGTCGCGGATCTTGCCGAAGTCCTTGACCACCAGGTTGATGGTGATGCCCTTGTCCTTCTTGAAGTCGGCCGCGACCTGCTTCATCGCGGCCGCGCGGTTGGAGTCGACCCAGACCGTGAGCGAGCTCGTCGTCTTGTCGCCGCCCGCGGACGATCCGCCGCCGCTTCCGCTGCCGCCGCAGCCGGTCAGCGCCAGTGCGCCGGCCACGAGGAGTGCGCCGAACGCGACGACGCTCTTCCTGTTCACCTTCATCGGTGTACCTCTCTCGGTGCTTAGTGGGGGCGTGATCGGCTCCGATCGTGCGCCGGATCGGCGCGCGCCCCGCCTGCCAGAACGCAAGCGTTTACAGTATGCGGATCCGATCCACGTCGCGCAACCCTTGCTTGACACACTCCCGATGACGGTGATTCTGCAGTTTGCTTGTCTTCATTGACATCCACGCCACTCAGACCGCCGCTTGCGCGATGCGGAAGCGTTTACAACAATGATCCGAACGAATGCCGCAGAACGCTTCTGCGGCCCCTGCGCGCCGGGTCGGCCCGGTACCCTTCCTTGACCCGACTTCCCAGGAGGCCCCGTGGCTGACATCGCCGACGTGGCGCGTCTCGCCGGCGTGTCCACCGCCACGGTCTCGCGCGCCCTGAACGGGAAGACCGCCTCGGCCGCGACGCGGGAGAAGGTCCTCGCGGCGGCCGCGGAGCTCGGCTACGTGATCTCCTCGAACGCGTCGGGGCTCGCCTCCGGACGCACCAGGCACATCGGCTTCATGGTGCCGTTCATCGACCGCTGGTTCTTCACGGACCTGCTCACCGGCATCGAGTCCGTGCTGCTCAGCCAGGGGTACGACGTGACCCTGTACGACCTGCAGGGCAACGAATCCCAGCGCGATCAGGTGTTCGGCAGCTCGCTGCGCCGCGCGAGCATCGACGGCCTGATCGCCGCGAGCATCGAGCTGACCCCCGACGAGATCCGCGCACTGCGGGCGCTCGGCAAGCCCGTGGTCAGCATCGGCGGATTCATCGAGGGGGCCACCGCGGTCGACGTCGACAATGCGCGGATGGCGACGCTCGCCACCGAGCACCTGCTCTCGCTCGGTCACACCCGGATCGCATACGTCGGTGCGGGGCGGACCATCGCGAGCGCGTTCCAGCTCGGCGACGCCCGGTACGACGGCTGGCTGTCGGCGATGCGGGCCGCGGGGCTCGAGGTCGAGGAGACCGGATTCTGGGAGGCGGACTTCGACATCCCCTCCGGATACGCGGCCGCGAAGGCGCTGCTCGCGCACGACCGGCCGACCGCGATCTTCGCCGCGAGCGACGAGATCGGGATCGGCTGCATGCTCGCCGCGCGCGACCTGGGCCTGCGCGTGCCGGACGACCTGTCCGTCGTCGGCATCGACGACCACAAGCTGTCGGCGTTCTTCGGGCTGACCACGCTCGCGCAGGATCCCGCCGGCCAGGGCCGCCTCGCCGCGCACCTGCTGCTCGCCCAGCTCGACAACCCGGGCGCCGCGCCGGAGCATCGCACGCTCACGCCGCGGTTCGTGGTGCGCTCCTCGACGGCGCGCCCGGGCGGCGCCGTGCACGGAACCGCCTGACGCCGGCTCTCGTTACACTGCCTGTATGGCTGACAGCTCATTCGACATCGTGTCCAAGGTGGATCGCCAGGAGGCCGACAACGCCCTGAACCAGGCCCGCAAGGAGATCGAGCAGCGCTACGACTTCAAGGGCGTGGGCGCCTCGATCGCGTGGAGCGGCGAGAAGATCGTGATCCTGGCGAACTCGGACGAGCGCGCGCGGGCCGTGCTGGACGTCTTCCAGACGAAGCTCATCAAGCGCGGCATCTCGCTGAAGAGCCTGGAGTCCGGCGAGCCGACCGCGAGCGGCAAGGAGTTCCGCCTCGAGTCGACGCTCAAGGAGGGCATCAGCTCCGAGAACGCGAAGAAGATCGGCAAGATCATCCGCGACGAGGGCCCGAAGTCGGTGAAGTCGCAGATCCAGGGCGACGAGCTGCGCGTGCAGTCCAAGAGCCGGGACGACCTGCAGGCCGTGATCGCGCTGCTCAAGGGATCCGATCTGGACCTGGATCTGCAGTTCATCAACTTCCGCTGACCCGGAATGCCGCCCCGGATCGGGGCGGCATGTCGATCGCGCGCGTCCTCGATCGTCACCCTTCTGAACGGAACCTCCGATCCGAAAGGGACAGTCATGGACAGCACGCACATCACCGGAGTCCGCACCGTCAGCATTCCGGTGGACGACCAGGACGACGCACTGCGCTTCTATCGCCGGCTCGGCTTCGCGGTGCTGCGCGATGCACCGACGCCGAACGGCCGCTGGATCGAACTCGCGCCGGGAAGCGGCACCGTGATCCTCACGCTGGAGACCGCGGATCCCGACGTGCACCGCGGACCGATCGGGATCCGGTTCACCTCGGACGACGTCGAGGCCGCGCATGCCGCCATGCTCGCCGAGGGCATCGAGGTCGACGAGATCCTGCGGTGGCCGGGGGTGCCGGCGATGTTCGCGTTCCGCGACCCGGACGGCAACGCGTTCTCGATCACGGAGGTGGATCCGGCGACGGATCCCGACGCTGGTGAGAGGATCGCGTCATGAGCACCGTCGGACCTCTCGACATCGCCTTCACCGCCATCCGCCGGCGCAGCTGAGCCCTCGCCCCTCGAACGCCGACGCGACCGCGACCCGCCCGAAACGTCGCCGAAACGCCGCTCGATGTCGCGGAACGTACGGAGCGCTCCTCACTTCGATACCGGTATTTGGGTTTGCCCTCTCCCAGTGAGATAGTGCTGTTCTGGGGTAACTACTTGGG